>NZRL01000147.1 GCA_002696205.1 Rhodospirillaceae bacterium | reverse complement strand
TTTGGCCACGGTGGGGTAGTTTGGCGGGTACTTGCCTGCAACATCGTGTTGATTGTCATTTCGCTGCTCTACGACCGTCTCGGCGTCATCGCTTCCTGGGCGCTGGCGGCTGTGCCGGTCATCGTACTGCTCGGGGCGTTGTGGCAGGCCGGGCGCCGGGACGTGCCGCCGCCCCCCGGCGCCTGAAGGCGGTGAAACGCTTTCGCCGGGCCTTGAGCTTCCGCTAATTGATGGTAAAAACCAGGGGCGCTGACGCACCGCCCGCATGGCAACGGTACCCATAACCTAATGAACCTGCTTAGCCACGCATTCCGCCGCATACCTCCCCGAGGCTGGGTCGCCTACGGTCATGACATTTTCATGGCCGCGGCGTCATTTCCTTTGGCGCTTTATCTGCGGATGGGCGACGACCTCTGGACCCAGCCGGTCGATGTGATGACGGCGGCGGGCCTGTTCTTCACTGCCGAGACGGCCTTGATTTTTTATGTCATGGGGCTGTACCGGGGGGTCTGGCGCTATGCCTCAATCAACGACCTGCTGGCCATCACCAAGGCGGTGACGCTGGCGGTCCTGATCTTTCTCATCGCCATGTTCGCCTGGGTCCGGCTGGAGGACTTCCCCCGGTCGCTGTTCGCAATCCAATGGATTCTACTGATCGGGATGCTCGGCGGTCCCCGTTTCGTGCACCGCATTCTCAAGGATCGGCGGGCACCGTCGTTGTCCATAGACGGCCGGGACGACAGGATCCCGGTGCTGCTGGCCGGGGCCGGGGACGAGGCCGAGTTGTTCATTCGCTCCCTCGCCGCCTCCGAATGGGCGGAGTACCGGGTCGTCGGCCTGCTGTCCGAACGGGCCAACAGGGTCGGCCAATTCATTCGCGGGATCGAAGTCATCGGCACTGTCGGCGACTTGGCGAAGGCCGCCGCGCGGTTTGAAGGGACGCCAGACCAACCCCGGCGCGTGGTGCTGACACGGTCGAACATGGACGGCGAGGTCGTTCGTGGACTGTTGGCCGACGCCGAACGGCTGGGTTTGAACCTGGCGCGGCTGCCCCGGATGACCGATTTCAAGGACGGCTTGACCGACAAAGTGGCGCTCCGTCCGGTCGCGGTGGAGGATCTGCTGGGTCGACCGCAGACCCCGCTCGATCGGGATGCAATGGCCGCGCTTGTCAAAGGACGACGCGTCCTGGTGACCGGAGCGGGCGGCTCCATCGGCGCCGAGCTGGCTCGTCAGGTCTGCCAGCTGGCGCCGGCGGCCTTGGTGTTATTGGATTTATCGGAATTCGCCCTTTACGAGATCGACCAGGAACTTTCGATAGGCTATCCGGAAATCACCCGCATTCCGGTCATGGCGGATGTCCGCGACGCCGGTCAGATGACGCGGGTATTCGCCGAGCACGCGCCGGAGCTGGTCTTTCACGCGGCGGCACGCAAACATGTACCCCTGGTCGAGAACAACAAGGCCGAAGGGTTGGATACCAACGCGTTGGGCACCTTCTGTGTCGCCCGCGCGGCACGGGCGGCGGGAACGCTCGCCATGGTGATGATTTCCACCGACAAGGCCGTCAACCCGACCAGCGTCATGGGGGTCAGCAAACGCCTGGCTGAAATCGTCTGTCAGGCGATGGACGTCGAAGGCCGCGGCACCGGTGGAACGCGCTATATCACGGTGCGCTTCGGCAACGTGCTTGGGTCGACCGGGTCGGTGGTACCGCTGTTCGAACGCCAATTGGCCGCCGGCGGGCCCCTGACGGTAACCGACCCGAAAATGACGCGGTATTTCATGACCATTCGTGAAGCGGTCGAACTGGTGCTTTCCGCTTCGGCGCTCGGCGTCAAAAGCGATGCCGACGGGCGCATCTTCGTGCTCGATATGGGTAAGCCGGTTAAGATCGTCGACCTGGCCCGGCAGATGATCCGTCTGGCCGGCCTAGTTCCCGACGAGGATGTGAAGATCGAATTCACCGGCATCCGCCCGGGCGAAAAGCTTTACGAAGAAATTTTCCACGGTGAGGAAGCCCCCGTCCCGACCGTGCAGCCGGGCGTGTTACTGGCAAAACCACGTCTGGTCGCCATTGCCGAGGTGGAGGCCGCCTTCAAACGGTTGACCGACGCTTGCCGCGCGGGCGACCTACAGACCGCCGCCAACATCGTCACGGATCTTGTTCCCGAGTTTACCGGCGCAATCGCCGAAGCGCCGATTTCCCCCGAACCGACAAAAGCAAAGAGAGCCGAACAAGGATGACCGAACCGATCCGCCGCGCCCTGATTTCCGTTTCCGACAAGACCGGCCTGGCCGAATTGGGGGCTTTCCTCGCCGCCCAGGACGTCGAGATTCTGTCCACCGGCGGTTCCGCCAAGCTGCTGGCCGACGCCGGGGTGCCGGTCGTCGAAGTGTCCGATTTCACGGGCTTCCCCGAGATCATGGACGGCCGGGTCAAGACACTGCAGCCGATGATCCACGGCGGCCTGCTGGCCGTGCGCGCCAACGCCGAACACCAAAAAGCCATGGCCGACCACGGCATCCAGCCGATCGACCTTCTGATCGTGAACCTATATCCCTTCGAGGCGACGGTCGCCAAGGGCGCCGAATTCGACGACTGCATCGAAAACATCGACATCGGCGGCCCGGCCCTGATCCGCGCCGCCGCCAAGAACCACGGCGACGTCACCGTGGTCGTCGATGCCGGCGATTACGACACCCTGATCGCCGAGATGCAGGCAAACGGCGGCGCGACGACGCCGGAGTTCCGCAAGAAACTGGCCGCGACCGCCTATGCCCGCACGGCAGCCTATGATTCAGCGATTTCCGGCTGGTTCGCCGATCAACTTGGCGAGACCTTCCCCAAGCGGATGACCTTCGGCGGCGAACTGCGCCAGGTTCTGCGATATGGCGAGAACCCGCACCAACAGGCTGCCTTCTATGCGGGAGGTGCCGCGCGCCCCGGCATCGCCACGGCGGAACAGCTGCAGGGCAAGGAGCTCAGCTTCAACAACCTGAACGACACGGACGCGGCCTTCGAACTGGTCTCCGAATTCACCGACGGCCCCGCCTGCGTCATCGTCAAACACGCCAATCCCTGTGGCGTCGCGGTCGGTGTCGACCTGCCGACGGCCTATGCCCGCGCACTCGCCTGCGACACGGAGAGCGCCTTTGGCGGCATCATCGCCTTCAACCGGGCGCTGGACGCGGTGACGGCGGAGGCCGTCGCCGATCTGTTTGCCGAGGTCATCATCGCACCGGACATCGACGATGCCGCGCGCGAGGTTCTGAGCCGCAAGAAGAACCTGCGCGTTCTGACCACGGGCGCCATGCCCGACCCCAAGATCGAGGGCATGACCGTACGTTCGCTTGCCGGCGGCTACCTGCTGCAGGGCCGGGATGCCGGGCTGACCGATACCCTGAAGGTCGTCACCGAACGGTCCCCGACCGAGGCCGAAATGGCCGATCTGACCTTCGCCTTCACGGTCGCTAAGCACGTCAAATCCAATGCGATCGTCTATGCCAAGGGCGGCGCCACCGTCGGTGTCGGGGCGGGACAGATGAGCCGCGTCAATTCATCGCGCATCGCCGCCTGGAAAGCCCAGGACGCGGCCAAGGTCGCAGGCGACAGCGAAAGCTGGGCCATCGGCTCGGTCGTCGCGTCGGATGCCTTCTTTCCCTTCGCCGACGGCCTGTTGGCGGCAGCCGAGGCCGGGGCCACGGCGATCATCCAGCCGGGCGGCAGCGTGCGCGACGACGAAGTCATCGCCGCCGCCAATGAACGCGGTCTGGCGATGGTCTTTACCGGGATGCGGCACTTTAAGCACTAAGCGCAACCGAATAGTCATAAAGTGGAAAGGGCCGCGCGTGCGGCCCTTTTTTGTTGCCCAATCAGCAATATTCGGCAAGCACGACTAGAACTTGCGCTCCTTGATGACCTCGGAGGGCATCCGATCCTGACGGATAAACTGGGCCAGGATATGCATCAACGCCTGATGCGTATCCTCGACGACACCGTAGTTATCGCCCAAGACATGCAAATTGACGTCACAGATCTCGCGCGTGCGCCCACCGCCGAAACCGGTCATGGCGATCACCGCCAGATTGTTGTCACGCGCCCATTGGCAAGCCTTCACGACGTTTTCCGAATCACCCGAGGACGAGATCGAGATCAACACGTCGCCCTCGTCGGCCAGGGTCCGCAGTTGGTAGACGAAGATTTCGCCATAAGAAATGTCGTTGGCGATCGCCGTGATGGTTTCCATGTTGGACGCCAGGGAAACCACCTTGGGCCGCAGGTCCGTATCCGTCTGCCCGCCCTTCAGGTGATCGCAGACCAAATGATTGGAAATCGCCGCCGATCCGCCGTTGCCGCAGACATAGATTGATTTGCGCGCCGCATAGGCGCCGGCGAGCAAAGCCCCGGCACGCGCCAGCGCAATCCGGTCGACGGAAGCCTGAGCCGCCTGCGACGCCTGAAAATAGGCATCGGCGAAGGCGCCGATA
The DNA here is from genome assembly GCA_002696205.1 of Rhodospirillaceae bacterium. GTDB lineage: Bacteria > Pseudomonadota > Alphaproteobacteria > Rhodospirillales > Casp-alpha2 > UBA1479. The sequence goes on along the minus strand of NZRL01000147.1, from coordinate 15,574 downwards.
TCGGTGAATTTATCATCGGGAAACGTCATGCCGGACTTTCTCTTAAAAGGCGGGCGGATTCAACGCCTTATTCATCGCCATAGATAGCTCCACCATAGTGGGGAAACAAGATCATCTGTCTATCCTAAATTCGCAAAGCCGTTGGAATAAATGGCGTCGGCGTTGAAATCCTACCTTAAGCCTGAGCGTCCGCCAGGGCGCGCAACTGCCGCGAGGCCACGGCGACCATGGAAAGGTCATTGACCTCGGTCGTCCAAAGCTCGTTGAGCAGCACTTCCGTCTGATCCACGGCCGCCTGATTACGCGTGACCCAGGCGGCAATCGCCTTGTCCGTGTCCTTTTTGCCTTTGGACAAATGATCCAGGGCGTTGGAGGCAAGGGCCAGCTGATGAGCGTAGACCTCTTCGACCAAGGCGGCGACGGCCAACTGTTGCCAATGGTCGTCGGATTCCAGATTGCTCGCCGCAGCCCGCAGGCGGCCGAGCCGGAACCGGGTACCCACGGCAAAGTAGATTTTGGCGACTTCGCGCACATCCATCTTGCGCCGATTGGCCAGGCCGACGATGTCGCAGGCCGAATACAGGTTCACCAGATGGGAAACCTTGTGGGCGAGCGCCGGCGGCACACCGTCGTCCAGGTAAGGCTTGGCGCGGTTTTTCATGTCGTCGATGTAATGCTTGGGGACGACGGCGGAAATATTATCGGCCAGTTGCGCCGTCCCGGCGGCGAATTCGGCGACATGCGTGCCGATGTCCAAACCTGGTTTGCCGTTCCGCAAGAACCACAGCGTCACCCATTCCAACAACCGGTTCATATCGGCCAGCATCGAAGTCTGGGCCCGCGTCGGCACCTTGTTGTCCAGGGCCTCGATCTCGGCCCAGAGATCGCGGGCGCGGAGGACCTCGCGGGCGATCGTATAGGCACGGGCGATTTCCGACGGCTTGCGCCCGGTCTTTTCCATGAATTCCGTGACGAAGGTGTCGCCGACCCGGTTGACCATGGAATTGGTCACCCGCGTCGCGATGATCTCCCGCTTCAGGCGGTGGGTCTTCATCTCATCCAGGTATTTGACGCGCAGGTCCGACGGGAAGTACTGCACGATCTCGTCCAGCAAATGCGGATCATCCGGCAGGTCCGACGCGAGCAGTTCGTCATAAAGCCAGTTCTTGGCATAGGCGATCAGCACGGAAAGTTCTGGGCGGACCAGGCCTTTGTGTTGGGCCGCGCGTTCGGCCAGCGTTTCGTCGTCAGGCAGGAATTCGACCGTCCGGTCGAGAATGCCGCGTTTTTCCAGCATCCGCATGAGCCGGATCTGATTGTCCAGGGTATGCGCGCCCTTGGCCTGGGTCGAGGTCAGGGCCTGGGTCTGGCTGTAATTATGTTTGAGCACCAGTTCGCCGACTTCGTCGGTCATCTTGGCCAACAGCTTGTTGCGCTGCGCCTCGGTCAGCCCACCCTTCGCCATCACCGCGCCCAACAGAATCTTGATGTTGACCTCGTGGTCCGAGCAATCGACCCCCGCGGAGTTGTCGATGGAATCCGTGTTCAGGCGCCCGCCCTTCATGGCGTATTCGATGCGGCCTTTCTGCGTGGCGCCCAGGTTGGCGCCCTCGCCGACGACCTTGCAGTTCAGGTCCTGGCCGTTGACGCGGATCGAATCGTTGGCCCGGTCGCCGACGTCGGCGCTGGATTCCGTCGCCGCCTTGATATAGGTGCCGATGCCGCCGAACCACAAAAGGTCGATCTGCGATTTCAGCATCGCGAGGATCAGTTCGTTCGGCGAGACGATTTCCTTCGTGATGCCGAAGCAGGCACGCACCTCCGGCGACAGCTTGATGGTCTTGGCGCTGCGCTCATAAATCCCGCCACCCTTGGAAATCAGCTTGGTGTCGTAATCGGTCCAGGATGATCGGCCCAGATTGAACATGCGCACCCGTTCCGCATGGGTCTTGGCCGGGTCCGGGTTCGGGTCGACGAAGATATGCATGTGGTTGAACGCGCCCAAAAGCTTGATGTGCTTGGACAGCATCATGCCGTTGCCGAACACGTCGCCCGACATGTCGCCGACGCCGACCACGGTGAAGTCTTCGTTCTGGATGTCCGTGCCCATTTCGCGGAAATGGCGTTTGACCGATTCCCAGGCACCCTTGGCGGTGATGCCCATGCCCTTGTGGTCGTAGCCGACCGACCCACCGGAAGCAAAGGCATCGCCCAGCCAATGGCCGTAGTCGATGGAAACGCCGTTGGCGATGTCGGAAAACGTCGCCGTGCCCTTGTCCGCCGCGACCACCAGATAGGGGTCGTCGTCGTCCCAGCGATAAACGCTTTTCGGCGGCACGACCTTGGCGCCGTCCAGGTTGTCGGTGACGTCCAGCAAACCCCGGATCAGGGTCTTGTAGCATTCGATGCCTTCGGCCATGAAGGCGTCGCGCCCGCCGTCCGTCGGCGGCCGTTTGACGACGAAGCCGCCCTTGGAGCCGACCGGCACGATGACCGCGTTCTTGACCTGCTGCGCCTTGACCAGACCCAGGATTTCCGTGCGGAAATCTTCCGGCCGGTCGGACCAGCGCAGGCCGCCGCGGGCGACGAAGCCGAAGCGCAGATGCACGCCTTCGACCCGGGGGCTGTAGACGAAGATCTCGCGCAAGGGGCGCGGCAGCGGCAGGTCGTCGATTTCCCGCGACTTGAACTTGAACGAGACATAGGGCTTGTGCCCGCCGTCGGCGGCGGGCTGGAAGAAATTGGTGCGGATCGTCGCATCGACCAGATTAATGAAACGCGACAGGATGCGGTCCTCGTCGGCGCTGGTCACGGCCTCCAACGCATCGCGCATCTTGGCGTGCAACGCCGCCGTCTTCTTCTCGCGTGCCTTGGCCGAAATGCCGTCCGGCACCATCCGCGTCATGAACAGATCGACGATCATGTTGGCCACGCCCAAATGGCGGGCCAGGGTCTGTTCCATATAGGTCTGGGAATAGGGGATGCCCATCTGGCGCAGGCAGCGGCAATAGGCGCGCAGCACCAGAACCTCGCGCCAGCCCAAACCGCCGCGCGCGACCAGCGCATTGAACCCGTCGCTTTCGATCTCGCCGCGCCAGACCCGGGCGAAGGCGTCTTCGAACTTCTCCTTGATCGCCTTCAGATCGACGTCGCCGCCGTCGCGGGTTTCCAAGCCGAAGTCGTGGATCATCAGTTTTTGCGCGCCGCCGCCGTTGTCGCAGGAAACCTCGTGCGGGTTTTCGTCGATCACGCGGAAACCCATGTGTTCGAACAGCGGCAGGGCATCCGAAAGCGGCACGGCGTGGTCCGGATGATAGACCTTGAACCGCACATGGTTGCCGGTCGCCCCATCGGGCCGATAAAGGTGCAGGCCGATATGGTCGGCGGAAAGCGCTTCCTCGATCACGACGATATCGTTGACCGCGTCGCCGGGCGCGTATTGCGCGGTATACCCGGGACCGAAGGCATCCTGGAAGCGGCGCGCCAGGCGCAGGCCTTCCTTTTCGCCGAAGGTCTCGGCCAGCGCCACGCCCAGATCGTCGCCCCAGGTCCGGGACGCACGGGCGAGCCGCCCTTCCAGTCCCTTGACGAAATAGGCGGGCACGTTGCCCGGCTCGGTCGCGACGATCAGGTGCAGGCGCGCCAGCGGCGCATCGCCCAACAGCGTCGAGAAATTGGAGACCCGGCCGTTGACCGCCTCGCACAAAATGTCCTGCATGCGTTCGCGCAGATCCATGGTGTATCGATCGCGCGGCACGTAGATCAGGCAGGACACGAACCGCCCGAAATTATCCGGCCGCATGAAGAGCGCCACTCTCTGGCGATCCTGCAGATGCAGGATGCCCATGGAGGTTTCCAGCAACTGGTCTTCGGAAATCTGGAACAGCTCGTCCCGGGGATAGGTCTCGAGGATGTTCATCAGCGCCTTGCCGTCGTGGCTGGACGGCGGCAGGCCGGCGCGCTGGAAAACCTGCTGCAACCGGCGGCGCAACAGCGGAATGTCACGCGGGCTGCGGTTATAGGCGGCGGACGTGAACAGGCCGACGAAGATGCGCAGGCCCGAAACCCTGCCGTTCTTATCGAAGGTCTTGATGCCGATGGCATCCATATGCACCGGGCGGTGCACGGTCGACCGCTGGTTCGATTTGGTAACGACGATCAACCCCGGATCGGCGATGAAGGCGCGGACTTCCGGCGGCACCTTCGACAGGTCCGGCGAATAGGTCAGGACCGACATTTTCATGTCGCGCAGGATGCCCAGGCCCGATTTCTTATCGACGGCGACCGACGTCTTCGCCCCGGAACCGGAGACCTTGTAATCGCGCGCACCTAGGAAGGTGAAATTGTTGTCGTGCATCCAGCGCAGGAATTCGCGCACTTCCGTCGCTTCTTCCTGGGCGGCGTCCCCGGCGGTCTGGCGGAAATCGTCGATCACCTGGCCCATGCGTTCGCGCATCGGCCGCCAATCCTCGACCGCCGCGCGGACGTCTTCCAGAACCTTGAGGACGCCCTTTTCGATATCGCGCTCACCTTCGGGCGTCTCCTCGTCGACCTCGACATGCATCCAGGATTCCATGCGCGCGCCGTCCTCGGGCTCGCCGGCGTCGAGGATACGGACCAGCCGGCCCTTGGCGTCGCGCTTCACCTTGAGGATGGGGTGAACGATCAGGTGCACGGTCAGGCCCCGCCGGTTCATTTCCGACGACAGGGAATCGACCAGGAAGGGCATGTCCTCGGTGACGATTTCGACGATCGTGTGGTTCGACGACCAATCGTCCTTTTTGCCGTCGGGACGGTAGGCACGAACGGACGGTTTGCCGGGGCGATGGACCGCGGCGGTCTGCCAATGGCTCTTGGCGATCCCGGCAAGCGTTTCGGCATCACGGGCGTGGATGTCCTGCGGCGGCATATGGGCGAAGTACTGGTCCGCGTAATGGACCATGGTGGTGGCCTTGGCGCCCTTCAGCCCGGCGCGCATGAGTTTCGACACCTGTTTCAACAGTGCGTCGGTCTTCAAATCCCGTTTAACCGGCATGAACCCCTCCCAGATGATGCCCACCCCCGGATCTGCGCCCGAGACGGCGGGGAGATTTTGCCCTCGCGGTTGTTCCGGCCAGCATCGGCATTCTTCGGCCGGGGATGCCGAGGTTCGGCAATCCGCCGAGCACAACAATCCGCCGGACACAACGGAGCAACGCATAAAAGCCTATAATCAGAGGCTTGTTATGGAAAGCTAAAGTTTCGTGGAGGCTCCGGAGCCTTCGTCCTTCCGCCAACCGGCAAAATCACCGATAAGTCGGGCGGACCGGGACCGACCACCTGCCACGGATGAAGAGGCCGACCATATGAACAACCGACGCGCCTTGCTGACGACCCTGGCCTTTTTGGCGCTGCTAAAGAGCGCGTTTCTCGCAACCTTGGGACCGGTCACCCTGCCCGACAGCTCCGACTATGTCCTATTTGCCGAGGCAATCCTTGCCGGCGGCGATTGGGCGCGAGACCTCGACCTGTCGGCCGAATTGATTCCGCTCACAGCCGTAAGGGCCGTCGGCTATCCGGCATTGATGGCCTTGTTCAAGCTCGGGTTTGGCAACGCCTGGGAATGGGGTCTGATCGTTTTCCAAATGGGAGTGTCGCTAGGCGCCTCGGCTATGCTCTGGCGCTTGGCCGTTGCCCTAAGCGGGAGGACCTGGGTCGCTGTCACCTCGGTCTTGGCGCACGGCCTGGGCCTGGCCTTCGTGCTTGATCAATGCCTTCTGACCGACAGCCTGCACGCCAGCCTGATCATCGGCATCGCCGCCCATGCGGGCCGCGCCCTGGTGATCGGACGGGCCCTTACCCTGCGGGAGGCGCTGGCTCTTGGCGGGGGCCTTCTGCTTGCCTTTCTGCTGCGCGAGGCGGGGGCGATCATGCATCTCGCCCTCTGGCCGCTGGTCCTTGCCTGGGCATGGAAAACGGCAACCGGGTCCGGTACGGCACGGGTCGGGCGCGCGCTACTGATGCTTGCCGTCTTCTTAATTCCGCTTCTCACCGGCATCCAGGCCTACAAAGCCTGGAACCAGATGCGTACGGGCGAGCGATTCATCACCACCGTTGCCCAGACCGCCATGTACCACCCGGTGGTCGATCTGGCGCGCAACGGATATCCGGTGTTTGCCGAAGACCCATTGCTGGCCGAAGCGCCCTTCACGCGGGTGGCGCTGAATGACAATCCAGGCGTTGTCTTCTCCCAGATCAATCAATACCTGAAGACCGTCCAGGGCATGAACGCACTTGCAGTAGCACGGCACGCGGACAAGCTGTTTGCCGAGCATTGGCAACGCTATCCGATGGCCCGCGGCGGCATTTATTTGAGCCGCTTGGACCCGCGCTACGCCTATCTGCCGGTGATGCCCCTTGCCGGGCCGGAACGCCTCAGCCTGTGGGCGGGCGGCACGACGCCGTTCCCTGGCCCGGGCAAAATCTGGGACAACCTGGTCGATCACGGTCGGATCGATCAAGTTGCGCTGCTGGCCGTCCGGACCCTGGCCCGGCTGGGTTCTGCTCTATTGACGGCATTGTTCCTGGCCGGCGTCCCTGTGGTCGTCTTAAAGGGGGTAAAAGCGGCCGGTGGTCGGCCCGACGAATTGTCCGGCCGCGACTTGGCCATGGGCGCCCTCTGGCTATTCGTCGCGGCCTATCCGGCAGCCTATGCCTTGGTCTATCTGGAGGATCGCTACCTGGCGCCAGTTGTGCCTTTCGTCACCATCGGCGGATTGGCGCTCGTGGCGCGCCTGATCGGCGAACGTCAGGCGACCCGGGGCCGTAGCGTCGGTTGACAATCTTTCCGAGTAAAGGGCATCATCTTCCGCTGCAATTTACCGGCCAGGCTCGTTCCATGACACAGCGCCGGCCAGCGCAATTCCGGCCCGTGGACCCCGATGAAATACGTCCTTCTGTCCAACGACTACGAACTGTTTTTCGGTGCCAACCATCTGCCGGAAACGGACGTGCTCTGCGCGCCTACGGACAAGATGCTCGATCGTCTCGCCGAGGCCGAAGCCCCAATGACCTTCTTTTGCGATGTCGCTTGCCTGTGGCGGTACCGCGAGCTGGGTAAAAACAATTTCGTCGATGCGGTTGAGGAACAACTTCGCGCAATCGTCGCGCGGGGTCATGACGTGCAAGCGCATCTGCATCCGCATTGGCTATACACAGATTTCACCTTCGGCGAAGACGGAACATCACACTATCGCACCCAGGGCGACAATTTTTCCTTGTCCTCGTCGGCACGGGATAACGGCACCACGCCACGTGCCCTGGCCGATGATTTGGGGCGCCGGGCGAAATCCTATCTTGAAGAGGTGATCGGCGCTCAGGATCCCGACTACACCTGCCTCGCCTACCGGGCGGGCGGATATTGCCTTCAGCCCGACGCGGCCGGCATTCTTGCTGGCCTGCGGGCAGCAGGGTATCTCGTGGACTCCAGCGTCGTGCCGGACATGTATCTCAAGTCGGACCTCCATGCGATCGATTTTCGCCGCTTACCCCGGGAAGCGAACTATTGGATGGACGACATCGGCACGGCCTCGGCCACCGAGAATGCCGGCCTCTTTGAAGTGCCCATTGCAGCCGGCGCCGAGGGGCTGGGCGGAATATGGCCGGCCGCCCAGGCGACCTTGCGCCGGGCGGCTGAACGCAGATCCGCCCCCCCATTGAACGGTGCCAGTTCGCAAACGGATGTACGGCCAAGCCTGGTCGAACGCCTCGCCGCGAAGGCCAACCTGATCCGCTGGCGTCTACTGCCGGGCTGGGATTTGTTGGAATTGAACAACGGCGACGTCGACCGCTTGATGCGGATTACCGATTCCTTCATCCGCCGCCATAACGACGAAGCGTCCCTGTTTTTTTCTTTGAATAGCCATTCCAAGATCGTCAACGACGATCAGCTGCAGGCTCTCGGCGAGTATGTCCGGCGCATGCGCGACACCTACCGGTCGGACGTCGCCTTCGTCACCTTCGCCCAGGTCCCAGGTTTGGCGGGAATGACCCCTTTGTGAGCCGACGGTTCGACGACGCCCGCCGGCTGCTCCATCGTTTCGTTCCACGCCCCCTCCACGCCATGGCCAAAGCGCCCTTCTACGCGGCCCGCCACGCCGTTCGGAGCCTCTCCCGCGCGGCCACCTCCCCCTGCGGCCAAGAAACCCTAGTGGGCCAGTTGCGCACCGCGGGCGTCGTACCGGGCGACGTTCTCTGTCTTCATGTTTCTCTGGCGAGCCTGGGCCGTGTGGATGGCGGCGCTGAAACCGTGATCGACGCTTTCAAGGAAGCGGTCGGACCGGAAGGCACCCTGGTCATGCCCGCCTACGGCCGGGCGGACCGGGTTTTCGGTCCCGACCGTGCCACCGTCGATTTGCGAACTGCCCCATCCGAGACAGGGTGGGTGACCGAGGTCTTCCGGACCCTGCCCGGAACCTTGCGCAGCAGCCATCCATTCGCATCGGTATGCGCCCAAGGACCAAAGGCAGCGTTCATCGTGGGCGGTCATGCGGAGGACGACCGAATCTGCCATTCGGCTTCACCGCTGGCGCGGGTTCACCAACTGGGCGGCAAAATCGTCGGTGCGGGCATCACCCTGGGCCCGGTCAGTTTTTATCATGTCGTGGAGGACACCTGGCCCGGCTTTCCCTTGGAGGTTTATGAGGCAGCGGAGATCGTCGATTATATCGCGCCCTCGGGCGAACCGATATCACGGCCACTCCGCCGGTATCGTGCCGATCTTGTCGGACGGCGCATCGATGGGGCGCTCAATACCTGGGTGCGCGACCGGATCACCGACGAACTGACGGATTCGGGGGCGCTCCGCCCATTCACCCTGAGCCGGTCCCGGTCCTGGATGATCGATTGCGAATGTTTTTACCGTGAAATCCAAGACATGGCGGCGCGGAACTTGACGATCTACACCACTCAGGGTGATGCCGACGGCATCGGACCGCGGTCGGCATGACCGCGCGCCGCAAGGACACTGCACACGTCTAGTTGAAGAAAGAAATGGAGCGGGCGATGAGATTCGAACTCACGACTTCAACCTTGGCAAGGTTGCGCTCTACCCCTGAGCTACGCCCGCGTCGCTGAAAGCGAGGGAGGGATATATACGGGAAGGCACGGGCAATGCAAGGGCTTAAGTGAAAGAATAATGCAATGACCCCCACTTTGCCGCGCGATTGCACCCTGGGGGCGGAAAATTGTATTCCTGACCGGCCCTCCCGCCACCATCCACCAAGAGAAACATCGCGCCGCCATGCATAAGTCCAGAGACGACCTGCTCCGCTATATCGCCGATCTTGGCATCGATGCGCGGACGACCGACCACGCGCCCGTGTTCACCGTCGAGGAAAGCAAGGCATTGCGCGGCGACCTGCCGGGCGTCCATTGCAAGAACCTGTTCCTCAAGGACAAGAAGGGGCAGCTCTGGCTGGTCGTCGCCGCCGAAGACCGCGCCATCGACATGAAGGATTTGAAGAAACGCATCGGATCCGCCCATCTGTCGTTCGGCCGGGCGGAGGCGCTGATCGAGGTATTGGGGGTCGAGCCCGGATCGGTCACGCCCTTCGCCGCGATCAACGACAGCGACCGCCAGGTGAAGGTTGTCCTGGACAAGGCCCTGACCGAGGCCGAGCTGGTCAATTTCCATCCGCTGATCAATTCCGCGACGACGGCGCTTTCGCCCGCCGATCTGGTCCGTTTTCTCGAGGCCACCGAACATCCCCCGGCGATTGCCGACCTGGACGGGCCGCCGCCGGACGGCGTATAACCCGCGGACATTGCTTTCATCCGCCCCGGCCCTTGCGACAGGGCAGACAAACCGCCATCTTTGGGGCAGATTGGCCCGGCACAATCCCGGCATCGGCGCCGGACATTTGGACACTTAAAATAAACAGACGGAATTTCCCCCCATGGCTTTCATCCTGAACCCCGACGGCTCGACCGCTCCGAAAACCGACGCCGCCCAGCCCACGGACGGCCAGGGGAACGGCGCCCCCATGGCCCCCGGTGCGCCCGGCATGGCCGGTCCCGGCGGCGCGCCCGCGGGCGACGGCGCGGTGATCAAGGACGGCAATATCCAGACCTTCATGCAGGACGTCATCGAGGCCTCCAAAGAGGTCCCGGTCCTGGTCGATTTCTGGGCCACCTGGTGCGGCCCCTGCAAGCAGCTGACGCCGGTTCTGGAAAAGGTCGTCACCCAGGCCGCCGGTCTGGTCAAGCTGGTCAAGATCAACGCCGACGAGAACCAGGACCTCTGCGCCCAATTGCGGGTGCAGTCCCTGCCGACGGTTTATGCCTTCAAGGACGGCCAACCGGTCGACGCCTTCATGGGTGCGCTGCCGGAAAGCCAGGTGAAGGCCTTCATCGATAAACTGACCGACGGCGCCAAGGCACCGCTCGACCAGGCGCTGGAACAGGGCCAGGCGGCGCTTGACGCCGGGGAAAACGAACTGGCGCTGGAGATTTTCAAGGAAATCCAAGCCCAGGATCAGACCAACGACACCGCCATCGCCGGTATTCTGCGGGCACAGATTGCCCTGGGCATGCTGGCCGAGGCGGAGGAAATCCTGACCTCGCTGCCGTCCAACATCCGCACCAAGGCGGATGTCGAATCGGCCGCGTCGGCCCTGGAATTGGCCAAGGAAGTGGGTGAAACCGGCGATCCGGTGGAGCTTCGCGCCAAGGTCGAGGCCGATCCCAAGGATCATCAGGCACGTTTGGACCTGTCTGTCGCGCTGTTCGCGCGCGGCGACGCGGAAGCCGCCATCGACGAGCTTCTGGAATTGGTCCGCCGCGACAAGGCCTGGAACGACGAAGCCGCGCGCAAGCAGCTGGTGAAGGTTTTCGACACCCTGGGCGGCGCCCATGAATTGACCGTGTCCGGCCGCCGGCGCCTGTCGTCGGTGCTGTTCTCTTAAAAGAGGCTTCCGCCCGCAATGGCGCATGGCGCGAAATATTCGGATACCGGCGGCCTTCCCGACGTTCTGCCGATCTTCCCGCTGCCGGGTGCGTTGCTGTTGCCCGGCGGGCAATTGCCGCTGAATATTTTCGAACCGCGCTACCTTCACATGATCATCGATGCCATGGGCGACGGCCGCCTGATCGGTATGATTCAGCCCAAGCCGCAACCCGGCGAGGACGCGCCGCGCGATCCGGACCTGCGCGAAAACCCGCCGGTCTATCCCGTCGGATGCTGCGGGCGGATCGTCAGCTTTTCCGAGACCGGGGACGGGCGGCTGCTGATTACCCTGTTGGGCCAAAGCCGGTTTCGCGTCACCGATGAACTGGCCGTGCAGAACGGTTATCGGCGGGTGCGCCCGGATTTCACCCCGTTCACGGACGACCTCGACGACGATATCCCGGCGGGCCTGGACCGCGCGCGCCTGTTGGATGCGGCGGCGCGCTATCTCGACGCCAACGGCCTGAAGACCGATTGGGAAGCCATCGAGGAGGCTCCGGACGCGCTTCTGGTCACCTCATTGGCCATGGTCTGCCCATTCGACCTCAGGGAAAAGCAGGCCTTATTGGAAAGCGATACCCCGGCCACGCGGGGCGCGCTGCTGACCGAATTGTTGGAAATGGGGGCCCGCGGCCCGGCGCCCGCGCCCGGCGGCACCTCGCATTGACCATGAACCCCTTCGTCAAAGGAAAGGCGTGACGCCATGAGCGACGGCAAGGTCGACGCGAAACTTCTGGAAATTCTGGTCTGCCCCGTGACCAAGGGGCCGCTGGAATACGATGCCCAGGCAGGTGAATTGATCAGCCGCCAAGCGGGCCTCGCCTATCCGATCCGCGACGGTATTCCCATCATGCTGCCCGACGAGGCACGCGAGCTGAAAGCCGACGGCGCCGGAGCCGCCCCATGACCGGCGGTTACGCGGCGGGCGGCAGCCGTCAGACCCCGACGGAGCTGCGCATCAAGAAAGACGACAAGGTGCTGGAGATCGATTTCGACGACGGCGTCTCCTTCCGCATTCCGGCGGAGCTGCTGCGCGTCGAAAGCCCCTCGGCCGAGGTTCAGGGCCATGGCCCGGGCCAGAAAACGGTGATCGCCGGGCGCCGCCACGTCAACATCATCGGCGCCGAACCGGTCGGCAACTACGCTGTGCGGCTCAAGTTCGACGATCTGCACGATACCGGCATTTTCTCCTGGGACTACCTCTACGACATGGGCAGCCGCCAGAAAGAAATCTGGGCAGGGTATCTGGAAGCCTTGGAAGCCAAGGGGCTCAGCCGCGATCCGTAATCGGCGCGGCGGCCGAGCCAAGATCAGTTGCAGGCGATGGCCGCATCCAGGCCGGTCGCCCGATGATACCAGGACGGCTCGACAAACAGGCCCAACTGACCCGTGGCGTTGAGGTACTTCTTCAGTTCGAAGGTCGCGCTCTGGCCCTCGCTCAACTGCATGCGCCGGGTGCGAATCAACTTCCGTCCGGCGGCCCCGATCTGATAGATCGAGATCGATCCCGGCTCGGGAAAGGCCGCGCCCATGTTGGACACTCGGAAGATCGTCGTGTCGCCCTTGCAGACGGCGGTGATTTCCACGTCCAGGTTCGGGGCCGGCGGCTGGGCCTTTACGTTTCGAAGGGGGACGTGAACCAGTTGCGGTTTCTGCGACGCCTTTGGGGCCGGCGCCTGGGGCGCCGCCGCGACCTCGGTCCCGCCGGCGGCGGTCGCGAAATTGTTCAGATCGGCGGCGGAGGCTTGGTTCGATCCCGACGGCGCGGACGTGACGGGCTTGGGCAGGACCGCGACCAGTTTGGCCGCCGGAGAGGTCGTTTCACCGGCGAGACAGCGAAGAACCTTGATCCGGTCTGACGTTACGGAAATGTAATGGTCGAGTTCCGGCCCTGAAATCCGGGCCGCGCCGCCGTCATGGCGCACCGCGAGCGCCTTGCCCTGAGCCCTCACCGCGTCGAGACGGCGGAGCCGGTCGACTTGTTGGGCGATATAGGCCCGCCAATCGCCGCCGAGCTTTGTTTCGACATACCCGGCAACCCGGTCGTGACTGACCGGGGCGGCGTAGGGGCCGCTCGGAAATGCGGGGCATTGTGCCGCCGCCGCATCGCCGGCACCGGCCATCAGGGCCGCGCATCCGGCAAGACCGGCTAATGCCGCCAATCGCGCGGATACGTCGGGCGTCCGGGGGTGTCGGGATTCGGGAAGGGCGGGGCGGGTCTGGCGGTATGTAGGCACGGCAAAATTCCAGGCATGGTCGGTGGTCGAATGCCCGGTTTATGCCTGACGAACCTGATCGCACCCTGACGATCTTTGGCCGATTTGTATACTAATTGTCGGCGGCGGCTTCGTCCGGCGGCAGCCGGTCCCCGGCCGCGTTCAGCAATTCCTTGACGACCTTGCCCTTGAGATCGATGCCGACCCCGCATTTACAGCCCGGGCAGCCGACGCAGGCATCGAGCCCCAGATCAACGGCATGGTCCAAGGCCGCCGCCTTGCCCGCGTCGGTGACGCAGGGATCGAGGCGCAGCATCTGCAATTTCAGCAACGAAAATGGATTTCCCCATCTGTATCCGTCGCCCGGCGCAGACGCCGCATCACCGGCCGGGGCATCGGCGTTGCGCGCATGCATGGGGCAGCCGTCCAGACAGGCGTAACATTCGATGCAGGCCGTCAGCGCGTGATAGTCCTCGGGCGCTTCGACATTCAGGTCGTTGGTTCGCTGGGCCGACGCCAGGCGACCCTTCATCTGCCGCGCGATGCCGTCGCGCCGCACGACGAGGTCGGCGAGAACCGGCAGCGTCGCCATGGGCTCGATCCGATCGCCGTCGCGCACCCGCGCACGGCAGGCGATGCGCGGCTTCCCATTAACGTCGATCGTGCAGACCCCACAATTGCGCGCCCGGCAGCCGTAGCGGAACGCGAGATCGGGAATCGCCGTCGCCTGGGCCTGTAACAGCACGTCGAGCGCCATCGGCCGTTCTTTGTCGAACCGCGTCTGGTAGTCATAGGTGACGACGTCCTGCTTTCCGTTGCGGGTGGTGACGATATCGACTTTCAGGCTGTCGGGCATGGTGGGGGGGCTTTCGATCAATCGGGCGGGACGAGGGTCGGCCGGTTTATTGCGGGGGGTCGGCAACGGCGCCGGCGGGGCTCCCGGGGGCAATTTCCTTGGCCTTGTTTCCGGGGCCGAGAATCGCCTGGTAACGTTTCTCCAGAATGCCGTCGAGAACCCCGTCAGGCAGCATCTTGAGTGCCCGGTTCTGGGCCTTGCGCCAGGCATCGCCCAGGCGGATTGCGATCAAGCGGCCGATCGGCGTGCGCGGCCGGGCGGCACGAAAGGCCGAAAATCGCACTTGGCCCGCACCGCCGCCCGCGCGCCGAACGACGGTCGAGTAAGGGGCGGACAGCAGGGAGACATCGCCGCGATCCAAACGCACATGGCCACCCACACTGGCGTCCCGTTCGCGGGCGGCGGCGCTGACCGCGCGGGCCACATCCAACAGGTTCGTCAACTCGGCGAATTCGACGAAGGATTGGTTCCACAGGCCGTAATCGGGAATTGCGGATTTCCCGGCGCGGGCGGTCAAATCGGCGATCACCCGATCCATGCGGTCCAGGCTGGCGGCGGTGCGGGCCGGGCCGATGCAATCCCAGGCCGTGTCCTGCAATTCCTTCTTCAGCACGGCGGGGGCCTCCGTTCCGGCCTGGCCGAACCGCGCCTGATAGGCATCGATCAACGGCTGGAACGCCGGCGCGGCATCCGCCTCCGTCTTTGCCCCCCGGGCCGCCGCGGCCGCGTTCGCCCCGGCCCGCAGGCCGAAGACGACGTTTTCCGTCAACGCGGTGGAGCCCAGGCGGTTGGCGCCGAACACGCCGCCCATGGACTGTCCGGCGGCGAACAGACCGGCGATCCCGGCATCGATCGTCCCGGCGTCCGGCCCGCCGACCGACGCCCCGTCGGCGTTCACCCGGATCCCGCCCATCATGTAATGGGCCGCCGGGCGGACTTCCCAGGGTTCGGCGCATTGCACCGCCGGTTTGGGCAAAGCCTGGCGCGCCGTGCGATAGGCCGACGGCATCGCCGTTTCCAGATAACGCATGAAGTAGGGGCCCGACTTGGGCAGCTTGGCGTTGCCGGTCATGTCCAGATAGGCACCTCCCATGTCCGTGCCGCGCCCGTCGGCGACGGCGCGCATGATCGCGGCAGAACATTCGGCGCGGGTTCGCATATAGACGCCGTCGAGGATCACCTTGCCGTGGCGGTCCCGCAGGACGCCCAGGAAACAGGCCGTCGAGGGCTCGCCGACCAGAAGACCTTCATAAGAAGGCGGGGAGGCCAGGCAGAACGGCAGGAACTGCACCTGTTCCATGTCGACCAGATCGGCGCCCGCGCGCGCGGCGGCGGCGTAGCCGTCGCCCGTGTTGCCGCGCATGGTATCGGTCTTGGGAAAGAACAGGGTCGACAGACCGCCCGCGGCGGCCTTGGCCACTCTGAGGTCGTGCTCGCGTGCGGCGGCGGAGAAGGGCGGCATTCTCAGCGCTGACGGCTGCAGAGACAGTCGTGAACCTCACCATCCTGAGAGAGAGA
>NZRL01000146.1 GCA_002696205.1 Rhodospirillaceae bacterium | reverse complement strand
GTCGCCGCCCCGGCGCGGCGTTTTCTCAACACCTCGTTCACGGAAACGCCGTCGAGCCGCAAGAAGGAAGGCCGCCCGACGGCCCTGATCCATCCGGACACCTGCGCCGCACTCGGCCTGGCGGATGACGATCAGGTCCGCCTGGGTAACGACCTGGGCAGCGTCGTCGTCCACGTCCGGCCGTTCGATGGTTTGCAGGCGCATACGGTCGTGGTCGAAGGCATTTGGCCCAACGACGCCTTCGTCGAAGGACGCGGCATCAACACGATCGTCAGCGCCGACGCGGCGTTGCCGGGCGGTGGGGCTGCCTTCCACGACACGGCCGTCTGGATGCGCCCGGCGTGACCGGCCCGCATATGAACAGCCACATCATCGTCGTCGGCAACGAAAAGGGCGGCAGCGGGAAATCGACCACGGCCATGCATTTGGCTGTCGGCCTGATGCGGGCCGGCCGCTCCGTCGCCGTGATGGACACGGACGTGCGCCAGGGATCGCTCCGCCGGTTCCTGGAAAACCGACGGGCCTATGCCCAATCCATCCCGGGCAAGGTGCCGATGCCGGAATACCTGGAGGTCGCCCCCGGCGAAGACAGCGACGGCACGGAAATGCTGGCCGAGGTTCTGGCCCAGGCGCGGGACACGGCGGAGGTTGTCATCATCGACACGCCGGGTCATGCGACGCCGCTGTCGGAAGAAGTCCATTCCCATGCCGACACCCTGATCACGCCGCTGAACGACAGCTTCGTCGACCTGGATGTCCTGGCGAAGGTCGAACTGGGCGACGAGTTGATCGTCAAGGGGCCCAGCCGCTATGCCGAAATGGTCTGGAAGCACAAGATCGCCCGCGCCCGGCGCGATGGCGGCAATGTCGATTGGATCGTTCTGCGCAACCGGCTGAGCCCGCTGGATTCCCGAAACCGGCAGGAAATGGAAAAAGCGCTGAAGCAATTGGCGAAGCGGATCGGTTTCCGTTTTCTGCCAGGCTTCGGCGAACGCGTGATTTTCCGCGAACTGTTCCTCGCGGGCCTGACCATCATGGACATCAAGGAAACCGGCGACCCGGCGGCCATGTCGATGTCGCATCTGTCGGCCCGCCAGGAGGTCCGGGCGCTGATCAACGAACTGCACCTGCCGCCGGCGTCGGGTTCTGCGGAATAACGCCTTCCAAGCGCGCCTTCTCTGGCGAAGCCCCTTCAAACCCCTTATCTTTTCGCCATGAGCGGATCAGACAAGTTGCCCCGCAAGCCGGCCGAGCGGGCCGAGATCGACGCCTTTCTGGACAAGGTCGCGAAGGCGCCCGTGCAGGCCACGGCCGGGGGGCGCGGGCGCCTGATGTTCGGCATGGACGCCACGGCCTCGCGGCGCCCGACCTGGGACCGCGCGGCGCGGCTGCAGGGTGAGATGTTCCTGGTGACCCGCGAACTGGGCGGTCTGGACGTGCAGTTGGCGTTCTTTCGCGGTTTCGGTGAATTCAAGGTCTCCAAATGGACCGGCGACGCGGGTGAACTGACCCGCCTGATGACAGGCGTTGATTGCCTGGCCGGTGAGACCCAGATCGGCAAGCTTCTCAAGCACGCGGTCAACGAAACCCGGCGCCGCAAGGTCAACGCCGTCGTCTACGTCGGCGATTGCTGCGAGGAAGACGTGGACGCCCTGGGCAAGTCGGCAGGTGAATTGGGGCTGCTGGGCGTGCCCGTCTTCATGTTCCACGAAGGGGCGGAGCCGATCGCCGGGTTCGCTTTTCAGCAGATCGCCAAGCTGTCGGGTGGGGCCTATTGTTCGTTCGATACGGCCAGTGCCGGTACGTTGAAAGAGCTTCTTTCCGCCGTCGCCGTCTATGCGGCGGGCGGACGGCTGGCTCTGGAAAACCTCGCCGAGGCCAAGGGCGGCGAGGTCTTGCGGATCGCGCACCAGATGAAGGGTGGGGAACACTAGGCCGTGTCGTATTTGATTCTCGGTGTCGCGCTGCTGGCTGCGTTTCTGTTGGGCGTACGTTGGTATGCGACAGCGAACGTAAAGACATTGAAGAAGGTTTTGTTTTTCGTCGTCGGCGGTTTGGCGGTCGCGGCGGCGCTCTTCTTCATCATCACCGGACGGTTTGCCTGGGCGATGTTCGCGGCCTCGGTCTTGCTGCCCATGCTGTTGCGGGCACGGCAGGTCTACCGGACGGCCAAGAACTTCTCGCGCATGACCGGGGCCGGGCAGGGGGCGCAGACGGGCCAGACCTCCGACGTGGAAACACGCTTTCTGCGCATGGGCCTGGACCACGATACGGGCGAGGTTTGGGGCGAGGTTCTCGACGGTCCGTTCACCGGGCGGCGATTGGCAGACATGTCACTCGACGACCTGATCGACCTGTTGCGTCAGTGCTGGACCGACGACGCGGACTCGGTGCGTGTTCTCGAGGCCTATCTCGACCGGACGCATCCCGATTGGCGGGAACGGGCGGAGGCGTCTTCAGGCGGCGGCAGCGGCCAGGGGGCCGGTGCCGCCGCTGGCGGTCCGGCGTCCGGTCCGATGTCCCGCGCTCAGGCGCTGGCCGTTCTGGGGCTGGAAGAAGGGGCGAGCAAGGAAGAGATCAAGGCTGCCTATCAGCGAATCATTTCCGGCCTGCATCCCGATCATGGTGGGTCCGACTATCTGGCGGCGCAAGTCAACGAGGCAAAGGCGGTTTTGCTGGGGAATTGAAGCGGCAAGCGATTCGGTTACGGTTGCATGACGTTCCGTCGAGGCATTGGCGCAAAGCCGATGAATCCGGGCGATGGAGGGCGGAAAATCGCGCGGTTGCGGTGCAACAGGCGGTATGGCACAAAAAAGCCCCGCCGCCGCCCGGACCGGGCGGCGAATAGACTTTCGCCGCTGAGACTTCGCAGCAGACCGCCCACAGTAGAAAGTTCCGCCATGAACGCTCCCGTCCGGAAGGCCGTCCTGCCCGTCGCCGGTCTCGGCACGCGCTTCCTGCCCGCGACCAAGGCGATGGCCAAGGAAATGCTGCCGATCGTCGATAAGCCGCTGATCCAGTATGCGATCGAGGAAGCCCGCGCCGCCGGGATCGAGGATTTCGTCCTGGTTACCGGGCGCGGCAAGACGATCATGGAAGATCACTTCGACCATGCGGTGGAACTGGAACAGGTGCTGGAAGCGCGCGGCAAGACCCGCGAATTGGATATTGTCCAGGACGCGATGGTGCCGCCGGGTCATCTTGCCTATGCGCGCCAGCAGAACCCGCTGGGTCTGGGGCATGCCATCTGGTGCGCCCGGCAAGTCGTTGCCGGGGAACCCTTTGCCGTCCTGCTGCCCGACGATTTGGTGAAGGCCGAGCCCGGGTGCCTGGCGCAGATGATCGAGGCCTACAATGACGTCGGGGGCAATATCGTCGCCGTCGAGGACGTGCCCCGCGATCAGACCAACAAGTACGGTATTCTTGATGTGGAACACGACGATGGGCGGCTCGCCCGGGCCAAGGGTCTGGTCGAAAAGCCGGACCCGGCGGATGCGCCGTCGACCCTGTCGATCATCGGCCGCTATATCCTGCAGCCCGAGGTCTTCGAATACTTGGATAAGCATGAGAAAGGCGCCGGCGGTGAAATCCAGCTGACCGACGCCATGGCCAAGACCCTGGGCACCGTGCCGTTCCACGGTCTGCGCTTCAAGGGGCGGCGGTTCGATTGCGGATCCAAGGCCGGGTTCATCGAGGCCAATGTCGCCTTCGCGCTGGAACGCCCGGACCTGGCCGACGGCCTGCGCGAAACCCTGAAAACCTACCTCTAGCGAATACAAAGGAAGTCACAGCATGCACGTTGCCGTCGTCGGGACCGGATATGTGGGATTGGTGTCGGGTGCCTGTTTCTCGGAATTCGGCCACAATGTCACCTGCGTCGACAAGGACGCCGGAAAGATCGAGGGCCTGCACAAAGGCGTGATGCCGATCTATGAGCCGGGGTTGGACAAGCTGGTCGAAAGCAACGTCAAGGCCGGGCGCCTGGATTTCACCACGGACCTGGCCGAGGCGGTGAAGGCCGCCGATGCCGTGTTCATCGCCGTCGGCACGCCGTCCCGGCGCGGCGACGGCCACGCGGACCTGTCCTACGTTTACGCGGCGGCGGAAGAGATCGCCCAATCGATCGACGGCTATACCGTCGTCGTCACCAAATCGACGGTGCCCGTCGGCACGGGCGCCGAGGTCGAGAAGATTATCCGCCAGGCCCGGCCCGACGCCGAGTTCGATGTCGTCTCGAACCCCGAATTCCTGCGTGAAGGAGCGGCCATCGAGGACTTCATGCGCCCCGACCGGGTCGTCATCGGCACGGACGCCGAGGCCGCCAAGGAAGTCATGCGCGAATTGTATCGTCCGCTCTACCTGATCGAGACGCCCATCGTCTTCACCGCGCGTCAGACGTCGGAATTGATCAAGTACGCGGCCAATACGTTTCTGGCGACCAAGATCACCTTCATCAACGAGATCGCGGACCTTTGCGAAGTGCTGGACGCCGACGTTCAGGACGTTGCCCGCGGCATCGGCCTGGATGGCCGCATCGGCCGCAAGTTCCTGCATGCCGGGCCGGGTTACGGCGGATCGTGTTTTCCCAAGGATACGTTGGCCCTGGTCCGCACGGCCCAGGACGCGGAGTCTCCGCTGCGCATTGTCGAGACGGTCGTCGACATTAACGACAAACGCAAGAAGGCCATGGCACAGAAGATCATCGACGCCTGCGGCGGCGATGTGACGGGCAAGACCATTGCGGTGCTGGGCCTGACGTTCAAACCGAACACGGACGACATGCGGGATTCCCCGGCGCTCGATATCGTGCCGGCCTTGGTCGCCGCCGGGGCCAAGGTCCGCGCCTTCGATCCGCAGGGCATGGAAGAAGCCAAGCACATGCTGGACGGCATCGAATGGTGCACAGGTGCTTACGACACCATGCCGGATGCCGATGCCTTGGCGATCATCACGGAATGGAACGAGTTTCGCGCCCTCGACCTGGGCCGGGTGAAAGAGTTGATGAAGGCGCCGGTGATGATCGACCTGCGCAACATCTACAAGCCCGACGACATGGCCGAGGCCGGGTTCGATTATACCTGCATCGGCAAGGCCAAATTGCCGGCCGGGGCCTGATCCGGAGCATTCGAGATGGCCGAAAGTCACCGCTTCGACCCATCCATTCTGCGTGAATACGATATTCGCGGCACGGTCGGCGAGACGCTGCATGCCGCCGACCTGTTCGCCATCGGCCGCGCGTTCGGGACGGTCCTGGCGCGGGGCGGCGGCAAGACGGCGGCCACGGGATACGACGGCCGACTGAGCTCGCCCGAATTGGAACAGGCGCTCGCCGACGGTCTACGGGCCGCCGGGATCGACGTGCGCCGGGTGGGCCGCGGGCCGACGCCCATGCTCTATTTCGCGACCTATCATCTGGGGACCGACGCCGGCCTGATGGTTACCGGATCGCACAACCCGCCCGACTTCAACGGCGTCAAAATGGTCCTGGGCGGCAAATCGTTCTTCGGCGCTGATATTCAGAAGCTCGGCGCCATGGCGGCGGCCGGGGATTTTGCGACGGGCACGGGGGGCGAGAGCCATCATGGTATTCTCGATGCCTATGTCGCGCGTCTGCTGCAGGATTACGACGGTGCCAAGCCGCTGAAGATCGCCTGGGACGCGGGCAACGGGGCGGCGGGTGAGGCGCTGGTCAAGCTGGTCGCGGGGCTGCCCGGCGAGCATATCCTGCTGAACGAGACCATCGACGGCACCTTCCCGGCGCATCACCCGGACCCGACGGTGGAAAAGAACCTGGCCCAGTTGAAGGACGCCGTCGCGGCGCACGGCTGTGATTTGGGCATCGGGTTTGACGGCGACGGTGATCGCATCGGCGTCATCGACGGGCAGGGACGGGTGCTCTGGGGCGACCAGCTGTTGGCGATCCTGGCCCGCGATGTGCTGGCGGCGGAACCGGGCGCCACGATCATCGCCGACGTGAAGACGTCGCAGGTTTTTTTCGATGAGATCGAGCGCCTGGGCGGCAAGCCGATGATGTGGAAGACCGGCCATTCCCACATCAAAAGCAAGATGGCGGAGATCGGTGCCCCCCTGGCCGGGGAGATGAGCGCCCATATCTTCTTCAAACACCGTTACTACGGCTATGACGATGCGCTCTACGCTGCCGTACGCCTGCTGAACGTGCTGAACGCGACGGATGACAGCCTGGCCGATCTTCTGGACGCCATGCCGAAGACGGTCTCGACCCCGGAAATTCGCTTCGACTGCGCCGACGACCGCAAGTTCGACGTGGTCGAGGAAGTCCGCGCGCGGCTGGTCGGCGAAGCGGGGATCGATATCCACGGCATGGACGGCGTTCGGGTGCAATCGGCGGACGGTTGGTGGTTGCTGCGGGCATCGAACACACAGCCGGTCCTGGTTGCCCGGTGCGAGGCGGCGGACGAGGCGGCGTTGGATCGTCTAAAAGGTGCCTTGGCCCGCCAGTTGACGGCAAGCGGCCTGACCCCGCCGGAACTCTGACCCGGCCCAGGGGCGCGATTTTCCAAGACCCGGAAAAGACAGAGAGGAACCGCCTTTCGGCGATTCCTCTCCCTCCCCCTGTCGCGACGGCGATGCAGGGCACCAAGCGCATCGCGACTCAACCATACCGACGATTATGCCCCAATTGGTTGATTATGCCGAATGAAATCGGGCAGTAACGCTGTCTTTTTTTGTGCTGTGCGGTTTTGTGCGATGGGAAAGTGCGGCGTTCGAGACCATTGCGCATTGCGCAAAAGCCCACGCACGGGCGGGCGCCCGTGCTTGCCGGTCACGATGAAGGAGGGGAAAGGAGAGAGAGCGGCGCTTACCGCCCGGCCTTAGTCGAGCGCGTTCAGCGAGGCCATTTCCATGGACTGCGGGCCGCGCAATTCCATGCACGGAATGCGCCGCCGTTCCAGAAGCTTGCAGGCCCGATAGGCCTCGCGCTTGCTCAGCCCATAGACCCGGGCGCGGTGCAGCGTCGTGCCGTTCTTCTTGGTCAGCGGAACGATCGACACGATGCCGCCGTCAAGGAGTTGCGGCAGGGTGCTGCGCGCTTTCAGGGCCATGGTTTCGGCCTGAGCCGACCGATTGAAGGCGCCGACCTGAATGCCCCAACGGGAATGTTTGTCGAACTCGACGACGCGGCGCGGGCCGCCGTCGCCCTGATCTTCCTGCGCGGTGGAGCCGGGCAGGGGCGTGGGGGTCGGAATGTCCCGTGCGCTGGCCATCACCGGTGCCGGGGCGCTGCCCAGGCTGGCGAAGGCACGGTCGAGGAACTTGGCCATCAGGCGATTGCGCTTGCGGGACGAATTGGCGCCGAATACGACACCGATCAGGCGCCGTCCGTCACGCTTGGCCGAGGTCACCAGATTGAAGCCCGAGGCGCGGATGTAGCCGGTTTTGAAGCCGTCTGCGCCATCATAGCTGAGCAGCAATTTGTTGTGCGTTTTGTAGGACTTACCGGCAAATTCGAAGCGCGTCTGCGAGAAGAAATGATAATGCTGGGGGAAATCCCGAAGCAGGGCGCGAGCCAGTTTCGACATGTCGCGCGCGGTCGACAATTGTCCACGGTTGGGCAGGCCCGAGGCATTGCGGAAGGTTGTCCGGTCCATGCCCAGGCGGCGTGCCGTCTTGGTCATTTCCTTGGCGAATTTCCATTCCTTGCCGCTGTAGTTCTCGGCCACGGCGGCGGCGATGTCGTTCGCCGACTTGATGGTCAGGGCCAGGATCGCGTCGCGCACGGAAATCGTCTTGCCGGCGGGGAGGCCGATCTTGGACGGCGGCTGGCCGGCCGCACGGCGCGACATGCGCAGGCGCGTGTTCATGGACCAGCGGCCGCTTTCCAGGGCCTCGAAAACTTTGTAGAGGGTCATCATCTTGGTCAGGGAGGCCGGGTAATTGCGGGTGTCCGCGTTAACCGCGTGCAGCACCTCGCCCGTATCGGCGTCCATGATAAAGGATGCGTATTTCGCTTCGGCCGGCCGGACCTGAACCGCCAGGGCCAGTAGTAGGATCACGACAGCCACTGTGAAGCGGGCCATTACCCCCCTCCGTGCAACCAGGTCTGCGATCGGGCGCGTCGTCGTATCAGCCATCTGAGCTCTCTTCCCCGTTATGAGCTTCTTGCCTCGTCTTCGGCGCGTCGTCCCCCGATTCGGCTGTATCGTAACCGAATCCGCGATTGGCGTCTTGTGAAATTTCGCTGCCGAATCAATATCTTCTCTAGAGATTCATCGTGAATAATTCGTTAACCCCGGTTGGCCATGGCTGCAAGCGGGGCGTGCGGGAGAGGCGGAGAAAAGGAGGGGCGGGAAATCGATGTAAAAATTATGTCGTTAAAACAATAGGTTACAGAACCAATAAACTTTTGTGCAGTGCCCACATACGGCTTGACGGCGGCCGGGGGGCATCCTTATATTTCTCCTGTTGCTGCAGTGCAGCATTAGGGTCCCGCCGCCGACGCCTCTTGCGCGCGGCCGACGCCCGGCCCCACACGCGGCAATGATTTACGTGCGATGAGCAAGCATTTTGCATCGCCAAACCGCGAACCCCAATGGAGAGTATGATGGCTGAGACCAAGAAGCCTCCCGCGACCGCGAACCCCGCCGCTGCCCCCGCAGAAGCCGCCGCGCCCGTGCCGGTTCCGGCGCCGACCCCCAAACAGGTCGAAGCGACCGTTGCAGCCGGCAAGGAGACCGTCGAAACCGTCGTTAAGACCAGCACCGAAGTCGCCGCCAAAAGCGTCGAGAAGGCCGTCGCCCTGAGCAAGGAACAGATTGACGCCTTCATGAAAGCCGGCGGCGATGCCTTCAAGACCTATGAGGATGCGATGACCTACGGCAAGGACAACGTCGAGGCCATCGTCAAAGCCAACGACATCATGACCAAGGGCGTGCAGGACATTAACAAGGTCCTGTTCTCAATGGCCCAGAAGAACATGGAAGAGAGCGTTGCGATGACCAAGAAGGTCTTCGCCTGCAAGTCCATGGACGATGTGGTCAAGCTGCAGGGCGACCTGATGAAGGTGAATTATTCGAAGGCGCTGGACGAAAGCCGCAAGATTTCCGACATGGCCGTGAAGTTGGCCGAGGAAGCCTCGGCGCCGATTGCCGACCGGATGACGGTCGCCGTCGAGAAGGCGACCAAGCCGATCGCCGCCTGATTCGCACGAAATTTCCCCGCACGGGGACGAGAGAAGCGCCCGGCGGGCCTCCGCCGGGCGCTTTCTTTTTGTCGGATCGGTCCTTTCTTTCTGCCTGATCGGCCCTGGGGCTTGGCGGCGGGCGCAGGGCTGCCCATATAACTTTCAAGGACGGCCACAGATACCCGGTTCCGGGGCTTCCCCGGACAATCCTTTTTAAATAGAATTGTCTTACCGTCGATGTGGCAAGCCGCCTCGACGGTGCCGAAAGCCGGTGTCCTGTGGTTCGCGCAACGCGAATTCGGATACGACAGGCAAGGACAGGATGGAGATGACAGGACCGAACGACCCGCCGAAATCTCCCCTAGATCCGGGACGGGACGACGATTCCGATACCGGACTGGCGGTCAAGTCACGGACGCGCACCAAACGCCCGTCCATGTACAAAGTCCTGATGCTCAACGACGACTACACGCCGATGGAATTCGTGATCCACGTCCTGGAGCGATTCTTCGGCATGGGCCACGAGCAAGCCACGCAAGTGATGTTGCACGTCCACCAGCGCGGGGTGGGGGTATGTGGTGTCTTCACCTATGAAATCGCCGAGACGAAAGTGACGCAGGTGATGGATCTGGCGCGCCAGCACCAACACCCGCTTCAATGCACCATCGAAAAGGACGGCAGCGGAGACGAAGAATAGATGCTTTCACGCGAACTCGAACAGACACTCCACCGCGCCTTGGCCCTGGCCGCCGAGCGTAATCACGAATACGCAACCCTCGAACATCTGCTGTTATCGCTTACGGAAGATCCGGACGCCGTCGCCGTGCTCAAGGCCTGCGACGTCGAACTGGAACGCCTGACGCAGGACCTGACCGAATTTCTCGATAACGAACTGGCCGAAATCGACAACCCCCGCGGGATCGAGCCCAAGCCCACCGCCGGTTTTCAGCGTGTCGTGCAGCGCGCGGTCATCCATGTGCAGTCTTCGGGCCGCGAGGAAGTGACCGGCGCGAATGTGCTGGTCGCCCTGTTCTCGGAACGTGAATCCCACGCCGTCTATTACCTGCAACTGCAGGATATGACGCGCCTGGATGCCGTCAATTACATCTCTCACGGCATCGCCAAGGTGCCCGGACAGTCGGAACAGCGCACGGTCTCCGGCGCCGACCCGGAAGCCGAGGCGGAATCCGCCGCCCGCAAGGGCTCGGAAGCGCTCGACGCCTATTGCACCAATTTGAACAAGAAAGCATCCGAAGGCCGGATCGACCCCTTGATCGGCCGCCATGAGGAAATCGAACGCGCCATTCAAATCCTTTGCCGCCGGAACAAGAACAACCCGCTGTTCGTCGGCGACCCGGGGGTCGGCAAGACGGCCATCGCCGAGGGCCTGGCCAAGCGCATCGAAGATGAAGACGTGCCCGAGGTCTTGCTCGGCAATACGATCTATTCGCTCGACATGGGCGCGCTTCTGGCCGGGACCCGCTATCGCGGCGATTTCGAGGAACGCCTGAAAAACGTCATGGCTGAATTGGAAGCCATGCCCGATGCGATCCTGTTCATCGATGAAATTCACACGGTGATTGGTGCCGGGGCGACCTCGGGCGGTTCCATGGACGCGTCCAATATCCTCAAGCCGGCCCTGCAGAAGGGCGGCCTGCGGTGCATGGGGTCGACCACCTACAAGGAATACCGCAACTACTTCGAAAAGGACCGCGCCCTGGTCCGCCGGTTCCAGAAGATCGACGTCTACGAGCCGTCGATGGACGATGCGATCAAGATCCTCAAGGGGCTGAAGCCCTATTTCGAGGAACATCACAAGGTCCGCTACACCAACGACGCCCTGAAGGCGGCGGTGGAATTGTCGATCAAGTACATCCACGAACGCAAGCTGCCGGACAAGGCGTTGGATATCATCGACGAGGTGGGCGCATCGCGCATGCTGTTGCCCGCCGGCAAGCGGCGCAAGACGGTAACCGTCAAGGACGTCGAGCAGGTGGTCGCCAAGATCGCTCGCATCCCTCCGAAATCCGTGTCGTCCGACGACCGCAAGGCGCTGCAGACCCTGGACCGGGATCTGAAGACCATGGTCTTCGGGCAGGACAATGCGATCGAGGCCCTGGCCAGCGCCATCAAGCTGTCCCGCGCGGGCTTGCGTGAACCGGAAAAGCCCATCGGCTCCTACCTGTTCTCGGGCCCCACCGGCGTCGGCAAGACCGAGGTCGCGCGGCAGTTGTCGCATACGCTGGGCATCGATCTGGTGCGTTTCGACATGTCGGAATACATGGAACGCCATTCGGTCTCGCGGCTGATCGGCGCCCCCCCGGGCTATGTCGGCTTCGATCAGGGCGGCCTGCTGACCGATGCCGTCGATCAGCAGCCCCATTGCGTGCTGCTGTTGGACGAAATCGAGAAGGCCCACCCGGATCTGTTCAACATCCTGTTGCAGGTCATGGACCACGGCAAGCTGACCGACCACAACGGCAAGTCCGTATCCTTCCGCAACGTGATCCTGATCATGACGACCAACGCGGGGGCGGCCGACCTGGCCAAGCCGGCGATCGGGTTCGAGCGCGAAGCCCGCGTCGGCGAAGACACCGAAGCGATCGAACGCATGTTCACGCCCGAATTCCGCAACCGCCTGGATGCGATCATTCCCTTCGCGGCCCTGTCGTCGGAAATCGTCGCGCGCATCGTCGACAAGTTCGTGATGAACCTGGAACTGCAGCTTGAAGACCGCGGCGTGGTGATCGAACTGACCGATGCCGCCCGTGAATGGCTGGCCAAGCGGGGCTATGACAAGCTGTTCGGCGCCCGGCCGCTGTCGCGTATCATTCAGGAGAACATCAAGAAGCCGCTGGCCGAGGAACTATTGTTCGGCAAGCTGGCCAAGGGTGGCCTCGTCCTGGTTGCGGTCGATGACGACAAACTGGTCTTCGACTTCCCCGAACCGGGCTCCAACCGTCTGCCGGCCAAGCGCAAGAAGGGCAAGGTTCCGGCGCTGGTCGAGTAGCCCGCGCCGGAAGCCAACGCTGCGTCAATGCTTCAATGCATCGAAGACGCGTAGGCGGCAGGTCTGTCTGGGTGCTCTTTGATAGGGGAGGTGTCCCCGGCAGGCATCAGCGGGATGTGGGGCAGTCGTCTTCGCCCATCAATCCGACTTTCGCGGCCCCTTGCGACGACAGGCGCAGGTTGCCCATGCCGCCGATAACATAGGCTTGGCGGCCCAGAGGGCGGCCGTTGTTGGCCATGCGCAGGACCGAGGCGGCGCGGCAGCCACGGCAATTGTTGACCAGGAACACGCCGCCGGTCTGGCGGTCGGTTTCCAGGGTGATGCAACGCTTGTCGGTGTCGGCCATGGTTTCCGGCTTCACCAGGTTGGCCTGCTTGCAGGGGTAGATGGCGCCCAGGTTGGTGCGCCCGGGCCCACGGAACGGCAGGTCCAGGGTCATGCCGCCCATCACATTGAATTTACGGACTTCCGGCACCGCGATCCCCCGGCGCAGGCGGGTCACGCCGACGACCATGCAGGCGTCGCAGCGGTTGACCAGCACCTCGCCCGTGCCCGTGCGGGCATGACGGATGCAATCAGCGCCGGGCGCCATGGAGGCGGCCGTGCGGATCAGGGGATTGATGGCCAGCGGTTCGGCATCGGGAACGCGCGGCGCCGCGATCGCCGCCGCGGACAGCAGCATCACGGCGACCAAAGCGGCCGCGGTCAGCAGATAAATGTGCACGAACCTTTGCATAGCCGGTACAGGGTATCGGCCATTGGTAAATGAAACGTGACTAGCATCACATTTTAAGAGAAAAACGGAATATAGACCGCAGTCCGTTGTTTTTAATCGACTTTTTTGAACGGAGAGAAGCGGCCATAAGCGGACATTTCGCGGGAAATGCCGCGGGCTTCGTCATCCAGAAAGTCGGAGACGGCGTCGCGGAAGCCCTTGTCGGCGATCCAATGGGCGGAATATGTCTGCTGCGGCAGGTAGCCGCGTTGGACCTTGTGGGGGCCCTGGGCACCGGCCTCGACCCATTTCAGGCCGTGGGCAATGGCGTAGTCGATGGCTTGGTAATAACAGGCTTCGAAGTGTAGGAACTTGTAGTCGGCGATACAGCCCCAGTTGCGCCCGTACAAAGTATCGCGGCCTTTGAGGTTGAGCGCGCCGGCCACGGGCATGCCGTCCTTTTCCACCAGGATCAGCACGACGGCCTCGCCCATGCGTTCAGCCAGAAGGGAGAAGAAATCGCGCCGGAGGTAGGCCTGGCCCCACTTCTTGTCGGTCGTGTCCATATAGAACTGGAAGAAGGCATCCCATTGGTCGGCGGTGACTTCGTCGCCTGAAAGGACACGAATCTCCAGGTCCGCTTCCTCGACGGCGCGGCGTTCCTTCTTGATGTTCTTACGCTTGCGCGACGACAGTTCGGCGAGGAAGTCGTCGAAAGTCTCGAAGCCTTTGTTCTCCCAATGGAACTGCTGACCGATGCGTTTAAGATACCCGGCGTCGCCGAAGCGCTCCCATTCGTCCTCGGTCGGAAAGGTGACGTGCAGGGAGGAAACGTTCAGGTTCTGCGCCAGTTGCATCATGCCCGCGATCAGGGCCGTGCCCATTTCGCGCTGCTGGTCTTCCGCAAGGTCTTTGTTGACCAAGAGGCGCGGGCCGGTCGCCGGCGTGAAAGGCACGGAGCATTGCAGTTTGGGATAGTACCGCCCGCCGGCCCGCTCGTAGGCGTCGGCCCAGCCCCAGTCGAAGACATATTCGCCGTAGGAATGGTTCTTCAAGTAGAGCGGCGCACAGGCGGCCAGGGTGCCCGCCGCGTCCTCGATCACCAGGTGCTGGCCCAGCCAGCCGGTCTCCCTCGTCGCCGAGCCGGAATCTTCAAGGGCCGAGAGAAATTCATGCCGCACGAAGGGGTTGGCATCCCCGGCACAGGCGTTCCAGGCCTCTGGCGAGATCTCGGAAAGGGATTGCAGAACCTTGATGGCGACCGCGTCACGTCCGTCGGGCATTTATCAATCCTGTAACCGTTGAATGCCCTGGGGCAAGGGCTGATCGTTGAACGCGGCGCATAGCATGTCCAAACTCTCCACCAGGCGCGGTCCCGGGCGATTGAAATAGGCGTTGGCGTCCGTCGCATAGACCTGCCCGGTGCGGGCTGCCTTGAGGTTCCGAAAGCCGGGGTTCTTCTTCATCAATAGATGGGCTTCCTCGGCCGATCGTTCCAGGCCGAAACCGCAGGGCATGAAGACGATGACGTCGGGATCGGCAGAGGCGAGGTCATCCCAGGCGATCCAGGGGGCGTGTTCCCCGGCGGTGCCGAAGGCGTCCCGTCCCCCCGCCATGGTGACCAACTCGGGCACCCAGTTACCCGCCGCCATCAGCGGGTCCGTCCATTCGATACAGGCCACGCTTGGCCTCGGGCCGGACGGTTCGACGGTCAACTGCGCAGCCCGGGTTCGCAGGTCGGCCGCGACGGCGCGGCCTCTCTCTGCCAGGCCCAGCGCGGCGCCCACCCGTTCGATATCGTTGAACACGTCCTCCAGGGTCATCGGTTGCAACGAGACGATCCGGGTCGCCCGGCCGGTCCAATCACAGACGGCCGCCTCGACATCGGCCAGGCTGACGGCGCAGACGTCGCATTGATCCTGCGTGATGATGATGTCCGGGGCGGCGTCCGCGAGCGGCCCCTGGAGAACCTCGTAGACGGCGGCGGCATCGCCGACCGCTTCCTTGACCCGCCGGTCCACGCCGGTGATGCCGGCGGCGTCGATCCGCCGCTTCAGCTCGTCCCTAGAGAGATTCG
>NZRL01000145.1 GCA_002696205.1 Rhodospirillaceae bacterium | reverse complement strand
CTGGGCGAGCCGGATTTCGACAACTACAAGAACATGTCGACGACCGGCGGCCTGATCTTCGATCACGAATTCGATGACAGCCTGACCTTCCGCGGCAACATGCGCTACGGATACGCCCATACGCAGTTCGATACGGTCTATCTCGCAGGCTATGCCACCGGAACCACGGTCAACCGCCGAATCCGAAAGGACCGCGCCTATCTGCAATCCTTCCTTTTGGACAATCAGGTGGAAAAGACGTTCGAGGTCGCGGGCACCGAGAACAAGGTCATCGCCGGCTTCGACTACAAGAACCTGAACTACGATTCGATCATCCTGGTCAACGTCGCGCCGACCATCGACGCCTTCAACCCGACCTACGGCCAGACCCTGAACCTGCCGACCATCGATTCCAACGCCTTCATCAACAGCTCCGACCAGAACCTGACCCAGACCGGCTTCTATTTCCAGGACCAGACCAAGGTCTTCGATAAGCTGGTCCTGACGCTAGGCGGGCGCTACGACATCGCGCAGTTGGAAACGATCGACCGGGACGCCGGATCGGTCGAGGAAAAGAAGGACAAGGAATTCACCGGCCAGGCCGGGATGACATATCTGTTCGACAGCGGCATCGCCCCCTACGCCAGCTATGCGGAATCGTTCGAACCGCAGACCGGCAGCGACGTTTCCGGCAACGCCTTCGTGCCGACGACCGGCACGCAATATGAAGTCGGCGTCAAATTCCAACCGGCGGACAAAAACATGCTGCTAAGCGTCGCGGCCTTTCAACTGACCCGCCAGAACGTCACGACGACCGATCCCAACAACACCAATTTCAACATCCAGACGGGCGAAATCCGGTCCCGCGGCGTCGAACTGGAAGCCCATGCCAATATCACCGACGAGCTGAGCCTGATCGGCGGATATACCTATCAACGGGTCGAGGTGACCGGCAGCACCGGAACGGACCTGGGCGCCACGCCGCGCCAGACGCCCAAACACCTGGCGTCGCTCTGGGCCGACTACAGTTTCAAGACCGGCATGCTGGACGGCCTGGGTCTGAGCCTAGGCGTGCGTTATACGGGAGATACCTTCGGCGACACGGGCAGCACGTTCAAGGTGCCGGCCTTTACTCTGGTTGATGCGGCGCTGCGCTACCGCCTACCGGAGTCGGCCTTCACCTTCGAAGTCAACGCCAAGAATTTGTTCGACAAAGAATACGTCTCCTCCTGCGCCTCGACGACGCAGTGTTTCTACGGCTTTCGCCGCACGGTACTGGCCAGCCTGAAGGCGCGCTGGTAATCGGATCGGGGTGGGCCACGCGCCCACCCCTTTCCCGAACGCACCTTCACCCCCACTGCCGACAATCTAATTGCGAATAATTCGCAACTTTGTTAGCGTCCCGGCGTCCGCCCGGTGATCACCGGGTAAGCAGAGCACCACCGACGCCCGGGGAAGCGGCCGCCACGGCATGTCCGACACCAGCCTGATCCAGACACTTCGCGAAAACGAACGGGACCTGCTGCAATTCCTGGCGGCGCGGCTAAAATCCGCGTTCACCGCCCAGGATCTAGTGCAGGACCTGTATCTGAAGGTGCGCGGGCTGGACGATCAGGACGATGTCCGCAATGGCCGCGCCTATCTGTTCCGCATGGCCGCCAATCTGGCGGTCGACCACATCCGCCAGGAACGGCGGCGCGCCGAACTATTGGCCGAGGCCGGCGATTTTCTGACCGGTGGCCTCGACCCGGCGACCCCGGAACAGACGCTTCTGGCACAGGATGAGCTGAGCCGTCTGGAACGTGCCCTTGCGGGCCTTCCTGAAATCACCCGGCGAATATTCGTTCTCAGCCGCCTCGACGGCATGACCCAGCGCCAGATCGCCGAGGCCGTTGGCCTGTCGCCATCGGCCGTATTCAAGCATCTGCGCCGGGCGATCGACGTATTGGCGCGGGTTCGCGATCCCTGATACGCGACCGCAAACGAACAATTCCCGCCGGAACGGGTGAGCAAGGCCGCCTTCCATTCGTCTTACAGATGAGATCGCGGCTTGCATCGCCCCTCCGACGCGGCACCACCCCCGGCCCCACATGCGAACGCTTCACCCCCCACCGGACTTTTGATCCCATGGCGACAGACTCGAACGGTGATATTGACGGCCTTCCACCGGAAGACGCCCGAACCTCCCAGGCGCGGGATTGGGTCGTCCGTCTATCGTCGGGCGAGATTGACGAGACCGGCATGGGAGCATTCAAGGCTTGGCTGGCCGCCGATCCCGCAAACCGCGACGCCTTCGATCGCGAACGCCGGTTCTGGCATCGCCTGGGCGCGCTTGACGCCGGCCGCCGGCACGGACGCCCGGCCAACGGCAACCGCCGCCGCGGCGCCATCGCGACCCTGGCGCTGGCGGCCTGCCTGGCGGTCTATATCGCGCTGGGCGGCCCGCTGCCGGGCATCGGCGGCGCCGACTTCGAGACCGCCCAAGGGCATCAGGAGCGCGTGACTCTGCGGGACGGCACGGTCGTGCATCTGAATACCGATACCGCCTTCCGCGTCGATTTCACCGAGGGCGAGCGGCGCATCGACCTGCTCCACGGTGAAGCCCTGTTCGAGGTCTCTCCTGATAAAACCCGGCCGTTCCGCGTCGCCGCCGGCGGCGGCGTGGCGGAAGCGGTCGGCACCGCCTTTGCCGTGCGCACGGGCATGCCGGCGGACGGCGGACAGACCCGCGTCACCGTGACCGAAGGCATCGTCCGCGTCTCTTCCCCGGCGGCCCATGGGGCCTCCGACCGGCCCGGCAGCTCGCTGCGACTGATCCGCGGGCAGGAAACGGTCTTCGCCCGGGGCAAACCGCCGCAAGGTGCGGTCGCGGCGGATGACGCCTCGGCCCTGGCCTGGCGCCGCGGCCTGATCCGCATCGACAGTTTGCCGTTGGATACGGCGGTCGCCGAACTGGACCGCTACCTGCCGGGGCGCGTCATCGTCCTGTCCGGGGCGGCGGGGCTGGAGAAGGTCAGCGGCGTGTTCGACATGGACAAGGTGCCGGCTGCCCTTCGGGGCCTGGCGGCGACCCATGGCCTGACCGTCACCCGGGTCACCGGCTATCTGACGATCCTGCATTGAGGCCCGGCCGCCCACCTCGGAAAAATCCCCCCGAAGGGTGAGCAGATTTCGATCCCAACCGTCTTTCATATGACTCAAATGCGAATAATGCGCATTTGCATAATATTGCGACCGGCGTAACGGCGCCGCAAAACAAACAAGGGGACCGGATGATGAAAGCCAACACAACCAACCGCCACAGAATCCTATTCGCCACCACCGCCCTGGCGGCATTGTTGTCCGCGGGCTCCCCGGCGCCGGCCCGCGCGGCCGCGCCCGGCGACGCGGCGCCCGGGGACCGCGCCTCCGTGGCGGCGGAGCTCGCCCAGGGCACGGATGAGCGCGCCTTCGATATCGCGGCG
This sequence comes from Rhodospirillaceae bacterium, assembly GCA_002696205.1. Lineage (GTDB taxonomy): Bacteria > Pseudomonadota > Alphaproteobacteria > Rhodospirillales > Casp-alpha2 > UBA1479. The sequence continues at coordinate 6,483 of NZRL01000145.1, read as the reverse complement.
CAGTCCCTGGCCGACGGCCTTATGGCTTTCAAGGAACAATCGGGTCTGCAATTGGCCTACAAATCCGGCGACGTGGCGGGCCTCGCGACCCGCGGCGTCAGCGGCACGATGACCCAGGCCCAGGCCCTGGTCCGTCTGCTCGCCGGCACGGGCCTGACCTATGAGTTCACCGCCAACAGCACCGTCACTCTGACGCGGATCGACGCGACGGGCGACGACCGCCTTACCCTCGGCACCATCGCCATCCAAGGCCGGGGCGAAAACGCCACCGGCCCGGTCGACGGTTACGTCGCACGGCGCAGCGCGACGGCCACCAAGACCGATACGCCACTGATCGAAACGCCGCAGTCAATTTCGGTCATCACCCGCGATCAGATGGACGCCCGTAACGTCAACAAGATCAACGAAGCCCTGCGCTACACGCCCGGCGTTGATCCGCAACCCTACGGCAGCGAACCACGCTATACGGACCTGCGCATGCGCGGCCTGAACGCGACGACCAACGGCATCTATCAGGACGGGCTGGCGCTGACCTTCCCCGATTACATCATCAGCTATAACCCGGAACCCTGGGGTGCCGAACGCGTCGAAGTGCCGCGCGGACCGGCATCCGTGCTTTACGGTCAGGGCTCGCCCGGCGGCATCGTCAACTATGTCTCGAAACGCCCAACGACGGATCCGATCAACACGGTCCATTTCGAAAGCGGCCTGCATGACCGGTATCAGGGCAAATTCGATTTCGCCGGCGCGATCGACGAGGACAAGCAGTTTGCGTACCGCGTCACGGGTCTGGTCCGCGATAGCGACACTTTCGTCGACTATGTCCAGGACGACCGGTATTGGATTTCACCGCAGATTTCCTGGATGCCGTCCGACAAGACGACGGTCACCTTCGTTGCCCATTATCAACAAGACGACACCAAAAACTCCCAGGCCCTGCCTTATGTCGGCACCGTACAGACCAACCCGAACGGCGATGTCCCGCTCAGCCGCTTCACCGGCGAGCCGGATCTGGACAAGGTCGATCGCACGGAATACTCGGTCGGCTATGAAATCTCCCATGAAGTCAGCGACAGCCTGAAACTCAGCCACAAAGCCCGCTACAACAACGTGGATCTGAACGATCTGGTCGTTTACTCCTCGGGCTTCACCAACAATCGAACGCTGTCGCGCGCCGTCTACGGCAACTACGGCAATCTCGACGGCCTCTATACCGATACCAACGCCCAATTGAAGTTTGACGCCGGGCCGTCCCGCCACACCTTGTTGGCCGGTCTGGATTTCCAATTGATGTATCTGGAACAGATCGCCGATTACGTCGGCGCGACGACGCTGGACGTCTATTCGCCGGTCTACGGGACCCAGACGTCCCGGGGGAACCCCTACATCCGCAAGGACTTCACCCGCAGCCAGACCGGCATCTACCTGCAGGACCAGATCGAATGGGGCGACCACTGGCGGGTCAACCTGGGCGGGCGGTTCGACCGGGCCGTGACCGAGACCATCAACAATCTGACCGATGCCCGCTCACAGCAGGGTGACAGCGCCTTCACCGGCCGTGCCGGCGTCGTATATCTGTTCGACAACGGCGTCGCACCCTACGCCAGCTACGCGGAATCCTTCACGCCGGTGATCGGCACCAACCCGTCCAACGAGAACTACAAACCGGAACTGGGCAGGCAGTATGAAGTCGGCGTCAAGTTCCAGCCCAAGGGCAGCCGCAGTTCCGTGACCTTGGCGGCCTTCGACCTACGCCGCGAGAACTATACGGAGACGGACCCCAGCAACACCAACAACAGCGTTCAGACCGCCGCAGTGCGGTCACAGGGGATCGAATTGGAAGCATTGGCGAGCTTCGATTTCGGCCTCGACCTGTCCGGCGGCTACACCTACATGGAGACCGAGGTCATCGAAAGCGTCGACCCAAGTGATCTCGGCGATGTCCTGACCCCTGCCCCCAAACATGTGGCCACGATCTGGGCCGACTACACCGTGCCCGAAGGGACGTTCAAGGGCCTTGGCATCGGCGGCGGCGTTCGGTACCGCGGCATGCATTGGGGGGACGGCGACAGGACGCTGAAGGTCCCTGGATTCTTCCTGCTCGACGCCTCGGTCCATTACGAATGGAACGGCGTTCATTTCGGCCTGCACGCACGGAACCTGCTGGACAAGCAATACGTCGGATCCTGCTATTACCGGGGCAGCGCGGGCCTATGCTCGGCGGGCGAGCCGCTCACGGTAATCGGCAATCTGTCCTATACCTGGTGAACGGCGAGACGGCGGACGCACTCGCGTCCGCCGCCTTCCGCCTTCCGCCTTCCGGTGGTTCGGGATTTAACCGGCCTTTAACCTCGATTCCCTACAAGATTCCCCGGATCAATGGGGCGATTCGGCGGTGTTTGACCCTGCCGAAGCCGGGGCCTAGACTCGGGCCCATGAGGGAGTAGAACCCGTGCGCAGACGTGCGATTGCCGGATTGTCGATGGCGGCCTGCACCGCCATTGCCGTGCTCGCCGCGCCGACCGCGTCCTGGGCGGCGGCGCTGGAGATCGAACTCGCGCGCCTGATCACCAATCACCCCGACATTCTGGCCGCCCGAAATACCCTGGAAAGCAACCGCCAGGGCATCGACGTCGCCAAGGCCGCGCGCCTGCCGACCCTGAGCATGACCGGCGATGCGTCGCGCGAATTCATCGACAGCCCGTCGACCCGGTCCTCAGGGTCCAAAAGCATCGAAAACAAAAGCACCACGACTTTCACCCTGACGCAGAACCTGTTCGACGGCTACGCCACCAAGACGGCGATCCGCATCGCCGAACTGAACGAACACCTGGCGGGCATTTCTCTGGAGGGCACGCGCCAGAACACTCTGTTCGCGGGCATTCGCGCCTATATCACCGTGTTGCGCCAGATGCGCCTGTTGGGCATCACCATCGAAAGCGAAGGCCGTATCCAGCGCCAGTTGAACCTGGAAGACGAACGGGTGCGCCGGGGCTCCGGCATCGCGGTCGACGTGCTGCAGGCGAAATCGCGCCTCCAGGTCGCCAAGGAACGGCGCGTCGGGTTCGAAGGCCAATTGCGCGACGCCATGTCCCGTTACCAGCAGGTCTTCGGCTTCCCGCCCAACCTGGAAGACATGTACGACCCACGCCCGCCGGTCGACGCCGTGCCCAGCGAACTCGACCGGGCGCTGGCCATCGCCCTGGTGGAGAACCCGGCGGTCCGCGAGGCCGGCACCAGCATCGACATCACCCGCCAACGCGAGGTCGAGGCCAAATCGGGCCTATACCCGACCATCGACCTGCAGGGCGAATACAACATCGAACAAAACAACGGCGGCGTCGCCGGCACGCGGCGCGATTATACGGTCGGTTTTCAGGCGGATTGGGAGCTGTTTTCCGGCTTCTCGACCCGGTCTTCGACCCTCCGCGCGGCCTACGACACCGCCGCCAACCGCAATAAATTGCAGGCCGCCGCGCGCACCGTGGAGGAACAGGTCCGCCTCGCCTGGCAGGCGCTGCTGACCGCGCGGGAGCGGGTGATCCTGTTGGAGAACGCCGTGAACATCGCGTCGGAAGTGGCGCAAAGCCGGCGCAAACTGCGGGCCGCCGGTAAGGAAACGGTGATCAACGTTCTCGACGCCGAGAACGAGGTCAACAACGCCCAGATCAATTTCACCACCGCCTCATACGACGAAAAGACGGCGGCCTATCAGCTGTTGCTCGCCCTCGGCCGACTTGATCCCTTGAGCCTGAACCTCGTGCTGGAGTAAACCGATCAGGCACCCTTTCCGCCCCGCCCCGGGGCCAGCCTGATAAGGAACCCCGGTCATGGAAGGCCCCCTGTTTTCCCGCGACAAACTCGTCACCCTGGACGCCATCCGCGACGCGCGGGCCAATCTGCCGCGCGTCATCCGGCGCACGCCGATCGTGCCCGTCGCCCGGGATTCGGCGGAAATGGGGAACGAGACCCTGTTCCTGAAATGCGAGAACCAGCAGGTCACCGGAGCGTTCAAGATCCGCGCCGTATTCAACGTGTTGCATCACCTGTCGGCCGAACAGAAGGCCAAGGGCGTCGTCCTGGCCTCCAGCGGCAATTTCGCGCAAGGCTTCGCCTTCGCCGGCAAGACGTTGGGCATTCCCATCACCGTGGTCATGCTGGACGCCACCAGCCCCTACAAGGTCAAGGGCACGGAAGGCTACGGCGCCGAGGTCTATCTTTGCGGCGACGACGCCCTGGCCCGCCAGCCGACGGTCGAGCGCCTGGCCGAAGAGCGCGGCATGACCGCCATCGACACCTGGGAAGAACCGCCCATCGTCGCCGGCCACGGGACCATCGGCTTCGAGATCATGGAACAATGCCCGGACGCCCAGCAGGTTCTGGTCCCCGTGTCCTCGGGCGGCGTCGCCGGCGGCATCGCGGCGGCGGTCAAGTTGATCAATCCCCACGTCAAGGTCATCGGCATTCAGCCCGAACGCGCCAACGCCGCCTATGTCTCGCGCCAGGCGGGCGAACCGACGGCCATCGATTATTGGGATTCCATCGCCGACGGGCTCAGCGCGCGGCGGCCCGGCGAATACCCGTTCATGCATCTGCAGGCCTTCCTGGACGATATCGTCCTGGTCTCGGAGGCCGATATCGCGCGGGCCTTCCGCACCATCCTGACCCGCGCCAAGATGCTGGGCGAAGCGGCGGGCGTGACCGCCGCCGCCGGGTTCCTGTCGGGCAAGGTGGATACGTCGCTGAAAACCGTCGCGGCGCTGACGGGCGGAAACCTGACCCAGGAAACCATGGCCAAACTGCTGGCCATGGCCGAGGCATCGGACTGATCCCGATGCGGGCGGGCAAAACGCCCGCCCCTCTTACGTTTTGGTCTTGGTGCCGCCTTCGGGCATGTCGTCCGGGCTGGGGGCATCGCCGGACGGCGCGTTCTTGCGCCGGATGATGATGTCGCCGTTCGGCAGGACTTCCGGCATTTCGTATTGCGGGATGGTCTGAATGAACAACTCGAAGGCCCGCAAGATCCGGCGCGTACCTTCTTCCAGCAATTCTTCGGGCGATGATTTTTCCGATTGCGCGGCGGCGGGCGTCGCCGGCAGGCAGAACATCCCCCCGACCAGAACGGCAGACAGGGCCAAGGCGCGCGCGCCGCGTGATTTGGATGCGGTCGTCAGGTTCGTCATGGCGTCCTCCGACGGTTTATACCTGAGCAGATATGGCGGCGTTTTGGTTTCAGCGCAAGGCACCGGGGCTTGCATGAAGGAGGCGCAAGGCGCCGTCAGCCTGGCCCACCGGCGAGGTCTTCCAGGTCGTCCCGGGACAGGATTTCGACCGCCCCCGCCTTGTCGGCGCCGATCACACCGGCATTCCGCAACTTGGTGAAGGAACGGCTGACGGTTTCCACGGTCAGGCCCAGATAATCGGCGATATCGGCGCGACGCATCCGCAGGATCAACGAGCCGTCGTCGTTGATGCAGTCCGGCGCCTTCTCCATCAGGCTCAAGAGGAACCCGGCGATCCGTTCCTCGGCATTGAGGCGTCCGAGCGAAAGCATCTGGTCCTGCGCGGATGAGACTTCGCGCTGAAGCTTGAGGATCACCGCTTCGGCCATCTGCGGATAGGTCGCCACCAGTTCGGAAATCCGGCCGCGCGGAAAGGCGCAGACGGTAACCGGGGCGACGGCCTCGGCCGTGACCGGATATTCGGGACCGTCCGGCAGGCCGATCAGGTCGCCCGCGAAATAGAACCCGGTAACCTGGCAGCGGCCATCGGCCAGCAGTTTGTATTGCTTGATGACGCCGGAGGTCACGGTAAAGACGTGATCGGCCCCGTCGCCTTCCTGGAACAACGCCTGGCCCGCATCAATCCGCCGGCGCGTGACATAGCTTGCAAGATGATTGAGCTGATCGGGATTAAGCCCGGCACAAACCGCCAAGTGCCGCGACACGCAGCTCGCGCATTCCTGCGGCAGATGATCCGTCTGCCGGGCCGCATCACACAGCCCGATTACGTTGGCGCTGGCTTGTGCCATCGATCCTCACCCAAGGGGCCATTCGACGTTCGGCAACCCAATCTCCACCCCTTGTCTGTACTATACGCAGGGTGACGGTCGGGCGCAAACACGGAACGGGGGCCATGGATAATTCCGCGGCCCCCGAAATTGCCGTTTCCGAAAACCCGGACGGTTGCGCCTTATTCGGCGGCGGCACCCGCGCTTTGGACGACGACGCCGGCATGCTGGGTGACCATCACCTTGTTCAGCAATTTGACGCAGGAATAGACCGAGAAGGTATGCGGGCAATCCGTGCCCGTCATCTTGGCCAGTTCCAGCACCGCGCCGATCAAGGCCTCGGTTTCCAGCGACCGCCCGGCTTCGACGTCCTGGAGCATCGAGGTCTTGTGCGCCCCGACGCTTTCGGCGCCGTTGATGCGCTTTTCGATGGTATGGCGGAACGTAATGCCCAGCTTTTCGGCGACGATCTG
>NZRL01000144.1 GCA_002696205.1 Rhodospirillaceae bacterium | reverse complement strand
GTAGGGGGCGGTCTTTTGGTCGATCATCGGTTTGACTCCTCGTCAAATGGAATTGGGTTCAAGTCGGCTCAGGCTTGATGTTCGATGTTGTGAGTGGCGGCCACGTCGCCGCCGGTGGAAGAACCCTACGACTTGCCTATTCGCAAATAAATTTACTCTCTTTGCCAATTTCATTTGCATAAGTGCAAATACAATCACAGACTCCCCCGATGCGGGATTGGGATGATCTTCGGTATTTCCTGGCGGTCGCGCGGGCGGGCAGCCTGTCGGGCGCGGCCAAGGCACTGGGCGTCAACCATTCGACCGTGTTCCGGCGGGTCGAGACGTTGGAGGACCGCCTGGGCGTCCGCTTGTTCGACCGTCACCGCGAGGGCTATGCCCTGACCCCGGCCGGTGATGAAATGCGCGAGGCGGCCGAGCGCGTCGATACCGCGATCGACGACATGGATCGGCGCATCGGCGGGCGCGACCTGCGCCTGAGCGGGCCGCTCGCCGTGACGACCACGGACAATCTGGTGCCCTGCGTCCTGGGCGAACCGTTGGCGGGCTTTCACGCCGCCTACCCGGGGATCGAGTTGAGCGTGCGCATCGACAGCGAGTTCTTCAACCTGTCGAAACGCCAGGCGGATATCGCGGTCCGCCCGACCAACACGCCGCCGGACACCCTGGTCGGGCGCCGCATCGCCGACCTTGCCTTCGCTGTCTATGCGGCCGAGGGCGTCAAACCGGACAACACCTCTGGCGCGAGCTTGAGCGCCCTTCCCTGGGTGGCCTTCGACGACACACTCGACCATCTGGCGGCGGCGAAATGGTTCAACGCGACCCACGGCGGCGCGCCGGTGACCATGCGATCCAACAATCTGACGACCCTGCAAACCGGCGCGGCCCAGGGCATGGGGCTGGCGCTGCTGCCTTGTTTCATGGGCGATCCCGACGACCGGCTGGAACGCGTCACCGATCCGGTGCCGGCGGCGCGGTCGGAGTTATGGCTGCTGACCCATGAAGACCTACGCAACACCCGGCGGGTTCGGGCCTTCATGGATTTCATGGCAGATGCCCTGGAGGCACGGCGGGACGTTCTGGAAGGGCGGGGCTAAGCCCCGGCAAACCGGCAAAGGTAGCGTCAGGCCGTCGGCGTGCAGGTCGCGGGGGGCGCATCCACTTCGCTGGCGAAGCCTTGCAACCGAACGTCGCTGACCAGCGTTCGGCCGAGCGCCCGGTTGAGCCGCGCCTGCAGACGTTGATCCAGACTGCCGGTCAGGGCCTGTTTCCAGGTTTCCTCATAGAGCACGTTGTGCGAGACCTCGCTGTTGACGGCGGCGACCAGCCGCGGCATCAGCCGGCAAACGGTGCGGCGGGCATCGCCGTCGGGCACGTCGAGGGCGATGGACACGAACAGCATCTTCGCCTCGTTGCGCTTTTTCTTCAGGGTCCAGCCGCCGATCTGAACCGAAATCGGCGCCATGCGCACGACCGACGGGCCCGGATCGACCGGCGCCACATCGCCCGAGCCGAAATTGAAATTGGTGCCGATCGCGGCGACCGACCCGACGGTACCCGCGGCCACCATGGATGAGATCAGAATGCTTTTGATCAAGCCGGGCATGTTGTCTTCTCCGACCGTCCCTCGGATATCAGACCAACCCTCGCGTGCGGCAGACTGCCGACCCTGTCTTGGCTGCCCTCTTATTGCTGCCGGGGCATCGCCGAGCGATATTCCGGGCCGTTAACTTTCAGCCCTCGCGCCGCAGGATACATCCTTGCCGGGCAGTGACAACCACGCCAAAGGTCTAGGTATCGTGCTGTTGACGGCCGATTGAAACCCGATGGACGGCCACCGTCTGACCGCAGCCTCACAGCGACTGGTTGTGTGATTTCAAGGAAAGGCCGGCCCGTGAAATCAGGTCTCTTCCGGGCAGGTCGTGCCCGGCACGTCCTTTTCGTCCTGATAGGCGATCATCCGCACATCGTCGATCAACGGGGCGCCCAATGCCTTGTTGAAGCGGTATTTGAGCTGGCCCTGCACATTCTTGGTGATCGCGTCACGGGCGTTGTCGGTCTGACTCACCAGATTGGCGAAGACCGTATTGACCGAGGACACCAGGCGCGGCATCAGCTGACAGACCTTGACGAAGTTGTGGCTGCCGGTCACCCGCATCTCGACCGAGACCAATAGAATCTGGGCCTTCTTCTTGCTTTTCAGGCTGTAGCCGCCGATCTGCACCGACTGCGGACGCATCCGCACGGTGTGGCGTTTGCTATCCTTGGCGACACTGGCCACGTCGGTGCCCGCGCCGGGTTCGGAACTGACCCAGATGCCGATGCCGGCGATGCCGCCGATCAGGAAAATCGACGCGCCCATGCCGATCAGCAGGCTGCGCATAAACTTGTTCATCGGGTCCCCCTTAGACCTTCTGTCTTTTCCACCTTCGCCCCACCGCCTTCGACTTTTGCGAAGGACCGCCGACCGGCGGTGTTCGTACGGCGTTCACGGGCCGATTGCTTCGGCTTTCCGTGGCCTTACGATGAGGCCCGTTTCCGTTTCCGGAAGCGGAAAGTGTATCAAATAAGGCAAAAACCGAGGCGCCGAAATTCACACCATCCCGGCCGGGACACAGGATATCCGGTAATACTTTCAGGAAACTGACGAATTTCCGATTCTCGGAATCGGGTTTTCCACAAGCGACGCCGCAAATTGTGGATAAAGTACCGGGAAATCAGCCCGAATCGTCAGGCAGCGCACAAAGGATCAGGCCATGTGTTCCTTCAGGCGCGGCATCAATTCGACGAAATTGCAGGGCTTGTGCCGGATGTCCAGCTGATGAACCAGGATCTCGTCCCAGCCGTCCTTGCAGGCCCCGGTCGATCCGGGCAACACGAAGATATAGGTGCCGTTGGCGACGCCCGCGGCCGCCCGCGACTGGATCGTCGAGGATTTGATCTTTTGATAGCTGATCCAGCGGAACATCTCGCCGAAGCCGGGGATGATCTTTTCCGCGACGGCGTCCAGGGCTTCGGGCGTCACGTCACGGCCGGTCACGCCGGTGCCGCCGGTCGAGATGATGCAATCGACCTCGGGGTCGGCGATCCATTTCCTGAACTGCTCGGCGATCAGGCCGGCATCGTCCTTGACGATGGCGCGGTCGGCAAGGCGATGCCCGGCGCCCGTCAGGCGTTCGACCAGGGTGTCGCCCGACCGGTCGTCGTCAAGCGTCCGCGTGTCCGATACGGTCAGAACCGCGATGTTAACGGGCAGAAATTCCGGGGTCGTTGCTGTCATCGAATATCGCCACCTCCACCTTGCCGTGGCCAAGGGCTTTGTAAACCGGCCATTGACCGGCGGCAAGAGCGTCGAGCGACGGTTTGTCCTGGCCCAGCCGATCGCGGTAGATCCACAGATTGGCCAGCACCCGTTCGACGAAATGGCGGGTTTCGAAGGCCGGAATGGTTTCGATGAACAACAGGGGATCGCCCGTGTATTCCATCCGCCGGCGCCACTTGTTCAGATTGCCGGGCCCACCGTTCCAGGCCGCCGCCAACAGCAGCAGGTCACCTTGTATATGGGACTCGCCCAACAGCATGCCGATGTATTTCTGGCCGAGCCGCAGGTTCAGGTCCGGATCGTACAGTTTGGTCCGGTGATGACGGTGCAGGGATGAATCCTGGGCGACGAAGCTCGCCGTCCGCGGCATCAACTGCATCAGGCCACGCGCCCCGGCCCAGCTTTTGGCGCGGGGGTTGAATTTGCTTTCCTGACGGATCAGGGCATAGATCAGGGCCCGGTCGACGGTGAACCCGCCCGTCGGCTCGAACGCCGGAACGGGATAGGCCGCGCCGTCGAAGCCGCCGCCGTCGGGGAACATCCGGTCGGACAGGCGCACGGCGAGGCCCGCCATGCCGCCCGCATCTGCCAGCGCCAGGATCGCAAGCGCCTGTTTCTTATCCGAAAGCCGCGCCAGATTGCGCAATTCGCGTTCCGCCCCCCGGTCGTCGCCGGCCTGGACCAGGGCCATGGCCCGGCGCCCGCGCGGGGTTTCGACGATCTTACCGGCGGCCCCGGCGACAACCGGCGGCGTCGCCCATTCATAGGCGATCTCGCGGCCCAGGATGCGCGCCGCCAAGAGACCGTAGAACGTGCGCGCGTGGCGCGCCGCGCCGGACAGATAGTGACTGACCTTCTGCGGCTTGCGGGGGACCAGAAGGCCCCGCGCCGCCCAGAAATTGGCCGCCCCGTCCATCCATTCGTCGTCGAACCCGATATCGGCGGCGGCCTGGAAATGATGGGTGGCCTTGGCATAATCCTGGTGTTTCCAGGAAATCAGGCCGAGCGTCCAATGACCGTCGGGAAGGTACTCGCCCGACCGCTTCAATGCGCCGTCGATCCATTCCCGGGCCCAATCCTCGCGCCGGTCGAAGAAATAACGGGTGCCGAGCTGCACCTTGGCCTGGTCCATTTCGGCGCCGGACAACAGCCGCTTGGTCTCGCGCGACTGGATCATCCGCTTGGCGACCAGCGTGTGCCCCCGGCGCAAGGCCCGGCGGATCCGGTATTTGATGGACCGGGCACGGCGGGCGTCGGCGCGGCTCAGGCGCTTGGACGGCAACACCTTGGGTGCCTTTTCCTCGGCTTCCTGATCGGTCTGATCGGCAGCCTCTTCCTCGGCGGCGGCCTCTTCCAGGAAACGCGGGCGCCGCGGCAGAACGTCGGGCTTATCCGGCATGCGCCAGTTCTTGGGCCGGCGGCGCAACGACAATTTATAGATGCGCCCGGCCTGCGGATGGTCGGCGTATTCGGCCATCCAGCCCTTCAATTGCTTGTAGGTCGACCGCCATTTGCGCGGGTGCAGGTAGCGCTGGGCCAAGACGTGGCCCATCAGCAGCCTGTCCGACAACTGGGCGATCAGCCGGTCGGCCTCTTTCCAGTCGCCATCGTCCTGCAGGTCGAAAATGCGGCGGTACAGATCGGCGTCGGCTTCGCTGAGCACGCGGGGCGCTGTTTCGCGCGGCGTCACCGGCACGGGTGCGACGGCGGCGGTCTTGCCGGTGGCGGCGACGGCGATTTCCGGTGCCCCAGGCGCAAAGCCTTGATCCGCGGCACGGGCCGGCGGCACGGCAGACAACATCTGAATGGAAAGCGCGGCCAGAACGGACACGCCCAGTGATTTGACCCCGGCCATGAAGCCCCTTAATTCATTTTCCGCCCGCCTGTACCGGCGGATCGCGTTCGCTCCTCAATGAGTAGCGACGTTATAGCGTCCTGTCCCCGGCGCCTCAACCTTCCGGCCGGGCCGACGCGGGCGGTTCTCGCCGCGTCAATTCGCCCACCGGCACCCAAGCAAGATCAGGACGCCGCCCGTGACACCGCCAGTGTCCCACATTTTGTGAATACAGGAAAGCATCCCGGCATATCTGGGAATTATGGTTAATACGAGCCGGTCCGGGCAGCGCCCGAGATCAGCCCCCGCCGGCCTCCGCCAATTTGGCCTTCAGCATCAAAAGATCGCGCCAGGCGTCCCGTTTCATGGCCGGCGAGCGCAACAGATAGGCCGGATGATAGAGCGCCATCGCCGGGATCGGCGCCGCCAGGCGCGGCGTGCCGAATTCGAACCACTTACCGCGCAGGCGGGTGATTCCCTGGGTCTGGGCCAGCAGCGTCTTGGCCGACGGCCCGCCGACGCAGACCAGCACCTTGGGGTCGACGATTTCGATCAGCCGTTCGACGAAGGGCAGGCAGATCGCCCCTTCCGACGGCGTCGGCGTGCGGTTGCCGGGCGGCCGCCAGAACACGGTGTTGGAAATCAGCGCGGCGGCATCCCCTTCGCCGTTCCGGTCCAGGCCGACCGACGCCAGCATGGCATCCAACAACTTACCCGACGGCCCGACGAAGGGCAGGCCCTGGCGGTCTTCCTCGGCCCCCGGGGCCTCGCCGACGAACAGCACGCGGGCCTTCGGGTTGCCGTCGATGAAACACAGGTTCGAGGCTGTCTTCTTCAACGCGCAGCCGTCGAAACCTTCCAATGCCGTCCGCAGAGCCTCGACCGTTTCCGCCTTGCCCGCCTCGGCGACGGCATCCTTGATCGCGGCTTCATCCGAAACCTGGGCCGGGGCCGCCGGTTTGGTCAGCGGCCCACGCGGCGCCGGATCGGCACCCCGCCCCCGCGCCGGTCCGGGCATCGGCCCCTCGCCCAATCCCGGGGCGGCGGCCGGGGCCGCCTGGCGCGCGGCCTCGCGGGCGGCCAGGGCCTGGACCTGCTCGGCAAAGCGGTCCTGGGGCGCGTCGGCGATGGCTTCGTCGACGCCGGCCTCCAGATACCATTGCAGCAGCGCCTTCAGGGCGACGGGATCGCCCGCGGCATGGGATGGGGTCTCGGTCATGGCGAAATTCTATCACGGCACACCGGCCCGGAGTCTCGATAGAATCCACAGGCAGTTGCAGCCGGGGGGCAAGGGATGCCATAACGCAATTCGCAAATGCACATTCAAACCAGCCGAAATTGAGACGAGGACGATAAGGATGGAACGGGAATCCATGGAATTCGATGTGGTGATCGTGGGCGCGGGGCCGTCGGGCCTGGCCGCCGCCATCCGACTGCGTCAGGTTCACCCGGAATGCACCGTCTGTGTCGTCGAAAAAGGATCGGAAGTCGGCGCCCATATCCTGTCGGGCGCCGTGCTGGAACCGCGCGCCCTGAACGAACTGATCCCCGACTGGAAGGAAAAGGGCGCGCCGCTCAATACCCCGGCGGGCAAGGACAAGTTCATGCTGCTGGGCCCGGCGGGCTCGCTGCGCCTGCCGACGCCGCCGCAGATGAAGAATCACGGCAACTATATCGTCTCCCTGGGTCTGGTCTGCCGCTGGCTGGGCGAACAGGCGGAAGCGATGGGGGCTGAAATCTATCCGGGCTTCGCCGCCGCCGAGGTTCTGTATAACGACGATGGCAGCGTCAAAGGCATCGCCACCGGCGACATGGGCCTGAACCGCGACGGCACCCCCGGGCCGAATCACGAGCCGGGCGTTGAGTTGCACGCCAAATATACGCTGTTCGCCGAAGGCTGCCGCGGCCATCTGACCAAGACGCTGGAACAGAAATTCGATCTGCGGTCCAAGGGCCCGGAAGGCAAACCGGCCGATCCGCAGACCTACGGCATCGGCCTCAAGGAACTGTGGGAGGTCAAGCCCGAGAACCACAAGCCGGGCGAGATCCTGCACACCATCGGCTGGCCGCTGGACAGTAAGACCTATGGCGGATCGTTCCTGTATCACCTGGAAAACAATCAGGTCGCCCTCGGCTTCGTCGTCGGCCTGGATTACCAGAACCCGTATCTTTCGCCCTTTGACGAGCTACAGCGCTACAAGACCCATCCCGAGATCGCGAAGATCCTGGAAGGCGGTCGGCGCATTTCCTACGGTGCCCGCGCACTGAACGAAGGCGGCTATCAGTCCGTTCCGGGCCTGAGCTTCCCCGGCGGCGCCTTGATCGGCTGCACCGCGGGCTTCCTCAACACGCCCAAGATCAAGGGCAGCCACACCGCCATGAAGACCGGCATGCTGGCCGCCGAAGCGGTCGCCGAGGCATTGAAATCCGGTGCCAATCCGGCCGACGGCCTGCCGGCCTATACGGAAGCGGTGAAGAAAAGCTGGGTCTGGAAGGAACTTTACCGGGCCCGCAACATGCGCCCGCAATTCCATTGGGGCATGTGGGCCGGGCTGGTCCTGGGCGCCATCGATACCTTCCTGTTCTTCGGCCACGCGCCTTGGACCCTGAAGAACAAGGCCGACCATTCGCAGTTGAAGAAGGCCAAGAACGCCAAGCCGATCGACTATCCCAAGCCCGACGGCAAGCTGACCTTCGACAAGCTTTCAAGCGTGCAGTTGGCGGGCACCTTCCATGAGGAAGAACAGCCCTGTCACCTGACCCTGAAGGATGACAGCGTCCCGATGGCCGTGAACTGGGCCGAATACGCCGGGCCCGAAGCGCGCTTCTGCCCGGCCGGTGTCTATGAATACGTGGAAGTGGACGGCGAGACGCAGTTCCAGATCAACGGCCAGAACTGCATCCACTGCAAGACCTGCGACATTAAGGACCCGACCCAGAACATCAACTGGGTCACGCCGCAGGGCGGCGAAGGACCGAACTACCCGAACATGTAGTCCTTAGGTATCGCGGATCAGTCCGCGCAGGACCCGCGTCGATGCGTTCATGGTGCTGTCGAGCAGGCGCGTTCCGAATTTCAGATGCTTGGTTTCGGCCTTCATCGCGTTGATTTTTTCAAGGTAGGCCCGCTGATCTTCCGTCAGACTGGCATCGTCCTGCACGGCGGTTTCGGTTGTCATCGCGGTATCGGTCATGGCTCTTTCCTTGGGGGCCGTTTGCCGGCGCGTCGCAAAATGACGCGGTCGGTAGCCTCGTCCGAGAATACGCAAGATCGATGCCAAAATACGAAATCGGGATGTAAATATCTCCAAGGGCGGGGCGATATCGCCCGCCGTCAATCGTCCTTGTCCGGCATGGACAGGATGGCGAAGGCGACCTGCGCGCCCGCGAAGGTGACGAAGAACAGAAAGGTCATCGCCGCGAAGGCGATCAGCCCGGTCTCCGACCGATTGACCAGCGACCAGAGACCCGCGAAATCCGTCGCCACGATCAAGCCCGAGACCGTCAGCGCCAGAGCGAAGCCGACCGCCATATGCTTGGCGAGGAACTTGAGGAAGCGGCTATCGAATGGGGGTCGTGGGGCCATGACCAATACCTCGAGTCCGGTTCGGCCCGCGCCGCCACCGCCCCACCCTACGGCGACACGAGGTTGGCACCTCCTGTCAGAGGCGGTTGATGCCGTCGAAGGCGGCGGTCTTATAGCATTCGGCGAAGGTCGGATAGTTGAAGACCGTATCGCGCAGGTAATCCAGCGTGCCGCCCAGCGACATCACCGCCTGACCGATATGGATCAATTCGCAGGCGCCGTCGCCGATGATATGGACGCCCAGAATCTTGCGCGTTTCCGGATCGAACAGGATTTTCAACAAACCCGCCTGATCGCCGACGATCTGGCCGCGGGCGATTTCCTTGTAGACGGCGCGCCCGACCTCGTACGGGATTTCCGCCTCGGTCAGTTCCTGTTCGTTCTTCCCCACCACCGAAATCTCGGGGATCGTATAGATGCCGTAGGGCAGAAGGTTCGGGAAGCTGTTGGCTTCGACGCCGAAGGCGTGACAGGCGGCGAGACGCCCCTGCTCCATCGAGGTCGAGGCCAAAGCCGGAAAACCGATCACGTCGCCGACGGCGTAGATATGATCCACCTCGGTCTGATAGCCGGCGTTGACCGTGATGCGCCCGCGGTTGTCGGCGGATACCCCGGCGGCGTCCAGGTTCAGCCCCGCCGTCGCACCGGTGCGCCCGATGGAATACAGCACGGTCTCCGAATGGATGTGCTTGCCGCTTTTCAGCGCGATATGGACCTTCTGGCCCTGTTCGCCGTCGACCACCTCGATCCCCGAAACCTCTTCGCCCAGGCGAAGGGTCACCCGTTCCTGGCGCATCAGATGGACAAGGTTGTCGATGATTTCCTCGTCGACGAAGGGCAGCACCCGCAGACGCTTGTCGACCACGGTGACCCGCACGCCCAGCGTCGCGAAGATCGTCGCGTATTCGATGCCGATCACCCCGGCGCCGATCACCGTCAGGCTTTTCGGCAGGTCGTGGAGGTCCAGGATATCGTCGGAGGTAAAGATATGTTCGCCGTCGAAGGCGATGTCGGGGTCGCGCGTCGTCGTCGTGCCGACGGCGATGACCACGTTGGCCGCCGTGACCTCCGACGCCGGACCGCCGGCACAGGGGGCCAGCGAGATACGGTGCGGATCGAGGAACGATGCCTCGGCGGCGACGATCTGAATGCCGTTGCGCTGCATCTGGTGGCGGGTCACGTCGATGCCGAGCTGGCGCACATGGTCGGCGCGGCCCAGCAGGTCCGCCATGGTGACTTCCTGCTTTACCTTGTAGGACGAGCCGTAGATCGAGCGTTCGTTGTAGCCGGAAAAGTGCATGGTCGCGGCGCGCAGCGTCTTGGACGGGATGGTGCCGGTGTTCAGACAGACACCGCCGACGACCGTTTGTTTCTCCGCCAGCAGCACTCGTTTGCCCAGTTTCGCCGCCTGTACCGCCGCGCGCTGACCGGCCGGGCCGGAGCCCATGACGACCAGATCGTATTCGTATTCGCTCATCTTCCCCCTCGCGGCCGGTAAGTCACCCCGTTACGTTAAGTGCCGGGAAACGCCGGTGTCCATCGGATTTCTCTGATTTTCCCGTCTGGGCGGCGGTTTCACGCGAAATTCACGCATCCCGGGGCGCAGGCGACGGGTTCCGGCGGCGGGGTCACGCGGCGGCGCGCCCGCCCATGTCGCCTGCCTGGCCAATCCACCGGGAGATCTTTTCCGGCCCGGCCTTGGTGACGGGCCCGAACTGCACCACCTTCTTCGTGCGCAGGCCGCAGAACCCGAGAACCTGGTTCTTCATCACCCGTCGGCCCGGGCGGCCATAGATGAAGGTATCGATCAACGGCGGCGTGTCGGAGGTCACGATCACGTCGGCCGTCCGTCCGGCCAACAGCTTGTCCCACCCCTTTCCGTTCGGGCGGTAGCGATAGGCGAACCCGGGCAGCAGGGCGCGATCCAACAGAGCCTTGGCCTTGCCCGGCAGCGCCCCCCACCAATAGGGATGAACGACCAGGACATGATCCGCCCAGGCGAGGTTCTCCTGCCACTGAACCAAGTCCGGTTCCAACGGCGGCATATCGTCGCCGTAACCGTCGAAATTCATATCGAAGGTCATGTCGCTGAGGTCCATGCGGCGGATATGGGCGCCCAGGCGTTCGGCCCCTTCCTGATAGGCATCGGCGAGACCGGCAGAAAGGGAGCCCGCCTTGGGGTGGGCGACCCAGATGAAGATGCGTTTGATCATGATGCGATCCTTTTACTTGACACTATGTAAATTGACAGCGCGTCAAATAGGCTTATATTGACACCATGTCAAGCAGCAAAACCGACACTTCGACCCGCATCCTCGACGCCGCCTGGACCCTTTTGGAATCGTCCGGCGGCCCCGCCGTCCGCATGGGCGACATCGCCAAGGCGGCGGGGATCAGCCGCCAGGCCGTCTACCTGCATTTTCCGACGCGGGCGGACCTGTTGACCGCCACGGCCCGCCATATCGACGACGCCAAGGGCGTGGACGGCCGCCTGGCCGCCAGCCGCGCCGCCACCGGCGGGGCGGAGCGGCTGGACGCCTTCATCGAGGCCTGGGGCAACTACATCCCGGAAATTCACGGTGTCGCGCGCGCCCTGATAGCGGCGGCGGACAGCGACCCGGCGGCGGCCGAGGCCTGGGCCGACCGCATGGCGGCCCTGCGCCAGGGCTGCGAGGCGGCGGTGGCGGCGCTGAAAAAAGACGGCCTGCTGGCGCCCGGCCTGCCGCCGCGCCAGGCGACGGACCTGCTCTGGACCCTGTTGTCCGTGCGCAATTGGGAACAATTGGTGGGGGATGCGGGCTGGCCGCAGAAACGCTACGTCGCGGCGATGAAGACGACGGCGCGGCGGTCGCTGACCACCCTGGCGGACGGACCTACTTGATCGCCGTCCAAAGCAGCGCCAGTCCGGAACAGAACAACATCACGTCCATCACGTGTTCGAACACGGACAGGCTCATGCGGGCCATTACCTTCTTGCCCAGATAAGCACCGGCCATCATCGATGCCCCGATGATCGCCCCCTGCACCACCAACGGCCCCGGCAGGGCGCCCAATTGCTGGAACGTCGCGACCTTACTGACCATCAAGGCAAGGGAGGCCGCCGCCTCGGTCGAGATCAGCGCCCCCTTGGTCAGACCGACAGCCAGAAAGGCCGGAATGCTGAGCGGCCCGGTCGACAGGACGATGCCGCTGAGGTACCCGATCACGCCGCCGATGATCGCCAATTGCCAATAGCGGATTTTGAAGTCGCGGGCCTGCATCCACCGCCGCCCGGGGATCATCAAAAGGAAGAAGCCGCCCAAGACGACCTCGACCACATGGGGCGGCAGGACCAGCAACGTCCGCGCCCCCAGCGCCGCCCCCGGCACACCCAGGATGGAATAGGCCCAGAAGGCCCGCCAATCGACCTCGCGCCACCAGGCGACGGCCTTGCCGACATTGCCCAGCACGGCGGCGATGGCCATGATCGGCACGGCCTGCTGCGGGCCGAACTGATAGACCAGGATCGGCATCAGAATGATGGAGCCGCCGGTCCCGACGACGCCGCTGAGCGTGCCGGCGGCCAGACCCGCCACCAGCACGAAGATATAGCCGGTCACCCGATGTTCCCCGCGAAAATCCCAAGACGTTTTGCCGGGGATGGTAGCCGGAGGCGCGGCGTAACAAAAATGCAATATATCGACCGGGCGGGCATGGCCGCGACCAGCCCTGGAAACGCGCTGGAAACGGCCCCTGAAAAAGGAAAGGGCCACCCGCCTTTCGGCGGATGACCCTGGAACCGTACTTCAACGCAGTTGAAGCTGGATTCTAGTCTGGATCCTGTTGGATCAAGCTTCCTGCAGGTTCACGGCCTTGGGGCCGCGGGCTTCGTTCTGGACTTCGAAGCTAACCTTCTGCCCTTCGTTCAGGCCGGCCATGCCGGACTGCTCGACGGCGGTGATGTGAACGAACACATCCTTGGAGCCGTCTTCGGGGGTGATGAAGCCGTAGCCCTTCTGCGTGTTGAAGAATTTAACCGTTCCAGTGGTCATTACGTAAAGTCCCGTACTAGTTGCCGAACGCATTCCGGGGGACTTTCCCCCAAGCCGATACGGCATGATGAAATACCGGAAAAGCAACCGCGCTTTCCGGGTGATTTATGCGTCCTGAGGTAAGAAGGGGGTTGGGCGTCACTGCCCGGGTACCGCCCGCCCAAACCGGCTGGGGCTCAATCACGGAAGGCAGTGGTACTGCCGAACGGCCTGTTACACAAGTAAATTTTTAGATTCACGCCGTGCCAGAAAGCCAGCCCACGGCTCCGTTTGCGGCCGTTCTGGCGGCCTCTTCGGTGTCGAAAACACGGTCGCCGAAGCCCGCCGCGCCGGACCATCCGCGGGGGTCTTCCGGGTCGCGCCGATACTCCTCGAAACCATGACTTCCGTCGCCGCGGCGAAAGATATCGACGCATCGGGTCCCCCCATCGTTCTCCAACGACGCGAGCACCAGCTTGCGGGCGGGGCGGGGCGGAAAAGGCATGGGCGAAGTATGACCGACTGCCCTTATTTTGCCAAAGGTTCCTGGGATAGAATTTCCCCGTAACCAAGACGCCCCGATGTGGCGGCCCGCCGCCGGCTCGGCTAGACTGATGCGCTCGCCATATCGTTTCCACCCGCGACCACCAGATCAGGGATTCGCCCGTGACCTCACCCCGCCGCTTCCTTCGCCCCCTCGCCATCGGTCTTGCCTTTGCCCTGGCCGCCGGAGACGTCGCCGCGAAATCGGCGGAAAAGGCCGAGGCGCCCGGCGCCAATACCTTCATCGGCAATTACCTGTCGGGCCGCCAGGCGCAACGCGACGGCGATCTGGCCGCGGCGGCGGAATATCTGGGCGCCGCGCTCAAGCAAAAGCCAGAGACCCCGGGGCTGCTGCGCCAGGCTTTCATCGTCAACCTGATCGAAGGCCGCATGCCGGAGGCCGTCGCCTTCGCCCGGGAATATCTCAAGGAAGATCCGGAGCAGACGATCGCGCAGCTGACCCTGGCCGTCGATCATTTCAAGCACCAGCGGTTCAAGGACGCCGAGGCGACGCTGGCTAAGCTGCCGGACCAGGGGTTGTCGACCTTCACCAAGCCGCTTTTGCTGGCCTGGAGCCGCTATGGCCAGGGCCGGGGCGAGGAAGCCCTGGCGGCGCTCAAGCCGCTGGAGGACAAGAAAGGGATCGAGAACCTGGTGGAAATCCACGAGGCGCTGATCCTGCAATTGGTCGGCAAGACGGACGAAGCCGCGAAGTTGCTGACCGGCGTCATCGAACGCCAATCGCCGCCGTCGTCGCGGGTCACCCACTTGCTGGGCGCGATGCTGGAACGGGCGGGCGATACGGAACGGGCGAAGGCGATCTATCAGCTCTACATCGACGAACATCCGGTCTCGCGCCTGATGGATACCGCGTTGAAGCGTTTGGAGACCGGCAAGAAACCGCCGATCGCGATCAAGACCGCGCGCGACGGCGCGGCCGAAGCGCTCTACGACATCGGCTCGTCCCTGCGCCGGCAAAGCGCCCATGAAACCTCGGTCGCGCTGATCCGCATGGCCGTGCATATGAAGCCCGACTTTCCCGTGGCGCGGTTCATCCTGGCCGACATTCTGCAGTCGGAAGACCGCCTGAACGCCGCCATCGCCGAATACGACGCCATCGATCCGAAATCGGCCTACGGATGGAGCGCGCAGCTTCAGGCCGCCGCCCTGGTCGGCGACCTGGAACGCACGGACGCGGCGGTCAAGCGCCTGGAAAAACTCGCCAAGGTCCGCCCGGACCTGCCCGATCCCTTCCTCCACATGGGCGATGTCTATCGCCGCCAGGAAAAGTTCACCAAGGCGGCCGACGCCTATTCGGCGGCGATCAAACGGGTCGCCACGCCCGAACCTCATCATTGGAGCCTGTTCTACGCCCGCGGCATCGCATTGGAACGGGCCAAGCGGTGGAAGGAATCCGAGAAGGACCTTCTCAAGGCGCTGGAGCTGCGCCCGGATCAGCCCTACGTGCTGAACTACCTGGGCTATACCTGGATCGACCAGGGTGAACAGCTCGACCGCGCCACCGACATGATCAAGAAGGCCGTCTCCTTGGCGCCCAACGACGGCTTCATCGCCGACAGCCTGGGCTGGGCCTATTACCGCGTCGGCAAGTACGACGAGGCCGTCGCCGAGTTGGAACGCGCCGTCGAACTGCGCCCGCAGGACCCGGTCATCAACGATCACCTGGGCGACGCCTATTGGATGGTCGGGCGCAAGCTCGAGGCCCGGTTTCAATGGAAACGGTCCCTGTCGCTCGACCCCGACGAAGACCTGATCCCGAAGATCAAGGCCAAGTTGGAAAGCGGTCTGGAACCGTCGTAAGGCGGGGGCAGCGAGACCATCCATGAACGATCCCATCGTCACCGTCGCCGCCCCGGCGAAGCTGAACCTCTACCTGCACGTCACGGGCAAACGCGACGACGGCTACCACCTGCTCGACAGCCTGATCGCCTTCGCCGATATCGGTGACGAGATCAAGGCCCGCGCCGCGGCCGACGGATCGCTGACCCTGGCCGTGCGCGGACCGTTCGCCAAGGACCTTGCGGAAGAGACCGACAACCTCGTGCTGCGCGCGGCAAAGCGCCTGCGCGCGGCGGCGGGTATCGACGCCGGCGCGCATATGGTTTTGGAAAAACGCCTGCCCGTGGCGTCGGGCGTCGGCGGCGGCTCCGCCGATGCGGCGGCGGCGTTGAAGGCGCTCTGCCGGCTTTGGGGCGTCACCCTGCCCGAGGCCGAGATGCGCGCCCTGGCCCTGGAACTGGGGGCCGACGTGCCGATCTGCTGGGTCGGCGAACCGGCCTTCGTCGCCGGGATCGGCGACGACATCACCCCGGCCCCGCCCCTGCCGGCGGCGCACCTTATATTGGTGAACCCCAAGATCGGCGTCTCCACCCCGGCCGTGTTCAAGGCCCGCGCGGGTGAATTCCAAGCCGCGAACCC
Source organism: Rhodospirillaceae bacterium (assembly GCA_002696205.1). Classification (GTDB taxonomy): domain Bacteria; phylum Pseudomonadota; class Alphaproteobacteria; order Rhodospirillales; family Casp-alpha2; genus UBA1479. The sequence goes on along the minus strand of NZRL01000144.1, from coordinate 45,377 downwards.
GTTCCGCGAAACGCCCATCGACGCGGCCCATCTGGCCCACCTGCTGGCCCAGCGGTCGAACGGATTGACCGAGGCCGCCTGTGCCGTCTGCCCGCCGGTCGCCCATGTCCTGGATGCCCTGGCCGCGACGGAAGGGGCGTTGCTGAGCCGTATGTCCGGGTCCGGCGGGACCTGTTTCGCGATTTACGAAAGTGCCGACGCCGCGCTGACCGCCGCCGAAATGCTCTACGATGCGGAGCCGGGATGGTGGGTTGCCCTGGGCCGCTTGGGCACACCGAAGGACGCCTTGGTCTGATCCAGCCGCGCCCGGGCTGCCAAAGGGGCGATACGGGACAAAACAACGCCCGCGATCCCTTGCCGGGCCGGTCCAGATGGTCTAAGAACACGGCCCTGCCCTCGGGCGGTCACGCAAAGTTGGGGCGTGGTGAAGCGGTCTAACACACCGGTTTTTGGTACCGGCACTCCCAGGTTCGAATCCTGGCGCCCCAGCCACCTTTCCTCAAAATTGCCAAATGTGGGCAGCTGTTGTCGGAAACATTTTAGTTTGCCCAATCACAGCTTAGATTGTCCAAATTACAATTAGAAATGTCCGCATCGGATTACATTTTTTAGTTATTCCAAGAAGTTGTGGGAATTCTGGCCGACCGGGCAAAATTGCATCGGTTTTAATCCTCAGCGTCGCGAGGATACTGAGACGTGTAGCGCTCGTCGGGCGTCTTCCAAGACAAGAAAAAATCTAGTGGATCCTGGGTGCCTAGGAACTCTCGAGCACGGTTCAACCTCGCCAAGACCCGATCTCTGTCCCTCTCCGGCAGCACGTCGGCGCTCTCAGCTACTCCGGCAAGGAAGTGCTCCACGTTCATTACGTTCGCCCATTGTTGAATGATCTCCCCGAGGTGATCGCGGCTCTCTTGAAATGATCGTTCGACCTGCTGCTGGTCTTCTTCTCTTTTTCGTTTTTCTGCAGCAGCCATCCACTCAAGCCTCTCGGCCTCGGCCTTTGCATCCGCCTCATCCAATCTTGCGGCAAGTTCGACGACGGAACTTTCAACGGCCTCGACAATCGGTTTCAGACGAGAGCGGAGTGAGGATTTCTTCGTCTCCTGCCAATCGATCGACCAGTCCACGCGCCAGAACGGAGAATAGGCCACGATCCGCATCCGGCCGGCGGGGAGCTCTTGGTTGGTTGTCCAAGTATGGTCCTGCGCGGCAAAGCGGCGACTTGAATTCGGCGGGATATAATCCGCATCGCGAACGTATTTGCCGCGGACATGTCGAAGGACAACATCTTCCGACATTTCTACGACCGCGAGGCCAACGGGTAAGCTGCCAATGTAAACAACTGTCGGACGATAGGGAGACCAAAGCCGCAAACGATGATATCGGTCTCGCTTCTCCTTACGCACTTCACGCTCGTCGATTTCGGCCCGCCTGAGTGCCTCATCCTTCGGCGCGATGACCACGCGATGACCAACGGACTCGAAAGCATTGAACAGGTCGTTAGCCAGACCAAGCGCTTTATCCAGGCATGCCTCCGATGTAGTGACATCGACGAGAAGCTGCTTGAAGGGCTTAAGATACGCACCATCATCAATCGGTCGGCTGTTCTCGAAATGCGCTTTCGCGCCGCGAATCAGAGGATGAATTCGAGCCTTTGAAATCGTCACCCTACGAGAGGCGGACCTAGACCGCGGGGCTTGTCGTGGCTTTGGTGGCGGCCGAAACGTCTCGTCTTTGGACCAGTAGAGCTGATCGCCAGGCCGAGCCTCGGGCAGCGGAAGCGGTTCGGGCGCTTTTCCAACGGCCAACTTCGCCCAATATCCACGTTCGGGCCGGGGAACATTCAGAAGCTCACAAACTCGGGCCATGTAGCTGCCGGATACATCGAACCGCACCGCCACCTTGCTCATGGGTTCCGCCCAGACCAATTGATAAAGCTCTTCTCTTGAGATCACAGCGCACCCTCTCAAAATAAATCCTGCCTTTTGATTGGCCGAAGCGTATAGCAACCGGCCGCGAGGAGACGGCCGATAGCCCAATGGCTCCGAAAGGGCTAGTTGCCTTCCAGACCATCGCCCGGCTGGCGATACTAGAGGATGTCTAGATTTCTCCGGATATGGAGGCAAGAGGCGAGGAAAAAAAACCACTTATAGGTGTGGCACGAATGGGGGTACGATCAATTTGCGCAGGGAGCTCGCGAGCAAATGACCCCAGAAATCTCTGAATTTTCATACGGTTTTGCTCTGACCAACGAGTTGGTCGGGTGGACGCCTTTGAATGCTGCCCCCATTTTCCCCAGCTTGATCGAGGAAGGCAAAGCCGATGGCGGATATGATGTAAAATTTGACAAGCCGGGCGCACCGCTTTTCCTGCAATTCAAACGATCTGACTGTATGAAATACAGGAGCGCGAGAGAGATAAAAAAATATGGTCTTCCTCTCGTACCAGACTTTTACCGTTTTCCCATCACGGCCCGGAAAAAGTCATTTCAGCATACTTCGCTCGTCACGTTGGACGACGGCATCAATGAAGTCTTTTACGTCGCTCCTAGGTTCCACAAACACAGTGAAATCAATGACGCCTGGGCCAAACAAAAGGTGGCAGAACGCTCGGTTTTCGTCCCACCGTCAGCCATCGGCTTGATTTACGACGATGACGCCCACTACGTCTCGTTTGATGAAAATCGAACGTTTTTCTGTTCGGAGCCAAAGGAAATCGATGCACTATCCATCGAAGATTTACGCAGCCGCCTTACAGAGAAAATACAGAAAGATGAGCGGCCTTTACGAGAGACCGCGGTCGAATGGCGAAACAATATCAGAACGCGCGTAGAAAACGCGCGCGAGACGCAATCTAAATTGGACAAAGAGATGGGGCAGCTTTCCGAGCCAGAGAGCCACCCTCGGATAAGGCGCCGTTCACCCCCGCCAACGATGGAAATCCGACCGGAGAAAGAGCTCTCTGAAGAAAGAAGGGTCGTTCGGGAATTGGCAGACGATGCGCAGCGTTACTTCAACGCCCAACTGGTAGTCGTCCAAAAGGTGGACTAAAAGCTCAATCCGCGACCGTCAGCGACGGGCCTGGGATGTATGTGCGCTTGAGGGGCAGCAGCATCTGGTAGCGCGGATCGAACTGGCTGTAGTGCGAGTAGATCAACGAGATCAAGTCGTTGCTGTCGATCAGGCGGAGGTTGGGTTTCGAGCGCTCAAACGTGCGAGCCTCCGCGCTGAACGAGCCGAGCGTGACGAACAGACCATGCTCGCCCGTCTCAACGGCGCCATGCAATTCCTGCACTTTCGGCCGCCCAACGGTATCCAACGTCTGCTTGCATTGGACTTTGATGATCGGCGGCTCGAACCCGAGTTCATCCTTGTGGGCGATCACGTCGATGCCGCCGTCCGCCGACTTTTGTGTGACCCGCGCGTGATAGCCCATGCAGGTCAAAAGGTGAGCGATGAACTTCTCGAACTCGAAGTCGCTCAACTTCGATTTCAATCGTTTGATAATGAAGTCCTCGGTGCTCTCCTCGACCTGGGTGGAGACTTCCTCGACGCTTTCTTCGTCGACATCCTCAGCCCCGGTGCTTTGCCCCTGCATCGCCGCCAGAAATTCCTCGGCATGAGAGGTCACCTGAAACAAGCTGATGGCGGAGCCGATTTCGTGCAGTGCGGACTGGGAGAAGTCTGCTCGCGGAATGTGCTTGAGCCATTTCACCAATCGGCGATGCGGATAGGTGGGATCGACCTGAGGCACGTATGCATAATCGCCCTCGACAACTCCGATGTTGACCATCCGATCTGGCTTCGACGGATAGATCACGACATCACCAACCGCCATCTCGCAAATGAAACGGAAAAGGACGCCAGCCTGGACCGGAATAGCCCCGGGCTTGGAGTGCGGATGCGTTTCCTGTAGGCGCGCCTTGAAAGCCTCCCGGTTCGCCGGGATAACCGAAAGGTCGCCCATGTCCGGCCAGCCGATGCCGATGAACCCTCCTTGGATCGGAGCGAGGGAGTTGATCTCCTTCATATGGATGCCCCACAGCGTATTCGTCATGACCTAGCCTTTCGTTTCCTGGCCTTCTTAGGTTGCGCTGCCCGCTCGAACTGGATGCGCTCCAGAAGAACAGAAGCCGGCTCATCGTCGGGGGCTTGCGGCACGAGTTCGCCCCGAAACGCCTTGGCGAGTATGGACTGGTCGAGACGTTCAATCAGCCGGGAGGCACCATCGTGTTCGTGAACTATACGGTCGATCCATGAAAATGCCGCACGCAATCGACTGATGATTTCGTCCTGCTCTGCAAGAGACGGTAACTCAAAAGCCGTTGTCTGTATGTCGTTGCTACTGATGTGTGGGAGATCAGAGCCCGTCGCATGTTCCAGGGCATGATCAATGAAGATCGGGCTGTTAAGGAGAAACCAAATGAAATCCTGACGGGCGAAATTGTTCGCTCTGAACCGGGCAACACGCTGAACAAGAAGCGCACCATCGTCCTCGGGACCAAGCACAGCCACCTTTAGGCCGCCAGAAATTATCGGGCGGTCCATTGCTAATACGATGTCTCCGGCAGCTAATAGATACTCCACGTACTCGGGAACTAATTCAGGAGTAAGGCGTTTTTCATCTTCCCAGTCCATCTTACCCGGGGCGACGTTGGCTCCTCGCACAAGTCTCGGCCCCTCTGCTGAATACCATGCGCTTTTAAACGCGTAGCCAACCTGAAGATCAACAACGTCGGAGAGCTGCACAGTGATACGAGGCAGATCAGCTCGGCCTATTAGTTCGATTGGCTTGTCCAATGCGGCCAACCGTGAGCCGCGACGGCTTGCTAAGTAAGCAGCTCTAGCTCGCCGTAGCTCCTCAATATCTTCGTCCGACCATTGATCTGAATTTTGATCCCGCCAATCAGCGGTCAGGTCACCCCGAAAAGCGGCGGCGAGGATGGCTTGCTTGTAGCGTTCGATAAGGCGGGGGACGTGGCCCAACTCGTCGTGCGCCCGTTTCGTCTTGGCGAACAGGCTGTCCACCTTCGTGACGATCCGGCGTTGTTCATTAAGAGGCGCCAGAGGAAACTTTGTCACCTTCAAGAACTTAAAGTGACGGCTGTACCCTTTGTTTGGAAGGTTGACCGCTTTAAGCGCGTGATATCCGAAGCGCGGAATCATTGCTGATGTTGGCACCAACACTTTGACCCCATCCGCCCCTTGAGCAAATGCGTATGTGATATACTTGACGCAACGAGTGTGGTCTCCCCAAACGATTGCCGGGAGCGGGGCTCCTGATTGCATAGTTTCATCATTGGTAAATCCCCCAACCAATTCTTGCCCCTGATCCACAACGGGCAGCGCTCCAGCCTCAACATATTGTTTCGTAGGAACTTTCTTTTGTGTGTCTGTGTAATTGTCGAAAGCTTCGTCGAAGGTCGCCCAGCACCAGGATTTCGGCAGTGAAGTCATGGCCCATTTGCCAACTTCAGCTTCGACACTCATTCCGCTGCCTCCGGCTCAACGGCGTCTGCTTCGACCTCTTCAGTAAGTTCCTCATCCAAAGCCTCAATCTCATCCAGCGCTGCCTTGAGGTGACCGATGATAGCCGCAGCAATATCTTCAGGATCGCTTAGGCCATCCTCAGCCTCGGCCTCTGTGTCGCTCATCCATGTGATGTCGAGGTTGTCGTTACGCACTCCAATGGCTTCTCGATCAAAGCAGCGGAAGCGGCCTTCCTCGCCTTCATCCTTACGTTCGGCCTTGCCTAGAGGATCGCCGCCGAAAGCGGCTTCGAACTCGGCAAAGTCTTCTGCTTTCAAGGGGCGGGTTTTGCCGAAGGCCGGCATGTTGTTGCGGAGGTCGTAAACCCAAACAGCTCCGGTGTTTCCCTTGTCCGACGACCCACGGGTAAAGAAAAGCACATTGGTCTTTACTCCCTGGGCGTAGAATATACCGGTCGGCAAACGCAGGATGGTGTGGAGATCACAGAGCTCCATGAGCCAGGCGCGAAGCTTTCGCCCCGTGTTGTCCTCAAACAGCACGTTGTCGGGCACAACCACCGCCGCGCGACCGCCGGGCTTCAGGACGCGGACGATGTGCTCGACGAAAGCAAGCTGCTTGTTGGACGTCTCTGCCGTAATGGAAAAGTCGGAGCGCACCGGCCGCCCCCCACCCTTCTTGGTGCCAAACGGTGGATTTGTCAGGACGATATCCGCCTTCTCCAAATGTTCGCCGTCCGGTGAGAGAGTGTCGGCAACGGCGACACCCCCAGCGATGTCGTGAAGCATCAAGTTCATGAGACAAAGGCGATGGGCGTCAGGCACCAATTCACACCCCTGATAGGCGTTGGTCCGCTGAAAGTTTGCATCCTCTGAGGAAAGTTTAAACAGATCGTCCGTGTCATCCTTGATGTAACGGTCTGCAGCGACTAGGAAACCCCCGGTACCAGCGGCAGGGTCCTGGATCACCTCGCCGGGTTGAGGCTTGGTCAGTCGGATCAGGCAATCGATAAGCGGACGTGGGGTAAAATATTGACCAGCCCCGGATTTCTTCTCGGCAGCATTCTTCTCAAGGAGGCCCTCGTAAAGCTCCCCCAGACCTTCCTCCCGCGCAGAGAACCAATCGAGTTTGTCGATGGAGGTTGTGAGCGACTTGAGGTTGGCTGGCTTTCTTAGGCGCGACTGGGCATCGGTAAAAATGGCCTGGACCGTCGCGTCCTTGGCGATCTCGGGGTTTCCAAGGTCAAGCAACAGCTTCTTGTAGTAGTTCAATTGATCGAGGCCCTCGCGGCCGGCGACCTCAGACCAAGTGTAGCCAGCGGGTAGGCGATCCTCTCGTCCGGTCTCCGCCATCATCTTCAGAAACAGAAGATACGTTAGCTCGGTAACGTACTCGTTGTAGGTGACGCCATCGTCGCGGAGGATGTTGCACAGTGCCCAGAGCTTGCCGACAATGTCCTGGGTAGTTACGGTGCCTCGAGTGACTTCATTTGTCATTCGTTATGAACCTATCCGAATAAAACATTTTCATTACTATTCTTCCCATTCACCGAAGTTGATGGGCTCATCCGTTTCTTGTTCTTCCGGCTCAAAATCGCCACCCAAGTCCCAGGTTGGCTGATACCGGAATACCGCGACGCTATAGCGAAAGCGCTCCTCCCCTTGACCATGGAATAACCATCCTGGATGACCCCTTCGGAACTTGCCATCGGGTCGGTTGTCCCAAAGTTCGCCCCAAACTTTCTTGAGTGGCTCAACTTTATCAATCGCACTTTCGATGTTTTCTACGTGACCAACGATAAGCTCATAAACAACCATATTTAGGCCTGGCGGATGATTGGCCACGTCGGTTTTCACTTTGTGCAACTTGCGTAGATCATTCTGTATTTTTCCGGTGAACGGTTTCTTCAGCTTGATGAATTTTGCTTCCAAGCCAATTGCCGCCGACTTCTTAGAATTTCGAAACTGCATATCGTATGTTTGGCGAGCGTTGTCAGCCAGTTGCTTTTGGCATGTGACAGTCCATCCGCGACCGTGACCTAACTCGAACATTGGCGGATAGAACAAATATTCGCTGTAGACCGCCGAACGGCTTGCTGCTTGCTGATAGGAGAACCAACCGATAATCCCCTCAGCCATCCGTACGATAAATTCGTCAGCCGCTCGCATTAGCCCACATCCCCCCAAAGCTCTTCATTGATATCGCTTAGAACCGTTTCCAATTGGCCCCCAAAGATCTTGTTCAAACGATTGAATCCACCATGCGTATCGAAAGGCGCCCGATTTAGGGCGTCCTTATCGACGACGACCTCTTGCAGCAGCTGTTCACCGATGCGTTGCAGCCATTGACGCTGCGGGTCGCTCCAAGACTGGCTCCGCAGAATACGATCCATTGCCGTTCGCACGCGCTCCGGATAGGGAACCAACGGGTCGCCCAACGCAGCCTGACGAATAAATCCAACGACAGAGGCGGCAATGTCTTCGTTCTTCGCGTCATGCCAGGCACGACGCAAGGTCGCTTCAGGAAAGCCCTGACGGTCCAATTCCAATCGAAGCTCTCGCAACTGCGCGCGCGTCAGATCGCGAGGCCGACGAACCACGATGTTCAAAGCCGCGATCTTGTTAACGTTGTCGCGCACAAATGCCGCGAAGCTGTCGAGATAATCCTCCGGTTTCTCGGCATCGCCGTAGCCGCGGGAGACATCGACCAACTCGTCGTCGCGGCGCGAGATTGGAATGGCGATAGGTGTTTTTTCACCCGAGCGCCAGTCGAGGATAGGGCCGATCCCAGATTTGGTGGCGGCCCAAGATGCGGCCTCAATTCCGCTGCAGTTGCGCAGCCTTTCCAACGTCGCTTCCGGCGTTTCGCCGGCTTTGGCTTCGTAGCTGTGCTTCACGTCGTCAGGAAGCCGGCGAACCTTTCGCGCCATGCGCACGATGATCTGCTCACGAATGTTATTTTTGTGCTCGGCCTCTTTGGCACGGGCCAGTTCTTCGAACAATTGTTCCAAAGAGATCGTCGGATCGACAACCACGGGCCGCATGTCCGTTAGTTCCTGAAGATGCGCATACAGGTCGACAGCGTCAAAAATGCGGAATGTCTCCTTGCCGATTTCCGGGCAAAGGCGAGTTGCCCTTCCCAACATCTGCTCGTAAAGAATTCGGCTTTTCACACGCCGCAGGAAGACGACGTTCGTGATGCGGGGGACGTCCACGCCCGTCGTCAGGAGATCGACCGTCACCGCGATCTTCGGATTGGCATCGTTTCGGAAGGAACGGATCAGATCTGCCGCACGGTCGACGCTGCCGGTGATTTTTCGTACGGCGGCATCTTCGATTTCGCCGTATTCGTCCGCGAAGGCCTTTTTGAGCTGCTCGACTACTATGTCGGCATGCCCATCCGTTGCAGCGAAGATCAACGTCTTTCCAGGAAACGCCGGATCGATATGCCTCGCAAGCTCCCGTGCAACGACCTGATTGAAAGGGACGGTAATTACCTTTCGATTGAATTCCTCGACCTCAAACGAGATTTCGTCGGATGCGTGAGCCAGATCGATCTCACCGGTCTTGGTATCAAGAAGCTCGACCTGTTCTCCTTTTTTGAAAACAATCCCGGCTTCAGCAAGAGCAGTGGTGATACGGACTGGCGGTTCATGGTCGATGAGGAAACCATCAACGACCGCCTCTCGGTAGGAATAGCGAAACACCGGCTCGCCGAAGATCTCGACCGTGTGCAGGGCAGGCGTTGCCGTGAGGCCGATCTTAACGGCATCGAAGTGCTCTAGGACTCGTCGATACTTGGAGATGTAATCGGCTTCGTTTCGGAAGCCGAGATCCTGATCCGCCATTTCCCGGTCGATTAGGTATCCACGGTGACATTCGTCGACGACCATCAGGTCGTATTGATCGATGGGCGGGATGTCTCCTGGCTCTTGTTGATAAAGCACCCGTTTGACCAATCCCTGGATCGTGCAGATGTGAACCCGCGTTTCCAGGTCGGGGACAACATCTTCAAGCCCCTTAAGACCGAAGATTTCTGCGAACGTCTTGCCGCTGACCACTTTAGTCGTTGAGAATTCGCCCGCGGCCTGGCTGCCAAGCGCACTCCGGTCGACAACGAAGCAAATACGGCGAAAACGCTTTGCAGCAAGCAGCCGATATAACAGCGCGATAGAGAGCTTTGTCTTACCGGTGCCGGTCGCCATTGCGACCAAAATTTCACGCTGGTCATGTTCCAACGCTTCCTCGACCGCACCGATTGCCTCCTTTTGGTACGGACGAAGAGGAAAGCCGAACTCGATTGGCTGAGCGTTCAACTCAGCATGCGCAGCATCCCTATCGACCTCCAGGCGGCCCAACAACCCATCAGGCGTTGGCCAATCGTTCATGGCGCGACGGTGGTTGGTAGCTTTACGCGCATCACGAAACCAGATGCCGCTCTGTGTCGCCAGTTGCTTCAGATAAGGGCGACCGTTCGCTGCGAAGACAAAAGGCACGACGTATTCGCCCCAAGGGCCACCAACGGCTTCCGCCCCGTCCTCCAGCTTGATCCCCTTAGAATAACGCTCCGACTGATCGATGGCGGCGGAAACGTTTTTACGCTTCCGCTTTGCTTCGACAATCCCGAAACACCTGGTCCCGACGAAAAGCGCATAGTCGGCTGGCCCGGAAGCAGTTGGCCATTCAGCAATAGCCATGTTCCGCCCCTTCGCCGGCCTTATTCCTTTGCTGAAACGCAGCTCGTTTGTATCGACCTCCCAGCCTCGATCTCGGATTTGTTGATCGATGAGGACACGGGTATCCGCCTCGTCGAGGTCGATCGCCTCGGCCGCCTCTTCGCCCGCATCCATACGCGCAACAAGCTCCATGGATGGGAGGGCTTCGGATTCCACCTGCTGCGCCTCAAGTAATTGCTTCAACTCTTCTCGATGGCGATCGGCTTCGATCGCCAGCTCTTCCCACTCGACGCGTTCTGCCGTCTCTCGCTTGGCTTTTTCCTCGGCACTTTCCCTACGCTCCGCCTCCTCGTCAGCGGCGCGCTGCGCGCGCTCAGCCTCGGACTGGCTAGCTGCGAGCTCCTCACGAAGACGCTCGATTTCTTCCCGCAAAGCAGCCGTCGCGTCTTCAGGAGGAGATGGCGGAATAAATGGACCCGGTTTAAATTGCGGTTCGTTGCGGTAGGTCCGATGGAACCAAATGCCTAGTTGACGGGCGATTTTAAGCGCCGCTAACGCCTGCCTATGGTCGTCGGCGCCATCATGCGCTGCCGCGTTTCCCGATTTTCGGAGCTGGTGGAATAGGTCGACAACTTGCCTTGGAACAGCCCGATCAAGCGAGAGCCTGCGAAGCAAATCGACGAATTTTTCTTCTTGGCTTTCAAATCTCGCAGTCGAAGCTGCAACAATTTGCGCAAGCAACTCAGCGAACTGTCGAACTTTGATCAGGCTGGTATTGGGATCGTCGGGAAAGTACCGCTCAGCCAACGCCGCATGCCGAAACAGCTGCTCGTCATGCTTTGCAAGAAAGCTGAAATTGGCCGAAACAATCGTCATGCACGCAACACCCCCAAGCTCCACTCGCGTGGAGCGCGCAAGTTTAGGGGAAGAAGTGCTTTCAAAAAAGAGGACAGAAAGCCTCGCTGTGGCGCGGCACATGACTTATTACAAGTTTATACCCCAGCATAAGAGCCTTGATAGCCTCATCCCGGCAATGGCCGCCGGTGTTTCTGAACCCCTTTGGGGGGCCAAGATAATGCGGCCCATGTCGAAGCAGCTGAGACAAAGTCAGCGACGCACAGGCCGTACAAACGAAGGAGTGCCTAATGGCGAAAACGATTAAGCAGTTCAGCTTTCAAATTGTAAAAATGCATCAAGGTGACGACCTTCCTTTCGATCCAATCGTTGTCTTAGAACTGGATAACTGGTCGAGTGAACAAGGGCGGCCTCCTAGGATTTCAAACCACTTAATGTCAGAAGGTGAAATCGAAGATTATATCGACGCCTTGAAGGCTGACCTTGATGCAGTTGGAGCACGGGCCAAGCGCGCTCTAAAGAAAGCTAAAGCGGACACGCTAAGATTTGTTAGGGAGAGAAATTCTGACTGACTCACTACCGAAAGCCTACTCCTCGCACAACACACCCGCACAAAACCGATAAAGACCTCTTGCATACAAAGATAATCAACACTAAAACCCGCCGCTTCGATATTTCAGCACCTGGGCGGAGGCCGCTGCTACCCACGCGCGGCTCGATCAAACAAATTGGAAAAAACTTGGCCTTTCCGACCGCGGCCGGTCGGTGACGAGACGTTCGCGTCTTGGTTTTCCCGCTTGGCTTGGGCCAACGGGCTGGAGCCTGGTGAGCTGTATCGCATCGCGCTACCCGGCGGACGAATGCATCGAACCGATCTGGACAGGTTTGCCTGCGAAGACCTGATCGCCGGCCTGTCTGCCCATACTGGCATCGAACGCGATGACATGCGCAAGCGGACGCTCAGATCTTGGACGGGTCGATTGATTGGAGAAGACGACGGCCGCAACAAGCTGCTCTGGCTTCCGGCCGCCGGCATCTATCAAAAGTCCAAATCGTTCGGACAGCAAACCTGCGTGGCATGCCTTCAGGATGACGCCGTACCGCACTTGAGAACCACACACCGATTGGCATTCATCACCAGCTGCCCTCATCATGGGCGCCTGTTGATCGATAGATGCCCTGAATGCACTGCGCCGATTCAACCGCTCTACGCTTCACCCAGCCTCGGTTCGGTCGCCATTTGTTGGAGTTGCAATTTCGATCTTCGGCGCAGGGAGTCATTGGTGGTTGAACCGCACCGTGCACAAGGAGAACTACTCCGCATTGCTCAAGGAGACTGGGGAAAATTGGGTAGTTTCGGTCTGGTTTACCCGCTCGTCTATTTCCGAATTCTCTGGATCATTTATCGCCTACTGGCAACAGGTCGGTTTGCCTACCCACTACGTGAGTGGGCACGTCGGAATTTGGATGTTCCTGACATTCCACCGTCCGCCATACCGCGTATCAAGGAAGTTGAACGACTGCCTACCCATAGTCGACACCACCTAATCCAATACTCCTGCGCTTTACTTGCTGGATGGCCGGATCAGTTCATTACAGCCTGCCAGGACGTCGGAATCAGTTCCCGGGTTCTACTGAAGAGCTCCAAACAACTGCCTTTCGCACTGTGCGCACCGGTAACCGACAAGCTTCATGACGGCGATTATCGACCCACAGCTTCCGAGGTCGCCGCTGCAAGGGTATTCCTGGAGGATCGAGGCACGCAGGCAACACGTCGTGCCCTGACCGACCTTCTAGGTCAAAAATCCAAACATATCGACGAGCTCGCCGTCCCCGCTAGCGACCACTGCACCTACGGTAGGAACCGCTATTGGAAACTGGACGGCGTTAGTCCCGACATCCGCGCCGCTGCGAGAGCCGCCGCCGTTCACGACGGACACAACGTCGGCCCGTGGGTGGATCAAGTCTTACGGGCGGAACTAACGAAACGGGGACTACTATGAATATATGTTGGGGGTTGCGCTTGATATTTCCAACTACATATAGTGTTCAGGGGAGGTTTGATGCCAGTTAGAGAGATTCCCATCAGCAGCCGAAGCCTGACCGGCCGCCATGCCAGCGGACGCGGTGCAGGCTCCATCGGCTATGAATCGTCGCTGGAGAGGGACTTCATCTCCCTGATGTTGTTCGACCCTCAGGTCACGAACATCGAAGAGCAGCCCGTCCGGATTGACTATCGCGACAGCACAGGCAGCCAACGCCACTACACACCGGACTTCCTCGTTCAACGCACCGCCGGCGCCGCGATACTCATCGAGGTCAAACCAGCCAAATTCGTAACGGCCGACCTCGACGACAAGTTCAATGCCGCCAGGACGTTCGCCCGCAGTCGGGGATGGACCTTCGAGGTCTGGACAGAGCGGGAAATCCGCACACCCCGGCTGGAGAACGCCAAGTTCCTCCTCCCCTATCGAGCGAATGCACCGGCCGACAAAATATGCGACCGACTATTGGCGGCACTCGGAGAAACGACTTCGGCAACGATCACCGGCCTGCTCGAAGATACGTGCGGCAATGACGACGAGCGTGCGATCGCCTTATCGGCCTTATGGCATCTGCTTGCCACCGGCGTCGTCCATGCAAGGTTGGAGGAAGTGCTAAAGCCCGACAGCGAAATTCGACTGATGCAAAGGCGGCTATCATGAGCGGGCCCGTACGTTTCGACGTAGGCAACGAAGTCCGCTTCCTGGGACGTGCCGCCGTCATCACCCTCCAATCCAGCCCCGACGAAGTCATGGTCCAGTTCGTCGATACGGGCGAGACCGGAACTGCGAGCGTCTCCCAGCTCGAGAGCAAGGATGAACCGACGACCGCCAAACTCCGCACTCTCGACGCCATTCCAGAAGAGGATTTGGCCGTCGCGAGGGAACGGTATAAGGCGATTGAACCCCTTCTCGAGATCACACGCCGAAAGGGAGAGGCCTTCGCCGCCCGCGCCGAGGAAATCGGTGTTCACGAAAAGACGTTACGCCGCTGGTGCGATGCATATCGGAACCGTGGCCTGCTTTCGGATTTAGTGCCTAGCCGGCGGGGAAAGCGAAAACGGCGATTGCCCAGGAAGGTCGAAGCCCTCATTCAGGACGTCATCGAGAACGTCTTTCTTACGAAACAGAAAGTCACCGCGAAAAAAGCAATCGACGAAGTCATTCGACGCTGCAAGGCCGGCCGGCTAAAAGTGCCGCATCCGAACACGGTCCGCGCCCGCATCAAGGCGGTCAAGGAAAGTGAACGGATGAAACGTCGACAAGGCGCCAAGGCCGCCCGCGACAAATTCGCCCCGGTCAAAGGCGAGTTTCCCGACGGGAACTTTCCGCTGGAGACTGTCCAGATCGACCATACCAAATTGGACATCATGCTGGTCGACGACGACACCCGGCTGCCGATCGGACGCCCATGGCTGACAGTCGCCATCGATGTCTTCAGCCGCATGATCACCGGCTATTACATTTCCCTGGATGCCCCGAGCGCGTTCTCCGTGGGGATGTGCATCCGCCAGTCGGCCCTCCCCAAAGACGCTGAGCTTGAAAAACTGGGCATTGACAAGAAATGGCCGGTTTGGGGGCTGATGCGGACCCTGCACGCCGACAACGGGAAGGATTTCCGCAGTAATACGATCCAGAAATCCTGCGACGAGTACGGCATCAACATCGCCTGGCGGCCGGTCAGGCAACCCCACTTCGGCGGCCACGTCGAACGTTTGATGGGGACGATCTCCAAAGAGATTCATGCGCTTCCCGGCACGACCTTCTCCAACATCCAGGAGAAAGGCGAGTACGACTCTGCAAAGCACGCCTCAATGACCTTGGACGAACTGCAGTCTTGGTTCGTCACCTACGTGGTCGGCGTTTATCACCAACGCGTTCACAAAGGCATTGGTATGAGCCCGATTGAGAAATGGAATGAGGGAATTCTGGGGACCAGCCGGAGGAAAGGCACCGGCATACCTCCCCGGGTTGGCGATCCAGAGAGGTTCGCCATCGACTTCCTGCCATCCGAGTCCCGAACGGTTCAAGCGGATGGCATTTCTTGGAGCGGGATCACCTATTACGCCCCCGGCATCAGCGGATGGATTCGGGCCAAGAAAGGCGGACAGAGCGTGAAATTCACCGTACGGCGCGACCCCCGTGATATCAGCCGGATCTATTTTCTCGACCCTGAGCTCAGGGAATATCTAGAGGTGCCTTACCGGGAGGATTCCCATCCTTCTATTTCGCTTTGGGAACTGCGGGCGGCGAAGAATTACCTGAAAGCTAAGAACGCGGAGAACATTGACGAAGACGCCATCTTCGCCGCAATCGACGCCATGGAACGGATTACCGAGACCGCGACCGTGGAAACCAAGAAAGTCCGCCGCGCCAAACAAAGGAAAAAGGTCCATGCCCGAGACACTTCCGAAAAGAGGCCATCCATCGACCTCGGGGTCGATAATTCGCCGGCCGCCGATGATGACGAGGGCGAATACGACCTCGGCGACCTTGAAGTCGAAGGCAAATGGGAGGATTGGTCATGACTGATCCCGCTTCCGAAGAAGTCGCCTCGAACGACCTGTTCGGCCCCACACCGCGGGAACGCGTACAACGGATCTGGTCTTCCTGCTGGATCGACTATCCCGCTGCCTCTCAGGCATTGAAGCGGCTGGAATGGTTATACGACCATCCCCGGGTTCATAGGCCTCCCTGCTGTTTGATCGTCGGCGAGAGCAATCACGGCAAAACGACAATCGCGCGGAAGTTCAAACGCATGCATGAACAGACCTTCGTCGATGGCGGCACCTCATCGAAAATGCCGGTGGTCTACGCCCAGTCCCCGCCGATGGCGGATATCCCAGGCCTTTATTCAAACATTCTACGTGCGGTGGGGGCACCAACTGCGTCGACGGCATCCGCGCTCCGAAAGCAAGATCAGGTTCTTAACCTGCTCACCAGATTGGGCACTCGGGTCCTAATCATCGACGAACTCCACACTATTCTGGATGGCAAAAAGGACCAGAAGGGCTTGTTCTTGAACGTCCTCAGGCATCTTACGAACGAATTGGAGATCTCGCTCGTCGGGATCGGCACGAAAGGGGTCCTCCGCGTCTTTCAGACCAACCAAGAATTCGGAAACCGGTTTACTCCCTTTACCCTTCCCCGATGGCAGGTCGGACCGGAGTACGCAAAGTTCCTGGCGAATATCTGCCGACACGGCGGCCTGCAGGACGTTGCCTTCATCAAGAACAAGACCCTCGTCCGGCGAATTCACACCCTCAGTGAAGGCCTTACCGGGGAAACCTGGGAGGTTATGTGCACGGCCTTGGAACGGATGGATGAGACTGGTCGCATGGCAATCGATGGAGATACTCTCGACGAAATTGACTGGACTGTGCCCACGGATAGGCGGCGGCAAACATAAAAACGAATCAGGCATCAATGATTGATCCACATAAGAACTCAATAGCCACTCAAGGCTGCCAGAGAAGTAAAAAGTTACATATACTACAATATGTTATACCCTCCCATACGATCAAAAATTTTGACCTGGCAGATTTTCACAATCTGATTCACTATGCCCCCCTGAAAAGGGGATAGCCAATGGATGGTTCCCTACATGACAGGGACGCTCTTGAACTTGACGCGGCCGCCGGCGGGTCTGCCCGGCGAAAGCCCGTATTTATTGACGCCTTTGCGGGCTGCGGAGGGCTCAGCCTAGGCCTAATGAAGGCGGGCTGGGAAGGGCTTTTTGCGATCGAAAAGGATAACTTCGCCTTCGAAACATTGCGCGCAAATTTCTTATGCGAAGGCACCCGACACAAGTATCAATGGCCTTCCTGGCTCCCTAAATCACCCACATCCATCGACACGCTGATCGAAGAGCACCGCACTCAACTTGAAAATTTGCGCGGCAAAGTCGATTTGCTCGCGGGCGGGCCTCCGTGCCAAGGCTTCTCGAGCGCCGGCAGACGAGATCCAGGCGATCCTAGAAACCATTTGGTCAAAAGCTATCTTAAACTCGTGCATATAATCTGCCCGGACATGGTTCTATTGGAAAATGTCCGCGGCATTACGTATGACTTCAGTATTAATGATGAGGCACCAACGACGAATTACGCAGAACATCTAATTTCTTCGCTTGAAAAAGACTATTTCGTATCCACCCGGCTCCTAAAGGCACCGAGCTATGGCGTCCCACAAGCCCGTCCTCGTTTTTTTCTAATCGGATTACGCAAGAACATTGAGCGACAATGGCCAAAAAAGAATCCATTTACCCACATAAGCCGGTCAAAAAAAGAATTTCTAACCGGACGGGGCCTAGCCCCGAACACGGCAGCGAGAGTCGCAATCTCAGACCTTGAACTTTCTCGCAACGGCCAAATCGAATGCGCTGATACAAAGGGCTATCAGGCAATCGGATACCGGCATCCAAAAACAGCGTTTCAACGCCTGATGCGTGACGGTTTCGAGGGTCAACCGACGGACACTCGGCTAGCGAAACACCGCCCCGACATAGTCGCCCGGTTCAAAGCGATTATTGAAACGTGCAAACACGAGGGGCGCCTGAACAAGACGATCTCAAAAGAAGTACGAGAGCGATTCAGCCTGAAAAAGCAGGCAATCAGGGTGATGGATCCACTTAAGCCCGCCCCCACGGTAACCAGCATGCCAGACGATTTGCTGCACTACGACGAGCCCCGGACCCTGACGGTTCGGGAGAACGCGCGCTTACAGACATTTCCAGATTGGTTCGTTTTTAAGGGCAAATACACGTCGGGAGGTGATCGGCGCCGCCGAGAAGTTCCCAGGTTTACTCAGGTGGCAAATGCAGTACCGCCGTTGATCGCCGAGGTAATTGGGGCTTCTCTCCTGGATTACTTACCAATCAAAAAATTGCCATCAGACAAAAAGTAACATAGCCGACATTAGCCTTTTCCTGGCTCGATACCTAACGCTCGCACAATCAAATCGATATTATTTCGGTGCCCCAGGAGTTCTTTGCGCCAGTCCAACATTGCTTCTTCAGAAATCTCGATTTCGTCGGACAAGTCTTCTTTTCGACCCTTGAACACTTTCACTCCATCTTTTTTGATGACCAGGCCGTGGGCTAACACATTGCGGGTGTGCTGGAATTTTTCCTGGTATCCCAAGACCGACGCTCGATGGCCGCCCTTTCCCTCAAGATCAAAATTCGATTTTAGCGCCCTCGCCAATGCGCGCGTCTTATCGTAGCTCGTCATCAAAAGAGACTTTGCAAGAAGTCCACCAAAGGTCGCTGGATCATGAAATTCCCCCAACGCCTCCAATTGGCTTTCGAAACGCGCCCTTATGACATCAACAACCTTCCCATGCATCGCGTCACGTTCACCGCCCTCCAAGCGGTCAATCACTTCTGCTAGACAAAGCCCTAAAATGTGGTCGATTTCGCTGGTCTCAGCCATCACGATTCCACGCATGTGGCTCAAGTCAATTACCTTGCGGAGCATGTTTTCGATTACGGAAAAGACATCATCGCCAAGCGTTGGCCGATGCGCAAAATAAACTCCATCGATTTGGTTATCGAAAGCAACCTGACGCAGTGATCCTGGTGACTTTCCAGAATAGAAAACCATCTCTCTGTGAGGGAAGGTTTCACGAATTTGCCTGGCAGCATCACCCCCATCACCTCCGGTATTCCCTAAGTCAAAATCAACCAGAATAAGATCCACCTCATCTTCGTCGATGGCGTCATCTAGCTGCCTCTGAAGCTCATCAAACCTCTGGACGAAATGCACACTCAATTGGAACCCCAAATCCAAAAGGCGACGCTCAATGGTCCGTTGATGGTTTTCAACACCGTCGGGCTGGTCCTCGATCCATAGGATATTTAGGTCCAATCTCATTTCGTAAACCTCAGCAAGAAGGAGGTACCTTTCTTCGACGTTTCCTTGACGGAAATGCTGCCGTCCATCCCGTC
This sequence comes from Rhodospirillaceae bacterium, assembly GCA_002696205.1. Classification (GTDB taxonomy): domain Bacteria; phylum Pseudomonadota; class Alphaproteobacteria; order Rhodospirillales; family Casp-alpha2; genus UBA1479. The sequence continues at coordinate 26,375 of NZRL01000144.1, read as the reverse complement.
AAGAACCTGTCTAACGTGGTAAAGGCCGAGCCCAGTTCCTCCGGTCATTGAAACCCCCTTTTGGAAAATATCCTCCTGGCTGCCGAGCTTCTCAGAAAGCCCACGCCCGTTGTCCGTCACAACAATATGGAGTTCATCCTTCGCTCCTTGAGAAAGTGCGAATTCAATCCGAGACGCTTTGGCCTTCCGCGCATTGCTCACTAAATTATCAATCACAATAGACAGCTCGATTGGCTTGAATTTCTTTTTTAGTGAGCCACCCTCACTCTTGACGCCTATGTTTATGCGATTGGCAAGATACTCTTGCCCAATTTCGTTGATGTATTGCTCAACAAATGATGCGACATCTTCTTCAATCTGCCCGGAGTCAAGTTTGAAGGTCGCCCGTGTAGCAAACCGGGCGACGGCAAGGACCTTTTGATTCAATAGAATTGTTTGTTCAAAAGCGGTCAGGGCCTCATCCACGCTAACACTCTCAGCCCCTTTCGCATCGGCAAGGAAGTTTCCTGCTAGGGCGTTGATCTCGCTAGCGTAGATGATGATCTGGTGATGCAAATTGACCACCGTATCATAGTCCAGCGATGTCGCAGACGTGAGAAACAGAACTCGTTCCTCCAACTCGCTGTACTTCGCCTCGACATCAGCGACAATTTTCTCTGCTTTCGACGCCCTGGATTCAGCTTGCTCCCTAGCCTGCCGCTCTTCTTCCGCACGCGCATGCGCCTCTTCTTCAGCCTTCTGCAGCTGCGTGAACCGCTTTTCAGCGCTTCCAATCCTGTTGAGAAGATCCGAGTCTCCAGCCTTCTCCGCAATTACACGGATTGACTTAAGGCTGCCTTCAAACTCGTCAGATTTAGCATCTAATATGTCTACGAGGCGGGGACTATGAGAAACGAGCTCGATATCGCGGGAACGGGCAAGTTGGCCTATAACTTGGATCACCCTAGCGCGACCGCCGTCGTTTAAAAGCCGCGACAAATCACTTGCGTTTGCCTCTCCTTTGTCTGGCCAAGAGACGCCGACGACGTAGCGCTCTAATCGCTTCAGTGCCTTTTCCCAAAAGAAGTCAACTAGATCGACATATGCCTTCGTCCGTACCAGTCCTTGGCTACGACTTGTCGCCTCCTTAAAATCTTCTTCGCTTCCAGACACGTCGATCTGGCCAATGATGTCACGCGTACCCAAGAATCTTCTGGCGCCTTGAGCTTTCCGCGCATCGATGCCCAAAATGTCCTCGCCGCGCTCCCCAAACGGGTACACTCGTATCCCGTTTCGGAACAAGAAGACGGAACCGAAATTGACGGAGTCAATCCCCATCCGCATTGCGAATGTCATCTTAGCGGACCTATTGAGGTAGAAGATCCTGACCCGCGCACCCGACCTCCGCAGTGCCGAGTAAGTATTCTTCTCCCTGACCTGATAAACTTCCTCGCCCCGATCAACGAGCGTCGTTTCAATCGTTCGACCAGACCCGATAAGTTCAACGTCAATGTACGTGGTCTTTTCAGTCAACGTATCAAAGATGAAGTTTTCTACTCGCCCATTGACAATGTCCCAACTCGGTTCGAGGAGCTCCTCCTTTGAACCTTTCTGCTCTTCTTTGAATTCCTTCAGGGTAATTGCATCTTCTGCCAACTCGCGTGGCGCAATAATCTTAAGCTCAAAATTATCGACTTTCTGGCCAAACGGATTGATCATCTTCGCCAGAGATGCCTTGAGCTTCAGCAACTTTTCTCGTGGCCAGTCGGACCTTAACCCCCGCACCTCAAGGGCAGTTCCCGAGCGGGGTTTTGAAATTTCGGCTGGCAGGTCAAATGCACTGTTCTCACTGTAGTTGACTGGAACAGTTACAAATTTCTTTTTTTCGTCGACCTCAAAAGCGTCCCAATCTACATCCACAAAATGGACGGGTTCACGTTGGCCGCCCTTCTTTGATTGGAGGTGCAAGCTGTGGCCAAGCCGGTCAGCCGAAAAGCGCCCAATCCCTTTGCTTCCCGCGTAATGCTTGCGCTCTTGAATCTTATCCCTGAAATCCTCAGCTTCACTCTGCGAGTCTTCAAGTTCTCGCTTTTCGGAATATGCGACCAAAAGCCACTTGTCGATAATGTCCTGCTTCGACATGCCATGGCCGTTATCGACAATAGTGACCGAATCATTGCCGAAGTAGAGTTGGGCTTTGGACGCACCCGCGTCGAATGAATTTTTGACGAGTTCAAAAATCGCAACTTCATCATCGGTGATAAGGTCGCGGCCAATGATCCGCTTGAGGCCGGCACTGACCTCGAAGTGCAGCATCTCAGACTTCGGCGTACTAGACTTGCGCGCCATACAAGAACCCCTCCCTGGCGCAGCAGCTTATACGCTAACACCAATCTCAATTTCTTGTACTCTTCTTCACTCCTGACCACAAGCTGTGGGGACAGAACGGCGCATGCCAATGCCACAACAAAGCTTGGCATTTTATACTCGTGGATTGGGTTTCCTCGGAGAGGCTAATAGACTTCTGAGCATGTTTGTTGAGCTTTTCCAACTCTGCCTTAGAGGCGTTGACTCGACCTATCTCATTTTATCCAATCTGGTAGCGGCTCAGAGTGTCCTGAAGAACCTGACGCATCAGGTCGCGAGCCACTGGATTCATTTCCCAGGGCACATTCCCCAACGCATTTGATTTTTCTTCTCGTTGGTCAATCTCATGCTTCCTCGCTAGTCATCCCAACAGAGAACTACCTCGTCATTTGATCGAGGCGGAATTTGAGTGCCTCAATAGGTGCCGGCAGATCCACCGGATAATAGGTATCCTCGTAGCGCTCGACTATCGCAGCAAGATGCACCAACTCATCCCTCTGCGGCGTGCCAACCTTAGGATTGAGTTTCATTAATTCCGAGATCCGCACAATCGCTCTCTCCAACTCGGCGTCGTTAGAAATCGAGGAAAGTTCGCCCATCGTCATTGCAGGCCTCCAACTTCTTGTGATTACCTTGTCGAGATGATGTTACCCGCAACCTAATACACATTTCCATCGGCTGGCACGCACCCATATTCTCATCGACACGGATTAACTAGCGGTCGATATGAAGCGCATCTAATTTCTGGCGAGCAAACGCAATGGATTGAAACAACTTGAAATTCCATTCGGAGGAAGACAATTTAAGGTATGATTTTCTTGGGTTTGGGCAATCTTAATTGTAACTTTGGACAGCCTTAACCATCACAAACCCGACCAATTTCTCCCTATTTTGGACATTTAAAAAAGTTTCCTACAGCTGTCGGACCGGCGGGCTAAAGCCGGGTATCCGGCGAAACGTCCAACCAGGTCAGGGCGCGCGCCACGTCATTGAACTCCTTGTGGTTCATCGGGCCTTTTCCGTCCTGGGCATAGATTGCGTTGCACATCCGCGTGGTGATCGCGAACCGGTCGGCGGCGACCCCGTTGTTCCGGCCAAAGACGAATGCAACCGTCGCCGGATGATCGAACATCTTGACGATTTGATGGGCCAAGACATCGACGAAGGCACCTTGCGTAGAATCGAGACCTTCACCGCCTTCTAGGCCGTCTTCGCAAACATATATCCGGCGCAGGGATGAATCGAAATCGGGAGCCATCGCCAATTCGCGAAGGGAATCGACGGTTTCCAGGACGCTTGACCGGCCGAACACCCTGAAACTGACGAGGCGTTCGGCAGGATGAATTTTCCACGAGAACCCCATGGGCGGCTCGCTTCTGTTGCGGGTCGGGTTTAAGCCTACATTTCACCCCGCGTCACGAGCCCGCGCTCGCGTGCGATCACCGCAGCCTGCGATCGGTTTTGCACACCGATCTTCTTGAAAATGCTCCTTGCGTGGAGCTTTACCGTCACTTCGTGAATATCGAGGTCACGGGCGATCTGTTTGTTCGGCTTACCGTCGGCGATGCCCTCGAGGACTTCCATTTCCCGGGGCGTCAGTCCTTCGGCATTGACCTTGCGGTCCGCTGCCTCGGCGGCCATGGCCTGCATGGTTTCGACGGGCACGTAGGTCCCGCCCTCGGCAATCACATGCAGGGCACCGGCATAGGCGGAGCCGGTCAGTGTCTTTGGAAGGTAGCCATGCGCCCCCAGATCGAGCACCGCCTTGACGTCACGCGTCTTGGCCACGCCGGATGTCACGGCCACGGAAACCTCGGGATGCTTCGCGCGCAGCATCTTGACCCCGTCGGCACCGTCCATGCCCGGCATGGAAAAATCCAGCACGACCAGATCGAAGCCGTTCTTGCCTCCCAACATCGTCATCACGTCGCCCAGATTGGCGGCGACTTCGATTTCAATGTCGGGGAAGGCGCGGTTCAGGTGTTCGCGCACTGCATCCAAGAACATCGGGTGGTCGTCGGCGAAAAGCAGCCTCAACGTGCGATCCCTATTCATACGATGCAGGAACCATACCAATTTGACGGAACGATAGCAGTCCACCCGAGGGGGTGGCCGCCGGTTAATTAGTATGCTCGGATATACCTGTGATATCGGTCACACATACCGAAGTATGGCCGCAGGAGGGGCCCCTGCCGTCCGGGACCGCTATTTCGCCAGAAAATCGGCCAAGGCGCGGCCCAACCGGGCGAACGAGACCGGTTTCTGGAAAAAGGCGTCCGCACCGCCGTTGAGCGCCGTTTCCTCGGTCAGCGTATCGCTGTAACCCGTGCACAGAATGCAGGGTATGTCGGGGCGGATTTCCTTGATCTGGCCGATCAACTCGATCCCACGCATGTCCGGCATGATCTGGTCCGAAATCACCGCCCGCCAAAGATCAGGGGTCTCGCGGAAAACCTCCAGCGCCTCTGTCCCGTCGGCACAAACCCCGACTTCGTACCCCAGCCGTTCCAGGCCGATGGATACCATGTCGGCGACATCCCGTTCGTCGTCGACGATCAGGATCATACCGTGACCGTCGATCTTCTCCGCAACCTCCTCGCCGGCGGCGATTTCCGACTGGGTACTGGCGCAGGGCAGGAATATTTCGAACTGCGTCCCCTTGCCCAGGCGCGTGGTGACCCGGATCGCGCCGTGATGGGCGGTGACGATGCCGTGCACCACCGCAAGCCCCAGGCCCGTTCCCTTGCCGGCCTCCTTGGTCGTGAAGAAGGGATCGAAGACACGGCGCAACACTTTCTCAGGGATCCCCGGACCGGTGTCCTTGACGGAGATCCGGACATGGTCCTTTTCCGGATCGATGCCGCCCGCGATCAGTTGCCAGGCATCGTTCTCGATCTCGCGAATTTCCATGAAGTCTTCCGGCGTGGTCTTGACCGGGCCGTCATGAACGCGCAACAGGTCGGCACCGGCGGCAACCCGCTGGACAGTCATGGTGATCATGCCATCCTCACCGGAAAAGGCGTCGTTGGCATTGACCCCCAGGTTCATCAGAACCTGCGACATCTGTCCGGCATTCGTCATGGCCGTGGCTTCGGCATCGGTCGGGTTGAACACCACGCGCGAGGTAACCGGCAACGTCCCCGACAACAGCGTCGCCGCCTCTTCGGCGATGGCGTTCATGTCGATAACGCTCTGCTCGCCGTGCGACGCTCGGGAGAATGCGAGGATCTGACTGACCAGCTGCTTCGCCCGCTCACCGGCCTTGGCCACGCGTTGGGCGAAATTGTGCTGCGGCGTTCCTTTCTCCAGGTCCTCGATCAGGAATTCGTTGAAGCCCATCATGGCGCCGAGCAGATTGTTGAAGTCGTGGGCGATGCCGCCGGCCAATCGGCCAACCGCCTCCATCTTCTGCGCCTGTTGCAACTGCGCTTCGATTTCGCGGATCTCCGAGACGTCGACGTAGAACGAACAGACGCCCGTGACGTCGCCGTCCGGCGTCAACATGGGGGCCTTGATGTTCGTCGTCGTCAATGTGCGGCCGTCGGCGCAGTCGATCATCACCTCCTTCATGATCGGGGTGCGATCGGCGATCAGGCGGGCGTCGTCCTCGTCGCTGATACGGCCTTCTTCCTCGCCGAACAGATCGGCGGCGCGGCGGCCGACGACGTCCAGCAAATCCCAGCCTTTCCAATCCAGGAAGGTCTTGTTCATGGCAAGGTACCGCCCCGTGGTCGTCTTGATGGCGATGCCCGCCGGCGCGTTTTCGAACAGGCCCCGGAACCGGGATTCGCTTTCCTTCAGCGCCGTATCCGCGCGCACGCGGTCGGTGATGTCGAGGATGGCCGTGCCGATCCCGAATATATCGTTCTCCGCATTGCGGACCGGGAACTTAATGTACTGCAGCATCCGCTCGCCGTCGGCATGTTCCGCCAGGGCCTCCATCTCGAATTCGACGGGCTCGCCCGTTTGGATGACCCGGATCTCTTGATGGATGATTTCCTCGGCGTCCCTGGCCGGGAACAGTTCTTCCGTCTTCTTACCCAGAATTTCGGACATCGGTTTGTTGACCCATTGGGAATAGCTGTCGTTGGCGAACTGATATCGCCCGTCGAGATCCTTCAGGTTCAGAAGCATTGGCGCGTTCTGGGTGATCGCCTGGAGCTTGGCCTCGCTTTCCCGGATGGCGATCTCCGCGTTCTTCTCGTCGGTGACGTCCATCGCCGCGGTCCCGATGCCGATGATATTTCCGTTCGGGTCGGTTACCGGAAACTTGATGTAGTGGAGAATTCGGCCCAGCAATTCCGCACTGATCCCGGGGGCTTCGAATTCGACGGTATCGCCGCTGGCCAGGACACCCCGATCGTATTCGGCCAGATCCTTGGCCGGCTCCCTGTCAAATGCCTGGGCGACGGTCTTGCCGATGAAATGCTCCGGCGTCTTGTTGCGCGACGCGGCGAACAGCTTGTTGACGAACAGATAGGTCCCCTCCGGGTCCTTCAGATTGAGGTAGATCGGGAGATTGTCCGTAAAGGCCCGCAACCATGCCTGACTTTGACGAATCTCATTCTCGGCCCGCTTCTGATCGGTGATGTCCAGCGACGCCGACCCGACGCCCAGCACCACACCGTCGTCGTCCGTCACCGGGAACTTGATGATCCGCAACATGCGCCCTTGCAAGGCGGGGCTGCGTGCCTCGAATTCGAAATCGTGCACTTCCCGGGTTTTCAGAATCTCCCGGTCATGCGCCGACAAGACCTCGGAGGGTGCTTTATCGAAGACATCGACGCGCAGCCGCCCGACAAGACGGTCGGCGGTCGTGTTCCAGACGTCGGCGAAGTGTTTGTTGACGAACAGATACCGGCCGTCCTCGTCCTTCAGGTTCAGATAGATCGGCAGATTGTCGGTAAACGCACGCAGCCAGGCCTGGTTTTGGCGCAATGCATCGTCGGCCAGTTTCTGTTCGGTCACATCGAGAACCAGCCCTTCGACGATCCATCCGTCATCAAGCGTCTGGACCGCGCGGCTGCGTTCGACGACCCAACGCGTCCCGCCGTCGGGCCGGACCATGCGGAACGTGTATTCGAGGGGGACGCCCGCCTGGAAGCAGCGGATCGACTCGGCCCGGTAGCCGTCCCAGTCTTCGGGCGACGTCAGGCGCATGTCGCCTGCGTTGACCCGTGCCCGGACCACGTCCGCCGGAAGGCCGATGATGTCGTCGACGCCCTCGCTCAGGAACAGGATTTCGATATTGCCGTCCCGCGTTTCCTTGTGGCGGAAGACCATGCCCGGCACGTTTTCCACCAGGGTCGACAATTGGCGCTCGCGCGCCCTCAAGTCGGTCAGATCGACGCTGACCGAGACGACACCCACGGTCTTGCCGATTTCGTCCTTGAACGGATACTTGGTGATCAGCAGGTTGTGCACGCGCCCGTCGGCATGCGGGCGTTCGACCTCGCGTGACCGCATCATGCCTTCGGTTCGGGCCAGGTCTTCCTGGTTCTGGATCTCCGCCGGGTCCGTCTTCATGATCCCGGCAAGACCGCCGATGTCATTCCCGACGACGTCGCCCCGCTCCAGCCCGTACCAATCGCAGAATGTCTGGTTCACGAGATTGTAGCGCTCGTCCGGGTCGGTCATCGTGATACCGACCGGCAGGTTGTCGATCAACGACAGAAGCAAACGTTCATGGCGCTGCAACGCCTTGCGGGCTTCGACTTCCTCGGTCACGTCCATGCTGACGGCACCGACCCGAACGACTTTGCCGTCCTGACCGAAGATCGGGAAATTGGAGACGCTGACCGTATGGATGCGGCCGTCGGCGAACATCCGTTCGACTTCGCGGCTTCGGATTTCCCCTTCCGAAATGACTTCCGTTTCGTGACGCATGCGGATTTCCTTGTCACCCGGCGTGCGGGCGGAATCATCCAACGCCTGTCGCAAGGCGTTCAGATCGCCCGACGGAACGCCATACCATTGGGTGTAGATCGAATTCGCGCGTTCCAGTTTGCTGTCCGCATTCTTGATCATGATGCCGGCGGGCAGATGTTCGATGATGGAATTGACCAGGCTTTCGCTTTCACGAAGTTCCCGCGTCCGCTCGGCCACCGTCTGTTCGAGAATTTCCGCCTGGCGGGCCAGGGTCTCTTCGATCTCTTTCCGTTTGGTGATGTCGTAATGCCAGACCAGCGCCGCTTTCTCGCCTTCGAATTCGACGACCCGGGAATGCATCAGAAGCCAGAACGGTGTCCCGTCCAGGCGCTTGCGCCGGACCTCGACCGCATCCGCCCCGCCGTTTTCGTCGAAGTACCGCGCCAAGCGATCAAGGTCCGCCGGATCGACGTAGGTGTCGACCATGGGAACCGCGTCGATCTCTTCCAGGGACGCGGCGCCGAAGGCATCCAGGAAACTCTGGTTGACGAACAGCCGGCGGCGCGGCGAGCGGGCGACGATGGCGACGCCGACGGGGCTGCGCTCCAGAACCGCACGCAGGTTCGCCTCGGACCGGCGCAATTCGTCCTCGGCGCGTTTACGCTCGGCCACCTCCTGCGTCAGTTCGACCGTCCGGTCGGCGATCATATCTTCGAGTTTTTCCAGATGTGCCTGCAGCGCCCGCTCGGCGCGCCGTTCGTCGGAAATATCCAGAATGGCCGTGCCGACCCCGGTAACCGTGCCCGCATTATCGCGGACGGGAAATTTGAATTGTCGAATGGTCGCGGGGTAACCGTTTCGATCCTTGTGGAGGACGGACTCTGTTTCAAACACCAGGACGTCGCCGGTCTCCAGAACCTTGCGGTCCTCGGCCACGACTGCCTCCGCGCGCTCGGGCAAAATAATGTCGCTCGATTGTTTTCCCGAAATTTCTTCGGCCTTGATGCCGTGCCAATCGGCGAACTCCGTATTGCAGTATTGGAAAACGCCGTCGGTGTCCTTCAACGACAACATGATCGGCACGTTGTCGGTGATCGCAAACAGGCGGGCCTGCGTTTCCTCGAGCGACTGAAGCGCCCGTTTCTGATCGGTAATATCCGTCATCGCCGTGCCGACGCCGGAGACGCGGCCGGCGGCGTCACGGACGGGGAACTTGATGACCTGCAGGATCAGGGGCCGGCCGGCGGCGTCGAAGTTACGCCGGGACGTGAGTTCGTGGGTGATGACCTCGCCGGTTTCCACCACCTCGCGTTCGACCTCGGCAATTTCATCCGCGCGCGCCGGCAACGTATAATCTTTGGCCGTCAACCCGGCGAACCCTTCGGCATCCATGCCATGCCAGGCCGCGAACGCCGGGTTCGCCGCCTGAAGGTGGCCATCCAAGTCTTTCAAGGCCAGCATGATCGGCACGTTTTCGGTGATCGCCAGCAGGCGGGCGCGGGCCTCTTCCAGTGAGCGTTGAGCGACTTTCTGTTCCGTGATGTCGGTCATCGCCGTACCGACGGCCATGACCTTGCCTTCGCCGTCGTGGACGGGGAACTTGATCATCCGGAAGATCGTCGGATTGCCGTCCGGCCGGAGTTGCAACTCCGAGACGGCTTCTTCGACGACGACCTCACCGGTCTCGATCACCCGTTGATCCAGCGCCTCGACGATTTCCGCCCGACCCGGGTTCAACACGTCGCGCGACGTCTTGCCGGGCACTTCCTGAACCCTGAGACCATGCCATTTCGCGAAACCCGCGTTGCCTTCCATGTACTTTCCGTCCAGCCCCTTGAGCGACAGAATGATCGGCACGTTATCGGTGATCGCGCGCAGGCGGGCGCGGGCATCTTCCAAAATCTTCTGGTTGGCCTTCTGATCGGAGATGTCGGTCCAAAGGGTACCGACCAATTCGACCTCGCCGGCGTCGTCATAAACCGGGAATTTGGAGACCAAGGCCGCGCGCACGGTACCGTCGCGGGCAATACGCACCGCTTCCCTGGTGATCGATCGGCCTTCCGCAAGAACCGCAAGATCTTCTTCTTCGATGGACGCAAGGATCTCGTCGTTGTTCAGATCGAGTTCGGCAATCGTCTTGCCATGGGCCTCATCGGCGGAAACCCCGTAATTCTTCTCGTAGATCTTGTTGACGAAGACATAGCGACGGTCCCGGTCCTTGAGCGACAGGGAACTGGGCAAGGCGTTGACCACGTCACTGAACCTGCGTTCGATCGATTGCCGTTCGCGTTCGGCATCCAATTGTTCCTCGCGAACCATGATCAGCGACGTCAGCGCCGCCAGGGAACGCGCCAAGGACTGCTCCTCCAACGTCCATCGCCGCGCAGGGCCGACATGTTCCAGGCAAAGCACACCCTTCAATTCGCCGCCGATATGAACCGACGTATCAAGGAGCGAGGAAATCCCGTGCTTGCCCAAATAGGCTTCTGCGAACTCGAACGTCCGCGGGTCATTGGCCGCATCGTGGGCGTCGATGACTTCGGTCTGCTGGAGCGTCTTGAAATACTGAGGGAAGGCGTCCCGTTCCAGGATCAACCCCCGATCATGACTGCCCTGGCTCAACGTGAACATGTCCAGACAATCGAGACAGGTCATTTCCGGACAGGCCCGCCACACGCTGACACGTTCGACACCCAGCGTTTTCGCCGCGACCTGCGTGAGAAGGGCGAAGGCATCACCGGCATTCGGCGACGCCATGGCTTCGCTGGCGACGATCCGGTCCAGGGCGGCATGGTAGTTCTTCAACACCCTCTCGCGTTCGCGGGCCTCCCGCTCCCACGTCGTGCGTTCCGTGATGTCGACGCCCAACGCACCGACCGCAAGCAGGTCCCCATCGCGCCCCGTAATCGGAAACTTGGTGATTTCCAGGCGATGTTCGGTGCCGTCGGCGTATACGCGGTCCTGCTCCCGGACAGTGTTTTCGCCCGATTCCGCGACATCCTTTTCCTGGGCCCGGGAGGCGGCCCAGGAGGCTTCCCATTCGGGGAATCGTTCTTCGTTGGACCAACCGAGTTCCTCGGTCTGGGGCACGCCGTAGCGCCGGGAAAATTCCTTGTTGATCAGTTTATAACGGCCGTCCGGCGTCTTGACCGTGACCCCATGCGGCAGGTTGTCGACGATCGCGGACAACAGCGCTTCGTTGCCGCGCATGGTCTCCTCGGAGCGCACGCGATCGATTTCCGCGGACACGCGCCCGGCGAAGAACTCCAGAACCGACTTGCAGGAATCATCCAGCGCCAGCGCCGACCGGCGCATCGCGACGATCAACCCCTGACAGCCGCCGTTCGCATCGATCAACGGAATCCCGAGGTATCCTTCGATCCCGTTTTCCGCCAGATGCGGATCGTCGGGGAAGGCATCGGCCACACCTTGGGGGTATAGGCACATCACGTTCCCCCGAACGACTTCGGCACAGGGCGAACCGTCCAGCCGATATCTGAAACCGTCCTGAAATTCACCATCGATGAAGGCCGCGCGGGTTTCCATGAACGATCCATCGGGCGACACCCCACCGACCAGAACGCTGTCGAAACCCATCTCCCGGCACATGGCCGCCGCCAACTGCCGCAGGAATTCGATGCCGACGGATCGCGCGGTCGCATCGACGATGTTGCGCACCAGGCGTTCGATCAATTCCCCTTGGGAGACCCGCCGCCCCATGCCGCGGTATCCCATGAAGCGATCGCCCTCGAACACGGGCACGCCGCTGATCGAAATCGGATAGGTACTGCCGTCGGGGGCCGAACTTGTGAAGGTGAAATCCCGAAACGGCTCCCGCGCCGCAACGATACGGGCGTATTCATTCCAAACCGCATCCTGTTGAATGCCGGTCTGAAGATCACGCCGCGAGGCGCCGATGCAATGCTCCGGCTTGATGCCGGCCGCTTCAAACACCTGATCCGAAACATAGGTGAACCGGTCATCGGCATCGGTTTCCCAGAACCAATCGGCACTGGCCCGCGCGAAATCCAGCAGACGGCTGTCCGAAGACGCGCCATCGCCGCCGGGCCCGTCGGGGCCGCGTGGTGTCTTCGACCTGTCGGATGGTGGCTTGGGCATTTTCCTCCTCCCGGAAGGCTCAATCAGCCGAACCCATGCTGCCTATCTTGCCCGCCAGAAACGTCCGGGCGCGACTCTTTTCATCACAACCCCGCATCAGCCAGCCGGAACGCCTCCTCAGGCGGCAGCGGAGGACAGAACAGAAACCCCTGCACAACGTCGACACCGTGCTCCGCCAGGAACTCCGCCTGTTCATTGTTTTCGACGCCTTCGGCGACGACTTCCAGGTCCAGCGCATGGGCGACCCGGGCAATCGCGGTCACGACCTCGCAGGCCTGACGGTCGGTCGGCAGGCCGCTGACGAAGGAGCGGTCGATCTTCAAGATGCTGACCGGCAGGCGCGCCAATCGCGACAGCGAGGAATAGCCGGTACCGAAATCCTCGACCGATATCCGCAGGCCCGCGGACCGCAAGGCCAACATCATGGATATACCCCGGTCGACCTCCCGCGTCGCCATGGATTCCGTCAATTCGATTTCGATCAGGGACGGCGGAACGTCATAGGCGTTGATAACCTTCATGAAATCCTTGGCGTCGCGGTGGAGAAGCTGGCTCGGCGGCACGTTGATGGAAATCGGCAGCGGCTGCTTGCCCGCGTCACGCCGCGCGCGCAGCAAGGCGCAGACCTCGTGCAACACCCAATCGGTGATGGGCACGATCAGACCCGTATCCTCGGCGAGCGGGATGAATTCTTCCGGCGCGATCAGGCCGCGTTCCGGATGGCGCCAGCGGATCAACGCTTCGAAGCCGCTGTACCCGCGGCCGGCGATATCGATCTTCGGCTGCAGGTCCAATTCAAAGCCGTCGTATTCGAAAGCTTCGCGCAAATCCCGTTCCAGCCGCAGGTTGGCGCCGGCACTTTCGATCATGTCCGGCGAGCATTCGCGGACCGCGGCGCCCGCCCTCCGGGCGTCCTCCAACGCCAGTTCGGCGCAACGAAAACATTTCCCGATATCGGCAGCCCCGGTGCCGGCGTCGGCGATGCCGACGTTGATCCCCAGATAGAACGGCATGCCTTCCAGTTCGAACGCCTGATCAAAGCTGCTGGTGATCGATCCCGCGGCCATTTCCGGCAACAAGGGACCGCGGTCCTGACCATCGATCACCGCGAACGTGGCGTCCGAATAACGGGCCACCAGACCGCGCATCCCGACCACAGCCTGCAGCCGTTTGCCCGCCAAATCGACCAGGCGGGACCAGATCGCATCGCCCACCGGCCCGGCCACGTTGCGCGGCTTGTTCAGGCCGACCATCATGATTTGGAAACTGTCGCCGATGATTCCCGTATCCGCCAACAGATCGGCGGCATGGCGATAGGCGTCGGAGCGCGACGGCAATTCGCCGGCAATCGCCGACCGTTTGGTTTCAAGGGGCGACAAGGGCGTTGCCGGTTGCGCGCTGCATTCGTCGATCATGCAGAGCAGCCGACCGGGCGCCAGGCCGGGCATGCGCGAGAGCCCCAGGCTGAGGTGCCGTCCCTGCCGGTCACGCACCGTCAGGCGACGGGTCAGGCCGTCCTCGTGGGATTTGACCACGTCGGACAGGTGGCCCGCCACGGCATCGGCGTCGCCGCCGGACAGAAGATCCTGCAGGAGCATCAGCTGATTGCCGGAAATGCCCGGGATTGAAATATGTTCCGCCATCGCCTGGGTCATCAAGAAACGGCCTTCGCCGTCGACCGTGAAGACGATGCCGTCGCCGCCGGAAATCTGATGCCCCGCGGACCGGTTGTCTGAATTGAAGTTCACGGACATGTCCCCTTCTTGGTTATTTGTTTCCGATGTCCCCAAGCGTGTCGTGTATTCGGGCGTCTTACGCGGCGGTTTTGACCTTTGCCTTGACGCCATCGCCAGCCGTTTCGGCGCAGCGATCCAGCCAGTTGTCGGCTGTCTCGCCGAGGCGCAGGGCAGAACGGCGCAACGCGGATACGCGCATCCCATAAACGCCGAGACGGTATTCTTCGGCTGTCGCCTCAAGCGCCTCCACCCGATCGCCCAACCCGTCGATCGACGCCTTGAAGTCACCGACCTCGGCCCGAAGATCGCGGTTTTCCTCTTCGAGACGGGCGACGGCGGCGCGCAAACGGTCGATCGCCGCCATGCGCCGGTCGGCGGCCGTGTCCTGCGCGGGGGTCGTATCATCAAGCAGCATGTGCCAAAGCCTCCTCTAAGGCCGATTCCAGGTCGCGCGCGCCGAACGGCTTGCGCAGGACCTTGGCATTGGCCAGCACTTCGAAAAGATTTTCATAGGGCCGGATCACCCCTTTGTACCCGCCGGTCATACCGAGGACGGGAATCCGGGAGCCCAGCTTGTTCAATTCCGTCACCAACTCGATACCGTCGGCACCGGGCATGAAGATGTCGGTGATGATGATATCGACATCCTGTTGGCGCAGGATCGTCAGGCATCGTTCACCGTTTTCCGCCGGAGTCGCCGAATGGCCCAGGCGTTCGAGCAACAGGACGACATAGGCGCGGTGGTCATTGTCGTCGTCGACTACGAGAATATTGGCCATTTCGGCTCCTTACAGACAGGGTGATCGTCGCCGCGGCCCGCGATCGGCCGCACATTTCCGTTGGTGTCCGCTGAACCTACGCATTGCCTGGGTGAAAATCTGCTGACCGGGAGACGAGGAACCGGCGATAAAAAGTATGGGGTGAGTAATACCTCCTCCCATGGCCGCCTCCCGGCGACCTGCCGATCCGATGGCAATCTCTCGGAATTGACGGGGCGATCCCGATATGAGACGATTGTGCACTGCAACAAAATGCCGCTCGGTCCGAGACCGTCCGAACAAGTTTTGCGCAGCAGTCGTAGGGATCAGAAACGCCATGACCAGGGCGGCCCGCCGGAGGGCCCGCCGTGGTGCCGGGCTCGGTCCCTACCGTCCCCCCGAAATCGGCACCTTCTTTTCACTCTTGTCTGGGAGGTGATCGGTTCGTTCGATGGTCATCGAAACGCTTCGCACCAAACGCCCGCTTTTTCCCGCGGCCCCGGCGGCCGTCCGCGCGCTCGGCGCCGCCGCCCTGCTTTTCGCCGCCTTTATCTGGACCGGCCCTACCATGATCGGCTCGGCCCAGGCCGGATCGCCCGTGTCACAGGACGCAGGCCCCGCCCCCCGCACCGTCGTCGCCATGGCCCAGCATCTGGTTCGCGAACAGTACATGGACGGGCCGCTCGGCTTTCACCGTATCCAATTCAACCCGGCGCAGCTCCACCCCCAGGACGAGCCGAATTTCTGGGCCGTGGTCGGCGCCTTCATCAGCGACAGGACCGTGCCGAATACCTACGTCGCGGCGGTGCGGATGGTCTGCCCCGATCCGCAGGAAGTGAAATGCTGGCGCCTGGACGCCCTGGCGATCAATGACCAGATCGTGCTCAAGCGCGGCTTCGACCTTTAAGGCGATCGCGTCCCCCGTCGCTGAAACAAAAAACGCCGGCGCGGAAGCCCCGCGCCGGCGTTGTCGATTGCCGCGCCGTGGCCCTTGGGGCCGCGGCGCCTCGTCCCATACTTACGAGCCGTATTTGACGCTGCAGCCGTAGGGCCGCGTGCCCTGCGGTTTGACCGCTTCGCCCGCCTTCATCTGGGCCAGCGCGTTCAGCACGTAGTTTTCCGCCTTGGGAATATCGTGCACGTCCGCCGATTTGATGCTGTCGATGGCGCCGTGATAGGTCAGCGTGCCCTTGGGGTCGATGATGAACATATGCGGCGTCGTGCGGGCCCCGTACATGCGGCCGATCTCGCCCGACGGATCCAAAAGCACGGCCGCGGGATGGGCATCGCGTTCGACGGTCAGGGTATCGGCTTTCTCCGGCGTCACGTTGCCTTGTTCACCCGGTGCCGAAGAGATGACGGACAACCAGACGACGCCGTCGTTGGCTGCCTTCTTCTGCGTCATCTGCATGTTGCCCGAGGAATAATGTTTCACCACGAACGGACAATCGTGGTTGGTCCATTCCAGGACCACCGTCTTACCCAGGTAGTCGGACAGGTTCACCGTGTTGCCCTTGGTATCGGTGCCGGTGAAGGTCGGCGCCGGGCTGCCGACGACCGGCTCGGCCGTGGCGGATTGGGGGATCGAAAGGGCGGAAACGCTCAGAACCGAGGCAGCGGCAAAGACCGCGAAGCGGCGGCGGGTAAGGGATTGCATGGCAATATCTCCCTGCGGAAAAAGGTTGGAAATTGCCGGGATTGTACACAAAACCGCGCGCCCGCGCGAATGACATGTTCGTGTGCGGGGCGCCTGAAAATCGCCAAAAAGATCGTGAGCACCGCCCCTCGCGCGGGGCCGCGAAACCGGGTCAGGCGACCCGGTTCAACAGACGCGCACGGATCGTGCCGGGCAGTTCGCGAATATCACCGAGGATCTTGTCCGCTTCGTCCACGGCGCCTTCGGCCTCCAGCACCACGTAACCGATTTCGCCGTCGGTCTGATAGGTCTGGGCGGCAATGTTGACGTCGTGGCGGGCGAAGACTTCGTTCAGGCGCTGCAATTCGCCGGGCAGGTTGCGCTGCACCTGGATGAACCGGGTGCCGCCCTGGCGGGGCGACAACTGCGCCTGCGGGAAGTTGACCGAGCCCTCGGTCGAGCCCACGTCGGAATATTCGACCAGCTTGCGGGCGACTTCCTCGCCGATGCGTTCCTGGGCTTCCTCGGTCGAGCCGCCGACGTGCGGCGTCAGGATCACGTTGTCCAGACCCTGCAGGGGCGAGACGAAGGCCTCGTCATTGGACGACGGCTCTTTCGGGAAGACGTCCACGGCGGCCCCGCCCAGATGGCCGTCCTTCAACGCCGCCGCCAGGGCCGGGATATCGACCACCGTGCCGCGCGAGTTGTTGATCAGGAACGCCCCCTTCTTCATGGCGCGCAGTTCGGCCTCGCCGATCATGTCCTTGGTGTCCGGGGTTTCCGGCACGTGCAGGCTGACCACATCGGACTGGCTGAGAAGATCTTTCAGGTTCTTGGCCGGCTCGACATTGCCGTGGCGCAGCTTGTCCGTGCGGTCGTGATAAATCACCCGCAGGCCCATGGCTTCCGCCAGGACGGCCAATTGCGTGCCGATGTTGCCGTAGCCGATGATGCCCAGCGTCTTGCCGCGGATTTCACGGGACGCCGTCGCCGACTTGTCCCAACCGCCTTCATGCGCCGCTTGCGAGCGGGGAAAGGTCCGGCGGAACAACATGATCATCTCGGCAATCGTCAACTCGGCGACGGACCGCGTATTGGAGAACGGCGCGTTGAAGACCGGAATCCCGTTCTGGCGCGCGGCTTCCAGATCGATCTGATTGGTGCCGACGGAAAAGCAGCCGATCGCCATCAGCGACGGCGCGGCGTCGATGACTTCCTTGGTCAGCTGGGTGCGCGACCGGATTCCCAGGATGCGCACATCCTTCAGCTTCTCATGCAATTCGTCGCCGTCCAGCGCGGTTTTCAGCCGCTCGCCATTGGAATAACCGGCCTCCTTGAAGATGGCGGAGGCGGTCGGCGAAATGCCCTCCAGCAGGAGGACCTTGATCTTTTCCTTGGGCAGGGACGGGTTCTGAATTCTGGACATGGGTCGGTGTTGGGCTCGACTTTGTTGGAAGGAAGAAAGGGTGAATATTGCGGCGCAAAATGCCGGAGGCGGAGGCCCGGCGCAAGTGATAACCGGGTATTCATGATATAACGGCGCGCAGACCTGCCATGCATCCCGCGAAGACCTGCCAGGAGAGACCGACCATGCCGGAACCGTCGCCGCCCGCCGCCCGCCTCGCACTCGCCGGGATCATCGCCGCCGGACGCGGCGCCGTCGTCACCGGCGCCGCCTCGGGCATCGGCCTCGCCACGGCCAAGCGCCTGGCCGCGCGCGGCATGCACGTCTGCCTGACCGATATCGACGAAACCGCGCTGGACCGCGCCCATGAAGAGGTTCGCGCCGCCGCCCAGGGCGGGCGGGTGATGTCCGCCGCCTGCGACGTCGCCGACATGGCCGCCATGACGGCGCTGAAGGACCGCGTGCTGGACACCTTCGAGGACGTCGCCCTGGTCATGAACAACGCCGTCGCCCGCCATTCCGGCGGCTGTCTGGATGAACACGAAAACTGGCGGCGAACCATCGACGTCGGCCTGTTCGGCGTGATCAACGGCTGTCAGGCCTTCGGCCCCACGATGACCGCATCGGGCAAGCCGGGGATGATCGTCAACGTCGGATCAAAACAGGGAATCACCAATCCGCCGGGGCGCCCCCATTACAACGTCGCCAAGGCCGCCGTGAAATCCTACACGGAGCTGCTGCAACACGAATTGCGCAACACGGACGGCGGCGCCGTGACCGCCCATCTGCTGGTCCCCGGCATGACGACCACGGGCGGCCGCGAGCACCGCGACGGCGCCTGGTGGCCCGACCAGGTCGTCGATTTCATGCTGGCCGCGCTTGAACGGGGCGACTTCTACATCATCTGCCCCGACGGCGAGGTGACCCCGGAAATGGACGCCAAACGCATGCTCTGGGCGACCCATGACATCACCGAAAACCGCCCGCCGCTGACCCGCTGGCACCCGGATTTCAAGGCCGATTTCGACGCGTTCGGGCCCTGATCCCGGCGGTCCCGCCCGGCAACCGCCCGTCTCTCGCCATAAAATGGCCACGCCCCCGCGCTTGATTAGGCTTCCGCGCACCGGCCCCCGCCGGGGCGCGGCCAATCAGGAGACAGATCATGCAGAATATTCGCACCCTCGCGCTCGCCACCGCTTGCGTGGCGGCGCTCTGCACCGCCGGCGCGGCACATGCCGCCCAGGCGGCCCAGATCACCGTCGACATGCACCTTGCCGCCGCCTCCGGCCCCGGGAAGGACATCGGCACCATCGCCTTTGAAGACACCGACGGCGGCCTTTCGATCCGCCCCCGGCTGATGCACCTGCACGAAGGCCTGCACGGTTTTCACATCAACGAGAACGCCAGCTGCGCCGCCGGCACGAAGAACGGCGAGGCCGTACCGGCCTTGGCCGCAGGCGGGCCGCTCGGCCCCGTTACGACCGTCAAGAAAGACGGCAAGGACGCCCAAGCGCACAAGGGCGACCTGCCGGGCCTCTACGTTCATTATGACGGCATGGCCTACACGCCGACCGTGGCGCCGCACCTGAAAACCGCGGACCTCAAGGGTCACGCCATCGTCATCGAGGCCCTGGGCCCCGCTTACGACGACGCGCCCAAGCCGGTCGGCGGCGCCATCAAGCGAGTCGCCTGCGGCGTCGTGATGCGTTAAGCCGTTCGCCCGCTGCCGGGCGTTAACCCCGGCCGATCCACGCCATCTTGGTGGCCTGGATGGTCATGAACTGCACCGTCGTCTCCATCGGCAGGTTGGCCATGAAGACGACGGCCTCGCCGACGTTTTCGGCGGGCATGCGCGGTTCGGCCTTTTTCGTCCCGTCGGCCTGTTTGACGCCGTCGGCCATGCGCGCGGTCATCGGCGATACGGCATTGCCGATATCGATCTGGCTGACCGCGATGTCGTACTTGCGCCCGTCCAACGCCGCCGTCTTGGTCAGGCCCGTCACCGCATGCTTGGTCGCCGTATAGGGGATCGAATCGGGCCGGGGGGCATGGGCCGAGATCGAGCCGTTATTGATGATCCGCCCGCCCATGGGCGTTTGCGCCTTCATCACGCGGAAGGCTTCCTGAATGCAGTAGAAGACGCCGGACAGGTTGACGTCGACGACCCGTTTCCAATCCTCGACCGCCAGGTCCTCCAGCAGGATGCCCGGCGCGTTGGCGCCCGCGTTGTTGAAAATCACATCGACCCGGCCGAAGGCATCGACCGTGGCCTTGAACATGGCGGCGACCTGGGCCGGGTCGGTCACGTCGGTCGCCTGGACCAGGGCGCGGGACCCCGCCTCGCCGGCCATCTCCTTGGTTTCCTCCAGCACGTCGGCGCGGCGGCCCGCCAAGGTGACGGAATACCCGTCTTCCAGCAGCGCCAGGGCGGCCGCCCGGCCGACGCCGGTACCGGCGCCGGTCACGATGGCGATCTTGGACGCTGGGGAATGAGCCGAGGACTTGGGTTGCGAGGTCATGGGATGTCTCCTTGATTCAGATCATTTATTCGAATGTGATAGATTAATAGAATAAGATCACCCACCTAATAGGGAGATTTTGGAGGAATACCCGCATGTACACTCTCGATGCGCTCGCCAGCGACATGAAACAGGTCCTGTCCCAGGGCCAGACCCCCGTCCAGTTGGAGGAAACCCGCAAACTGGTCGAGAAGGCGTTGAAAGACAAAGACTTCGTCAACACCCATCTGGGCGAAAACGCCGAAGGCGAACGCAATATCATTTATGAAGATCCGGATTTGGGCTTCTGCATCCTGGCGCATGTCTACAAGGGCGCCAAAACCGGCAATCCGCACGATCACGGCCCCGGCTGGGCGATTTACGGCCAGGCTTTCGGCGAAACCACGATGACCGAATACGACATCGTCGAGCCGCCGCAGGGCGACAAGCCCGGCAAGGTCAAGGAACGCGAAAGCTACACCATGGTTCCCGGCGACGCCCGGGTCTATGAGGTCGGCGCCGTCCACTGCCCGCACCGCGAAAGCGAGACCCGCCTGATCCGGATCGAGGCCATGAACATGAACGGCGTCAAGCGCACGCCGCTGGTTCCGGCCTAAGGTCCAGGCCGCCCTTCGGGCACCGATCTAGCCCTTCAATTCGACATCCAGCCCCACCGGCCGCATCAGCGGTCGGTGGATTGGATCGTCTTGAGCTTTTCCAGACTGTCGGACGTCAACTGCAAGGACACGTTGCCCGTGTCCGAGCGGATGATCATATCGACGAACCACACGCCGGGCGTCAGTTCCTGCGGCGTGCCGATATCGATGCCGACCACGTCTTCGATATCGATCGACAGGTTCTTGTTGTCGTGGAAAGAAATGGCGGCGACGGTCTTCTTGGCGTCTGCGCTGGCCATGAACGTATCCTCCGGGACATCGGCCGGCACGTTCCGGCCAAGGCCAGAGTGCCTTGCGGCCAGAGGCACCGCAACCCTGCCTTTGGGCCTAGGCCGGGCAGGCGTCGGGCAGCGCCCGGCTCCCCGATCAGCCGAGAACGGCCTGGGCCAGCAACCCGGCGGCCAACGAGCCCGTCAGCCCCAGCACAACGTACCAGATGAACGTCCCCCGCTTGACCAGGGCCCAAACCGCCATGGCGGCGGGGATCGAGGTGACACCACCGGCGATCATGAAGGCCATGGCCGGGCCAGGGGCCATGCCCAGGTCCATCAGGCCGTCGACCGTGGGGATCGCCGCGAACCCGTTGAGGTATGCCGGCACACCGACCAGCACGCTGGCCGGGATCACCCACCATTCGCCCCCGCCGAGCCAACGGCCGACCTGATCCGCCGGAATATAGGCAACCATCAGGCTTTCGATCAGGAAGGCCAGAGTCAGCCATTTCAACAGGAACCATCCGGTCGCCTGGCTTTCCTCGCGGAACAGGGCGCGGCGGTTTTCATCGCGCCAGAACCCCCATTCGACCGGGGTTCCTTCCAAGGCTTTCTTGCGGGCACCACAGCAGGAATTGACGATGCCCTTCAAGGGATCGGCGAAGGCGCCGCGCCCGACCAGGATATGAGTGGCATAGCCCGCCCCCAAGCCCATGACCACGGCGGCGGCGGCCTTGAACACCGTGAACGGCAGACCGAAGACGGCCGCCATCAAAAGGAAAATCTGCGGATCCATCAGGGGCGAGGCGATCCAGAACGCCATCACCGGGGCCAACGGCACCCCGGCGCCCAGCAATCCGGCGATGATCGGCACGACGCCACAGGAACAGAACGGCGAGAACGCACCGAACAATGCGGCCAGGAACACCGCCGTCAGGGGGCGGCTGTCGAAGACCCGGGCGATCTGGCGGTCCAGGCCCGTCGCCTTGGTCCAGGCGGCGGCCAGAACGGACAACAGGAAGAACGGCGCGATGGACCACAGCGCATCGGCGGCGAAACCGACCGAGGTCTGCGCCTGCGCCCAATTGAGGGCGGCCAGAACAGCAAGCAGCGCCAGAATGACGACCAACACCCGGTCGATACGTTTCGCCCGCGCCCACAGGCCGGAACGGTCCGGCGGCGTGATGTCTTCGACGGGGGTTTGCAGGGGCGGCAGGGTGGTATCGCTCATGTCCGTATCTTTCTTGAATGACGTCCCGGTTGGCCGTCAGGCTTTCGCCGTTCTGGCCGGAGGGACGTCGCATGTCGCGGTCACGCCGCTACAGCATTCGTCGGCGAGAAACCCGATCAGGCCGTGCATGGCGGCGAAATTGGCGCGGCACCGCAGGCTGCGGCCTTCGCGCGATTGTTCGACCAATCCGGCCCAGACCAATCGCGAGATGTGATGCGACAGGGTCGATCCGGGAATGTCGAGCAGCGCCTGAATCTCACCGACGCTGAGCCCGTCCTCCCCGGCCTTGACCAGCAAACGGTAGGCTTCGAGCCGGTGAGCGTTGCCCAGTTCGGCCAGTTGTGTGGCGGCTTGTTCCGTATCCATGGCGGGAGGATAAAACGCCTTCCCGACCTTTGCAACGATATTTCTAGAATTATCGAAATATAAGAAGCCTGCAGATGTCTCAAAAATGAGACTATGACGTTTGGACGATTTATCGGGCCGGCAAGAAATGGCAGAATCCTTCTGTTGGATTGGCCGCAGCATTAAAAATCGGCCGGCATGGGAGAACCCCCGAAATGGGCGCCAGCATCAGCATCAAGTCGACGTTCCTCGAAGCGGGAAACAACCTGTTGCCGTACCACCGTGCGGTCCTGGATTACTGGCATCAGGTCAAAGGCGACCGCTGGGCCCCGAAGTGGTCCGATTTCGCCCTCAACGACCTGCAGCCCGACACCATTCCCTTCGTCAACGTCACCGATATCACGGCCGAACCGCTGTCCTCCGTTTACCGTTTCTGGGGCACCGGCCTGACGACCGCCTTCGGCGCCGACTACACCGGCCGCTCCCCGGTCGAGGTCCCGCCCAAGACCATGGGACTCAGCGCGCGCGGCGGCTGCGGCCGGTTGCTGTACGAACGCATTCCCCATTGCGAGGTCAAACAATTCGAAACCCTGGCCGGATACCGGGGCCGCGCCGTGGTCCTGCGCCTGCCCTGTTCCGAAACGGGCGATCAGGTGACCAACGGCATCGGCATCTACAAGTTCGAACACGTCAATCCGGATGCCCAATTGACGGCCTTCTTCGACGAAGTCTTCGGGCCGCTCGACGCATCGTCGATGACGGGCTGAACCGCGCCTGACAAAACAGCAACGCCCGCCGGGTTTCCCCGACGGGCGCTGGCTCTTTCAATCGAGACGGAAACGCGAAACGGAAACGGGGGCCCTAGGCCGCCGTCGCCCGCTGCTGCAGGAACGGCGCGTCTCCGCCCGCCGTCGTGCGGTGCATGCGGCGGGGTTCGCTCTCGCTGTAATCGCGGACCGCGTAATGCATGGTCGCGCGGTTGTCCCACATCACCACGTCGCCGGCCGTCCAATGATGGCGATAGACGTTTTCCGGCTCCGTCGCATGGCGCATCAGGTAGTCCAACAAGGGCCGGCTTTCCTCGACCGTCATGTCGGCGAAGTTGGAGGTGAAGAAGGAATTGACGAACAGCGCATCGCGCCCGGTTTCCGGATGGGTGCGGATCGCCGGATGGCGGAACGATTTCAGGCCCGCCGGAATTTGCGGCGAGTCCGTGTCCGGTTCGGCAAGGTTGCGCTGGCGAATGGCGTCCGGCGTATGCATGGCATCCATGCCGAGCAGCATCCGCTGCATCCCCGGCGACAGGGTCTCGAAGGCCCGGTACATGTTGCAGAACATGGTGTCGCCGCGGCCCGGCGTGATGATCCGCGCATGCAGGAACGACAGGGCCGGCGGCCGTTCGGACGCGGAAATGTCCGAATGCCAGAAATCGTTGCGCGCCCCCCGGCGGCCCGGCTTGGTTTCCAGGACGATGACTTCGGGGTTTTCGTTGTTGACGCCTTCGCGCGCCCCGTAGGGATGGGGCTCGGCCGGGCCGAAGCGCTTGGAAAACGCGCTCTGCTGCGCCGGCGTCAGGTCCTGGCCGGGAAAGACCAGGACGAGATGATCATGCAGGGCCTTGGTGATGGCGGAAAAAGTTTCGCTGTCGAGGTCCTGGGACAGGTCGACCCCGGTGACCTGGACACCGATCGTGCCGGTCAGCGTTTGAAGTTCGATAGGCGTAGTGCGGCTCATGGATGTGGCCTCCCGTGTTAAAACCGATCAAGTCCCGGTCTTGCTTTTCTTGGTGGGCCGGTTGACCTCCGCCCGGCGTAGCATGCGGGCGAGGCCATCATTTTTACCGCGTTTAAGCGCGTAGTCCAGTGCCCGCCTGCCTTTGCCGTCCTCGACCATCGGATCGGCACCGGCCCGGATCAGGTATTCGGCGACCGGAAAATGGTTGCCGGCCGCCGCCAGGATCAGCGCCGACACCCCCGCCGCATCCCGCCAATCCAACCGCGCCCCCGCCCGAACCAGCACCCGCGTGAGGTCCAGACGGCCCAGCCGCGCCGCATGGTGCAAGGGTGCGGTCCAGGTCGCGTCGACCACGTTGGGATCGGCCCCGGCCTGAAGCAAGGCCGCGACACGGGGCCCGTCCCCGGCCGCCGCCGCCCGGATCAAATCCTGCGTCGTCTGCGTTGCCGGCAGGTCGAACGCCTTGGCCGGGCCCGCCGCAAACGCGGCGGCCCAAACGGCGACCAGAGCCATGAGAAAAATAGATCGCACAATGACGCTTCTTCGTTTGCCGAGATTTCCGCCTCGGGATAGGCTCGAAACCATGTTCACGCTGCATGATTTCCTGCCGTCCGGCAACGGCTACAAATGCCGATTGCTGCTTCGGTTCCTCGGGCTGCCGTTCACGCTTCGTGAATACGACATCACCAAGGGCGAGACCCGCACAGCCGAATTTCTCGATCGGTTGAACCCAAACGGCCGCATTCCCGTGCTCGAATTGGCGGATGGAGAATGCCTGTCGGAATCCGGTGCGATCCTGAATTTCCTGGCCCAGGGCACGGCCTTCCTGCCGGACGATGCCTGGGCCCGGGCCAAGGTCCTGCAATGGATGTTCTTCGAACAATACACCCTGGAGCCGACCGTCGCCGTGCGGCGTTTCTGGCTGACCGAGCAGGAAGAACCTTTAAGCGAGGTGCAACAGGCCCAACTGCCGGACAAACTGACCCAGGGCCATGCGGCGCTGGCGGTCCTGGAAAAAGGCCTGGCGGCGGGTCCCTGGCTGGTCGGCGACGGGCCGACCATCGCCGATATCGCGCTCTACGGCTATGCCCACGTCGCGCCCGAAGGCGGATACGAATTGGATGCCTACCCGAACATCACCGGCTGGATCGGCCGGTTCCGGGAAATTCCGGGCTACGTTCCGATCACACAGCGGGACTTTTCCTGACCGGCGGGCCGCCGCATCGCAACCGAAGGAGATTGCCATGAACTGGGTTCTCGTCTTGCTGATCATGTGGGGAGGCCAGGTCCAGACGACGCAGGTCACCTTCGACACCCAGGGCCTCTGCGAGGCCGGGCTGCGCAAGGCCGTCATCGAATTGCAGTTGGACCGCACCAATCCCGACCATCCCAGCGGCATGACCCGGGTCGCCCCGGAGATCACCGCGACCTGCCTGCAGGCCGGCCTGTCGGAATAAGGGGCCGCGCGCGCGTATCAGAAACCCCTGATTTGCTTTATACTGGGCGAAATCGGCCTCCTGAACGGCTCCGGAAAAGAGAGCGCACGGCGGCGAACAGACGGGAGACGCAATTATGAACGTGAAGCATATCCTTGAAGGAAAAGGCAACGCCGTCACCACCATCAGCCCCGGCGCGAAAATTTCCGAGGCCGCCCGGATGCTGGCCGAGGCCCGGATCGGCGCGGTCGTCGTTTCCGACGACGGCGCGACCATTTCCGGCATCCTGTCCGAACGCGACATCGTGCGCATGATCGGCACGGAAGGCCCCGGCGCCCTCGACCGCCCGGTCACCGACGCGATGACCGCCAACG
>NZRL01000143.1 GCA_002696205.1 Rhodospirillaceae bacterium | reverse complement strand
GCCGAAGCCCGTTTGGGAACGGCGTTGGCTTGCCATCAGCAGGGATTGGCGCCCGATCCGTCGACGTTGGTAACGCCTGTCGGCTCCGTATCCGCATGGACGTCGTCGTGTTCCCGGGTCAGCGGCGATACCTGGGGTGCCAGATGCCTGGACGATGGGCGGCTTTCGATTTTCATCGCCGATATGACGGGGCATGGTCCGATTGCCGGGGTGAATACCTTGCGATTGCATGCGCTGCTGAATGATCCCGCGACCGATCCTGAAGAGGCGCCCGATGCCGTGTTGCGGCGGCTGGATAAGGCGCTAAAGGCGGTTCTGCCGTCCGGCGAATACGCGGCGATGCTCTACGGCATTGTCGATCCGGTGGCGGGCCGGTTCGATTACGCGGCGGCCGGCGTCCCGCATCCCGTGGTGATGGACGCGGCCGGCCGGATCGTCGCTTCGGGATCCGGCAAAGGACTGCCTGTCGGCGCCAGTGGTGCGTTTCCCTATGAAAAACGTGAACTCGATCTGGTTCCCGGCGGCGGCCTCGTCCTGTTTACCGACGGGTTGTTCAGCCTGGTCGACAGAGGCCATCCGGGGGCGGACGCCTTCGAACGCTTCACGGTCGCCATGGAAGCCATGGTCGGGGGCGGCACGGCGGCGGAACGGCTGGACGCCCTGGTGTCGGCTTTCGATGGTCCTTGCGCCGACGACGTGACGGCCGTTTGTCTCAGCCTCGCGGACTGAGGCCGAAACAAGACTTCTCATCGGAAGGTGTTGCCAGCCGCGAAGGTCCCGGATTAGTAACGGAGCCTGAGGGGGGCCTGAGAAAACGACCAGATGGGGAAAGTCCGGGCCATGAAGTTCAAATCCACCGTGCCGGGTTTCGGCAAGAAAGTGATCGTCGAGGCCCGCGTCAACGAGTACATGTCGCGCGACGTCAATCCCAACGTGCCGTTCACGCCGGACGAAATCGCCGAGGCCGCGGCGGCTTGCCGCGAGGCGGGGGCGTCGATCTGCCATTATCACGCGCGCAACGCCGACGGCTCGCCGAACCACGATCCGGACGTCTATTTCGAGACCATCCGGAAGATTCGCGCGGCCAGCGACATCATGATCCATCCGACGCTGGGCCAGGTGACCCTGAAATCGTCGGACGAGGCGCGATTGCAGCACATCGTCAAGGCCAGCCAGGATGCGGACCTGAAACCCGACTTCGCGCCGATCGACATCGGATCGACCAACGTCGACGTCTACGATGCGGCCGCCAAGAAGATGAAGACCGATGAACTGGCCTATGTGAACACGCCCAAGACCTGCGCCTATTTCGCCGAACGGATGCGCGAAATCGGGGTCAAGCCGGTGATCGTGTCCTGGACGGTGCCGTTCACCCGCATGTTCGAGGCCTTCATGGAAATGAACCTCGTCGATCAGCCGGCCTATCTTCTGTTCGCGCTGTCGGATTCCGGCTATCTCGGCGGCCATCCGGGCAACATCAAGGGCCTGATGGCGCATCTGGAATTCCTGCCTCAGGGGTTCAAATACGAATGGTCGGTCAACAACAAGGTCGGGAATCTCTACGGCCCGGCGGCCCTGGCCCTGGAAATGGGCGGGCATGTGGCGATCGGGCTCGGCGACTATCCCTATCCGGAATTGGGCGCGCCGACCAACGCGCAACTGGTCGAACGGGTGGCCCAGATGGCCGAATCCTTCGGACGCGAACCGGCGACGCCCGCGGAAGCCCGCGCCATGCTTGGAATGGCGTGAGAAAACGGCGGGCTCGCTTTTGAGTTTCTGGAATGAGAAAGGGCCAGTCCTTGTGAGGACTGGCCCTTTCTTTAAATTGGCTCCGGCGGCAAGACTCGAACTTGCGACAAGTCGGTTAACAGCCGACTGCTCTACCAACTGAGCTACGCCGGATCAGGCGTGGAGGCGCGGACCGGAATCGAACCGGTGTACACGGCTTTGCAGGCCGCTGCGTAGCCACTCCGCCACCGCGCCCCAGATGCCGGGGCTATTACCCAAAGAACGGCCCCGATTGGAGGGTGTTCCCTTAGGCCTGGCTGACCGGCTTCGGCCCACAGACGGCGGAACTTACATATTGCCCCCGCGCTGGTCAAGCAACTGTTCAGGGCTTTTTTTTGCGCGCGCGCACGGCCCGTAGGCAAAGCCTAAAACGCGCGGCGCCATTGTCATTGGCGGCGCCTGGGACTATACAGAAACGATCCCGAACAGGGGCCTCGGAGGCCCCGTTCCGAACGTTAAGGAGAATCGGCGAAATGGACTTCGCAGCCGCGCGCCGCAACATGATCGACTGCCAGGTTCTGCCCAACCGGGTGACGGACGAGCGCATCATCGCCGCCATGGAAGACATGCCGCGCGAAGTCTTCGTGCCGGAAGCCAAACGCGCCATTGCTTATGTGGATGAAGCCCTGCCGGTCGGCGGCGGCCGTTACATGATGGAGCCGATGGTGACCGCGCGCCTGTTGCAGGCCGCGCATATCGGCGCGGACGACGTGGTGTTGTGCATCGGCTGCGGCACCGGCTATTCGCCGGCCTTGCTGTCCAAGCTGGCGAATACGGTGGTGGTCGTCGAAAGCGACAAGGCGATGGCCAAGCAGGCTCAGGAAACCTTGGCGGGGCTTGGCATTGACACGGTTGCGGTGATCGACGGCAAGATGGCCAACGGTTATCCGAAACAGGCCCCCTACGACGTTATTTTCTTTGACGGCGCCGTGCCCAACGTGCCGGAAAAGATCGAAAAGCAGTTGGCCGAGGGCGGCCGTCTCGTGGCGGTCTGCTCGAAGCGTGGCTCCGCCGTCGGCAGCGCCGTCCTGGCGGCGCGTTTCGGCGGCCATATCTCCCACCGCGATCTGTTCGACGCGGGAACGCCGGACCTTCCCGGGTTCGAGTTGGAGGAAGCCTTTACCTTCTGACGCAGCCGAATCCGATGCGGGTTGGCACCATGAGGCGGTCGAAGGTTGTATATGCAAGTTTTTGAATTATCTGTATTTTTGCACGTATTTTGTTGAAATCTGGACGCGGCGAATGCAGGTAGTATGTTAACCCAACACAACCACAGGCGAGTAACGGCCTTGATCACGCGAATCCTTTCCCCCTTTCAGTACGTTCCCGGAATTTCCCGCGCCGCCGCCGGTGCCGCGGTGCTTGCCGGAGCGCTTGCCTTCGCGCCGACGCCGGCCCAGGCACAGACCCTGGCCGAGGCGCTGATTGCCGCCTATTCCAACAACCCGACCCTGGCGGCGCGCCGGGCTCGCCTGCGTGCCACGGACGAACAGATGCCCCAGGCGCTGTCCAACTGGCGGCCGTCGGTCGCCATCACGGGCTCCACGGGCAAGGAGTACAATTCAAGCACCCTGCGGGCCAGCGGCTTCGGGGGGCGTTCGCAGAACCGTACCCCCCAGACCCTCGGTGTGTCGGTAACACAGCCGCTGTTCCGCGGCGGGCGCACCGTCGCCGCCACCGAAGAGGCGGAACATGCCGTCCGTGCCGAGCGCGCGCGCCTGATCGACACGGAACAGGACATTCTGCTGTCCGCCGCGACGGCCTATCTGAACGTGTTCCGCGACGAGGCCGTTCTGGCGCTCAACATCAACAACGAAAAGGTCCTCAAGCGTCAACTTGAAGCGACCAAGGACCGCTTCGAGGTCGGCGAAATCACGCGTACCGACGTGCACCAGGCCGAAGCCCGCCTGGCCGGCGCCACGGCCGACCGCATCCGGGCCGAGGCCAATCTGGAAAACTCGCGCGCCACCTACGAAAACGTGGTCGGCCTGCCGGCGCCGAGGAATCTGGAGCTTCCGGGTGATCCCGGCGGGTTGCCGAAGGACCGGCTTGACGCCATCAAGCTGGCCGCGACCACCAACCCCAACGTCATCGCCGCGGAGTTCGACCGCAAGGCGGGCCAGAAGGCCGTGCGCGAGGTGAAGGGGGAGTTGCTGCCCGAGGTTGATGTGACCGCAAGCTTCGACCGGGCGTTTGAAACCTCTTCCGACAGAGGAATATCGAATTCCGCGGATATCAGACTCAACCTTACGGTCCCGATCTATCAGCAGGGGGCGGTCTATTCCCGCCTGCGCGAAGCCAAGCAAAGCCTTGCCGAACTGACCCGCAACATCGACCAGGCCCGCCGTGACGCCATCGAGGACGCGACCAGCGCCTGGGAAAATCTCCAGACGGCCCGTGCGCGCGTCGTTTCGTTCAGCGCTCAGATCGAAGCCAATGTCGTCGCCTTGGACGGTGTCGAACGCGAAGCCGCCGTCGGATCGCGGACCGTGTTGGACGTTCTGGACGCGGAGCAGGAACTGCTCGATTCCCGCGTCGGCCATACGGAAGCCCAGCGGGACGAGCGGGTCGCCGCCTTCGAACTCGCCGCCGCCGTCGGCAAGATGACCGCCATGGACATGAAACTCGCCGTCGACGTCTATGATCCGCGTAATCATTACAACGAAGTGCGCGGCAAGTGGGTCGGTGGATCCAGCAGCGAGGAAGGCAAGTAGACGCCAAGGGCGTCGCTGCGCTTCCGATCCAATCAAGAAACGGCCTTGGCCCACGGGATATCCGGGATGCGGGTGGGCCGCTTCGTTTCGACGGCCGGGCGGTCCCCGGGGCCGTTCGGGGGTATTTTCGCGCGGGGTTGGTCGGTGGCGATCACCGGGGCAACCGTTTTCCCGCCACCGCCACAGTGCTGCCATACCGGCTTTAAATTATTGCGGCATATACCAAATATTAACGGTCACCATGGGTTAATGGCTGTTGTATTGTATCGAAAGTGGCGTACGCCGGGCCTACGTGGGAGTGGGGAGCCGGTAATCGCGACGCAAAATGATGGGCTTGCGGGATTATGAGCGAAGAAGCTGAAGCTGCTGAAGGCGGCGAACCTTCGATGGAGGATATCCTCTCTTCCATCCGCAAAATTCTAGCGGAGGAGGAAGACGAGGAAGGGAACGAGGCCCCGGCGGAAGAAGCCGCGGCGCCGGAACCCGAGCCCGAGCCGGAACCGGCCCCTGAGCCGGAACCCGAACCGGAGCCCGAACCCGAACCTGAAATCGAAATGACCGACCTGGACGAGCCGGAGCCTGAGCCCGAGCCGGAACCGATGCCTGAGCCGGAGCCCGAGCCGATGCCGGAGCCCGAACCGGAACCGGTCGCTGCGGCTGCACCGCCGCCCCCTCCGACCCCGGAACCCGAGCCGATGGCGGATATCATGGAATTGACGCCGGACATGGTGGCGCCCGACGCCGTCGTGTCGCGGCCGACCTCGCTGCACGGATCGGACGTGCTTGCCGAACTGGCCAAGGCGATCCTGGATCGCCGCGACCTGCCGGTCATGACGGCGGGCGACGCGACGCTGGAAGGCATCGTGCGCGAGATGCTCAAGCCGATCCTGCGGGAATGGCTGGACCGCAACCTGCCGTACCTGATTGAACGCCTGGTGAAGAAGGAAATCGACACCATGGTCAACCGGGCCGAAGGCCTCGACAACTGGGGCTGACCCGGACAGGACGCAGACCGGTAAAAAGAATTTGAAATGATGACCCCGGGGGCTTTGTTCCCCGGGGTTTTTCGTTGTATACCCGCCCATCCTATTGCGATCCCACAGACCGACCTAGCCGTTTCGAGGAACCCGTTTCGATGGCCGAACTGGACAAGACCTATCACCCCGACGAGGTGGAAGCCCGCCATTACAAGGAATGGGAAGACTCCGGCGCCTTCGCCGCAGGTCAGGCCAATGCGGGCGGCGCCGGTAACGGTCAGCCCTATACAATCGTCATTCCGCCGCCCAACGTCACCGGCAGCCTGCATATGGGGCATGCGCTCAACAACACCCTGCAGGACATCCTGATCCGCTACCGCCGGATGAAGGGCGACGACGCCCTGTGGCAGCCCGGTACGGACCACGCCGGCATCGCGACGCAGATGGTGGTCGAACGCATGCTGGAGGCCGAAGGCGTCAAGCGCACGGACCTGGGCCGCGACAAGTTCATCGACCGGGTCTGGGAATGGAAGGCCGAAAGCGGCGGCACGATCACGCAGCAGCTGCGCCGCCTGGGCGCGTCCTGCGATTGGGGCCGCGAGCGCTTCACCATGGACGAGGGCCTGTCCAAGGCCGTCGTGAAGGTCTTCGTCGAACTGCACAAGGAAGGTTTGATCTACCGCGACAAGCGGCTGGTCAACTGGGACCCCAAGCTGCACACGGCGATTTCGGACCTGGAGGTCGAA
This sequence comes from Rhodospirillaceae bacterium, assembly GCA_002696205.1. Lineage (GTDB taxonomy): Bacteria > Pseudomonadota > Alphaproteobacteria > Rhodospirillales > Casp-alpha2 > UBA1479. The sequence goes on along the minus strand of NZRL01000143.1, from coordinate 11,522 downwards.
CAGCGCGAGACCAAGGGCAAGATGTGGTACTTCAAGTACCCGATCGAGGGCCGCGACGGGGAATTCATCACCGTCGGCACGACCCGCCCGGAAACCATGCTGGGCGACACCGGCGTCGCCGTGCACCCCGAGGACGAACGGTATACCGATCTGGTCGGCATGAACGTCGTTCTGCCGATCACCGGTCGCCTGATTCCCATCGTCGCCGACGAATACGCCGATCCGGAGAAAGGCTCGGGCGCCGTTAAGATCACTCCCGGCCACGACTTCAACGATTTCGAGGTCGGCAAGCGCGCGGGGCTTGAGGTCATCAACGTGTTCGACGGCAACGCGCACCTGAACGAGAACGTGCCCGAGAAATATCAGGGCATGGAGCGTTTCGCCGCACGTGACGCGATCCTTGCCGAGATGGAGGAACTGGGCCTCCTGGACCGGGTCGAGGACAATGCCATGACCGTGCCGCATGGCGACCGGTCCGGCGTGGTGATCGAGCCCTGGCTGATGGACCAATGGTTCGTCGATGCCAAGACCCTGGCCCAGCCGGCCATCGCGGCGGTGGAAGAAGGGCGCACCCAGTTCGTGCCCAAGAACTGGGAAAACACCTATTTCGAATGGATGCGCAACATCCAGCCCTGGTGCGTGTCGCGCCAGCTCTGGTGGGGCCATCAGATTCCGGCCTGGTTCGGCCCCGACGGCGAGGTCTTTGTCGAGGAAACGGAAGAGGCCGCGCAGGCCGCCGCCGCCGCCCATTACGGCAAACCGACGGAGCTTTCCCGCGACCCGGACGTGCTGGATACCTGGTTCTCGTCGGCGCTTTGGCCGTTCTCGACGTTGGGCTGGCCCGATCAGACACCGGAACTGGACCGTCATTATCCGACCGACGTGCTGGTCACCGGTTTCGACATCATCTTCTTCTGGGTCGCCCGGATGATGATGATGGGCCTGCACTTCATGAAGAAGGAGCCCTTCCACACGGTCTATATCCACGCCCTGGTGCGGGATGAGAAAGGCCAGAAGATGTCCAAGTCCAAGGGTAACGTCATCGACCCCCTGGACCTGATCGAAAAATACGGCGCGGATGCGCTGCGCTTCACCCTGACGGCCTTCGCCGCCCAGGGCCGCGACGTGAAAATGTCGGAAAGCCGGGTCGAGGGATACCGTAACTTCTGCACCAAGATCTGGAATGCTGCGCGGTTCTGCGAAATGAACGAATGCACGGTCGATCCCGATTTTAATCCAAAAACGGTTAATTCCACCCTGAACCGCTGGATCATCGGCAAGGTCGCCGAGGCCGAGGCCCAGACCGCCGCCGCCTTGGCCGCCTATCGCTTCAACGATGCCGCCTCGGCGCTTTACGCCTTTACCTGGGGCACGTTCTGCGACTGGTACCTGGAATTCGCCAAGCCGGTGTTCGCCGGCGACGACGCGGCGGCCAAGGCCGAAACCCGCGCCACGGCGGCCTGGGTGCTGGATCAGATCGTGATCCTGCTGCACCCCATCATCCCGTTCATCACCGAGGAATTGTGGGAGAGCCGGGGCGAGCGGGCACAGCCGCTGATTTCCACCCCCTGGCCGGAATACGGCGCCGATCTGATCGACGCCGACGCCAATGCGGAAATGGACTGGGTCGTGCGCCTGATCTCGCAAATCCGCGCCGTGCGGGCGGAAATGAACGTGCCGCCGGGGGCGAAAATTCCCATGCTGCTGAAGGATGCCGACGAGGCGGCCAAGCGGGCGCTTGCGGCGCACAAGGACCTGATCCTGCGCCTGGCGCGCCTGTCCGACGCCGGGATGCTCGACGGCGAGGTGCCCAAGGGCGCCGTGCAGGACGTGTTGGACGAGACCACGGTGATCCTGCCGATCGCCGACGTCATCGACCTGGGTGCCGAACAGTCGCGCCTGGAAAAGGAAATCGCCAAGCAGGACGCGGAAATCACCCGCTTTGAAAAGAAACTCGCCAACGAGAAGTTCGTCGCCAATGCGCCGGCCGAGGTCGTCGAGGGCGAACGCGAGAAACTGGGCGAGGCCCAGGCCGCCCGCGCCCGCCTGGAAGAAGCGTTGAAGCGGTTGACGGCGGCGGCTTAACGCCGTTTCCGTCAGGACCGTTGACGTTGATCCTATACTCCTAGGTGCACTGCGAGATTAGGAACTTACAGGGTCTGGTATGACCGGCGGTGGCTCCGATAGCCTTCTTCTCATGCAGGCGAGGGAGGTTACAAAGATGGAGCCACCGACGCAGACAACCGACATATCGACCCAATTCCCCTATGCCCGATGATCATCGGGTGGGGCCGAGAGCGCAGCCGGTCCCGACCAGAATGAGAAAAGCCCCGCCCCTGACCCCGGCGGGGCTTTTACTGTTTCGAATGGGGCGGCGTGGCGGCATTCGCCGGGACCGGGGCGGAGGGGGGCGTCCGGCGCTGCGAGAAACCCTTGTGAGGTCTCGCAAGAGCCAACATAATCGGATCATACAGCCCGGGTGGCCGGGCGCCAAAGACGAGAGGCCCGAGAATGGACAAGGAACTGGTGGAAGCCCAGAAAACGGTCGAAACGATCATTCAGACGATCGTCGACGTCGGCACGGAATACGGCATGAGCGTGATCGGCGCGTTGTTCATCCTGATCATCGGCTGGTGGTTCGCCGGCTGGGCCAAGCGGGCGGTAACCAAGGCGCTGAACAAGGTTTCGTCCATCGACGCGACGCTGACGCCGTTCCTGTCGTCGATCGTCCGATACGTCATTCTCGCCTTTGTCCTGGTCGCGGTCCTCAACCAGTTCGGGGTGCAGACGACCTCCATCATCGCCGTACTCGGTGCCGCCGGCCTCGCCATCGGTCTGGCCCTGCAGGGCACCCTGCAAAACGTCGCCGCCGGGGTGATGCTTTTGGTGCTGCGGCCGTTCCGGGTCGGCGATTTCATCGACGCCGGCGGACAGGCGGGCACGGTCGTGGAAATCAGCCTCTTTTCCACGGAATTGAAGACGCCGGACGGCATCTTCAAATCGGTGCCGAACTCCGCGGTGTTCGGCTCGACCATCACCAACTTCTCGCGCAATCCGACGCGGCGCATCGATTTCATCGCCTCGATCTCCTACGGTGACGACCTGCCGAAGGCCATGGAGGTCCTCAAGGGCATCATGGATAAGGACGAGCGGATTTTGAAGGAACCGGCGCCCGAGGTCATGACCTGGGCCATGGCGGCCAGCTCCGTCGACATCAACATGCGCTGCTGGGTCAATATCAGCGACTACTGGCCGACCCTGTTCGACATGCGCAAGTCGGTCAAACTGGGCCTGGAAGAAGCGGGCTTCACCATCCCGTTCCCGCAACAGGACGTCTACATGCACCACGTCGGCGAAAAGTCCGCCGCGGAATAGTGTCGGAGCCCTGGAAAGGGGCTTTGCCGCAAATCCCGAGCGGGCCCGCCCGGGCCCGCGACGACGCATTTGCGCCAATAAAAGACCGGAGGAGCCCCGAAAGGGAGCGCCTCCGGTAACCGCCCGTTAAGCATGCTGCTCTAACCTCAGGGTCGGAGACGTATGACATGACGACCGACGACGACCTGCCCGATCTGCCCTTGAACCCGACGCCCGAGCAGCGCGCGGAATACATCATGATGCGCCTGGAGCAGTTCATCCGCGAGGGCCGCACCATCGGCGAGGGCATGTCGTTCAAACAGTGGCAGGCCATGGCTAAGACCGAAATCGCCATCGCCGTCGCCGCCGCCCAGAACGAGGTTCAAAAGGACGACCCCGTCACCCGCCGCCTCTTGTTCATGACGGCGGCGTGTCTCACGACCATCGGTTTCTGGGGCACGGCCGTCAGCCTGCACAAGACCGCCTATCTGGTCGGCGCCCTGGTCTGCGGCGGCGCGGGCCTGCTGCTGATCGCCATCGCCGGCGAATGGCGCTTCCGCAAATGGAAGCGCAAGAAGGACGCCGAACTCCGCATCGAACGCCTGGCCAATATCGAGGCGCTGAACAAGCGCATCAAGGGCCTGGAACGCGCCCTCGAAAAAGAGGAAAAGACGCTGGAGAAAAAGCTGAAAAAGACCCGCAAGGCCGTCGATGACCTGCACGCGGCGCAGGCGGCTGTGCCGCCGGTGCCGAGTGGGGCTTAACCCGGATATGGTTTGATTAAATAGTTTGCTGTCGAACCAAATTTATAACCTCTACTGTTCTTCTGGATTAAAAGCGCCGCGATTAGCTGTGCTAACCTCGGCTGAGGATATCGATTTACTGCGTTGAGGGGGGGGGATGATCAACAAGGAGTTTGAGGCTGCGGCACTAGGGCTTGTCCCTGGAAGTGGCATCATGGGTTGTGAAGGTGATGATTTGGGAACACCGAAGCGGCCCTCGATTTGGCTTTTCGGAATCGAGCAAGGAGACCCGAAAAAACCAACGACGGTTGATGTGGACGCGCAGGGCTATTCGATTTCCCAGCAGATGCAGTACCCATTTAACCGGAATGCATTTCGCATGTTGTCTGTGATCTGCGGGAGCAAATCCGACGAGTTCGAAAAATTCGCCACCGAGCGACAACCCTTCGTGACTGGGAAACAAGGGTTTTTCAAAGGCAATCTCTTTCCGCTGCCCTGCAATAAGGTATCTTCCTGGCCCAAGGAGGCGATTCGATTTACCGGGTTCGAAACTAAAAACGAGATGAGGGAATGGAGTCGCAAGGCGCGGTTCGCGAAATTCAGATATCTAATGGCCAAGCATCAACCGAGATTGTTGATCTGTGCCGGTATAGGCGCGCTCGCTGATTTTTGCCTAGCTTTCGGTATCGATCCTGAAACTCTCAACGAAGTGCATTTTGAAGGAATGAATGGATTACGTCGGCGGTATTACCACGGCAAAAAAGAAAGCACGACATTCGTCGTTATCCCGCATCTGTCGCCGAGTGGGCCTCACTGTCTTTCTAATCCCATCGATATTGAATATCTCGGTTGGAAGATTGAAGCACTTTTGAACCCTTGATCGGGCCTGCTCCCATCATCCACTTGAACGCTTCAACACCCCCCACCAACCGCTCAACCTCATCCACAGTATTGTAATGCGCCATCGAGGTGCGGACGACGCCGTCTTCGGTGTCGGTGATGCCGACGGCTTCCAATAGGCGGGGGGCGTAGAAGTCGCCGTTCCAGCAGGCAATCTTTTGTGCGCGGAGCGCCTCGACGACCTCGGCGGAGCGTTTGCCTTCGATGGTGAAGGAGAAGGTGGGCGCGCGGTCTTCGGCCTTGGCGCTGTGGCGGCCCAGGAGGCGCAGGCCGGGGCGGTTCGTGGCGAAGTCGAGGAAGCGTTCGGCGAGGCGCTGTTCGTGGGCCGCGATCAGGCCGAAGACCTTGCGGGTCCGGGTGTGGATGTCGGTCTCATCCATCAGGCCGTGGTGGGCGGCGAGGGCGTCGACGTAGTCGCCGATGCCCGCCAGCGCCGCGATCATTTCGTGTTGCGGGCCGGTGGGGTTGAGCTTGTGCTGGATGTCGGTCTCGGGGAAGAACAGGTGGCCCTGGCCGTGGGCCTCCAGGAGGCGGTCGCGCTTGCCGTACATCAGGCCCATGTGCGGCCCCATGACCTTGTAGAAGCTGAACAGGTAGAAATCGACGTCCCAGGCCTTCACGTCGACGGCGCGGTGCGGCGCGTAGGCGACGGCGTCGACGCAGACCATGGCGCCCGCCGCGTGGACCTGTCGGGTGATCGCCGCCACGTCGTTGATGTCGCCGGTGATGTTGGAGACATGGGGGAAGGCGACCAGCCGCGTGCGGTCGGTCAGCAGGTCTCCTAGTAGATCGACGGTCAGGGCGCCGGTGTCCGGGTGGACCGGCCAATGGATGATCTTGATGCCGGTCTCCGCCAATCGCCGCCAGGGCGAGGAATTGGCTTCGTGGTTGAGGGTCGCGACGATGACCTCGTCGCCTTCGCGCCACAACGGGCGCAGCGCCCTCGACAGGACATAGACATTCATCGAGGTCGAGGGGCCGATGACCACATCGCGGGCATCGGCGCCGATCATCGCCGCCATGCGGTCGTGCCCCGCCGCCATGCGCTCGGCCGCCAGTTGGGATTGCGGATAGGGGGCCGACGGCTGAACCTGGCTTTCGGTCATATAGGCCGTCATGTGGCGGATCACTGAATTCGGCACGTAGGAGCCGCCGGCGTTTTCGAAGAACGCCCAGCCGTTACTGCCGTCGGCGATCCCCGTGCCGAAGCAGGCGTTCGGGAATTGCGCCCGGGCGAAGGCGACGTCGAATTCAGGCGTGGGCAGGGCGCGGGGCGGGAACATGGCGTTACCGGGCCAGGCGCGCCGGTTCGGCGAGCGCTTCCAGGCGCGAGAGGTCCGCGCGGTAGTCGGCGATGACCTGAGCCGGGCGGCCTTCCGTCCGGGAGAGGGCCAGGGCCCGGCGTTGTTCCTCCACCGCCAGGACGTATTCCCGGGCGCGGGCGAACCCGGCGGCGAGCACGGCGCGGGCCTCGCTGCTGTCGCGGATCGCGGCGGAGCGGGCGGCGAACTCGACGCCGCTCATGCCCTGGGACGCGGTCGGCGACGGCCGTCCGATCAGGTTCTTGGCCCGCATCAGCAGGATCCCGGCATCGGTCGGCAGCAAGCGATCGGCCCGGGCGAAGGCGACGGCCGCATCGTCCCAACGGTTGAGGGATTCGTAGATGGTGCCCAGCAGGATGAAATTGTCCCAATCGTCGGGCGTCTGGGCGATGGCGGCGTCCAGGTCGGCGATGGCTTCGTGAGGACGGCCGATCTGCGTCAACAGAACGGCGCGGCGCTGCAAAACGCGGGGGTTGGTCGGATCGGCGACGAAGGCCTTGTTCAGATCGGCGAGCCGCGCGATCGCCTGGGCGTCGTGAGGGACGATGTGGTCCGCCGCCGCCGGCATGGGGCCGAGCAGCAGACTGAAACCCAGAACGGCGATCAGGCGGCGCATGGCGTCACCCCTGCATGGCGATGGACATGACCATTTCGGCGAGAACCTCGGGATCGGCCTCGAACTTGATGCCGAGGCGCCCGCGCCGGCACCAGGCGACCGTCGCCGTGACGTCGCCGAAGGCCCCCAGGTTGAGGGTCAGGTGCCGCCCCTTGGACAAATCCAGCGAGGCGATGATCTGCGCCCCGCCGGGGGAAATGTCCTCGATCGTGCATTTGGTCGTGGCGTCGCCCACGGTGACGCGGGCGTCCAATCCCGTCGACTGGCGGTCGTGTTCGCGGCGGTTCAGGGCGAAGGTATCGGCCATGCCGTTATCCCGTCTGTTCACACCCGGCCGACGGCGGGGTGCTCGCAACGGCGCCCCTTAGATGTCGGCGTACGTGTGGGTTTCCGCCTTGGCGCCCGGATGAGTGACGGCACCGTCGCAGGCGGGGCCCACAAGTTGAGCATACTTCCAAAGCACGCCCGACTGGTAGTCGTGTTTGCGGGGTTTCCATTCCTTACGGCGGGCTTCCATTTCCTCTTCGGAAACTTCCACGTCCAGGGTGCCCTTGTCGGCGTCGATGGTGATGACGTCGCCGTCCTTCAACAGGCCGATGGGGCCGCCGACGGCGGCTTCCGGGCCGACGTGGCCGATGCAGAACCCGCGCGTGGCGCCCGAGAACCGGCCGTCGGTGATCAGCGCCACTTTCTCGCCCAGGCCCTGGCCGTAAATCGCCGAGGTGGTCGAGAGCATTTCGCGCATGCCGGGCCCGCCCTTGGGCCCTTCGTAGCGGATGACGACGACGTCGCCTTCCTTGATCTGCTGCTTCAAGACGGCGTCGAGCGCGTCTTCTTCGCGGTCGAAGCAGCGGGCCGTGCCCGTGAACTGCAGCTTGTGCAGGCCCGCGACCTTGACGATGGCCCCTTCCGGGGCGAGCGAGCCGCGCAGGCCGACGACGCCGCCGGTCGGCGTGATCGCCTTGGACACGGGATAGATCACGTCCTGGTCGGTCGGGAATTCCACATCGGCCAGGTTCTCGGCGATGGTCTTGCCGGTGACGGTCATGCAGTCACCGTGCAGCAGATCGGCGTCCAGCAGGGCCTTCATCAGCACCGGCACGCCACCGATGTCGAACAGGTCCTTGGCGACGTATTTGCCGCCCGGCTTCAGGTCGGCGATGTAGGGCGTGGACTTGAAGATGTCGCAGACGTCCTGCAGCGAGAAATCGATGCCCGCTTCATGCGCCATGGCCGGCAGGTGCAGCCCCGCGTTGGTCGACCCGCCCGAGGCGGCGACGATGCGCGCGGCGTTCTCGAACGACTTCTTGGTCACGATATCGCGCGGGCGCAGGTTCTTTTCGATCAGGTTCATCACCGCCTTGCCGGAGGCCACGGCGTATTCGTCGCGGCTTTCATACGGGGCGGGGGAGCCGGCGGAACCGGGTAGGGCCAGGCCGATGGCTTCGGAAACGCAGGCCATGGTGTTGGCCGTGAACTGGCCGCCGCAGGACCCGGCGGACGGGCAGGCGACGCATTCCAGTTCGTGAAGGTCGTCGTCGGACATGGAGCCGTTGGCGTTCGCACCCACGGCTTCGAACACGTCGATGACGGGGACGTCCTTGCCCTTGAACTTACCGGGCAGGATCGAGCCGCCGTACATGAACACGGACGGCACGTTCAGGCGCAGTTGCACCATCATCATGCCGGGGAGGGATTTGTCGCAGCCGGCGAGGCAGACCATGGCGTCGTAGCAATGGCCGCGCATGGTCAGTTCGACCGAGTCGGCGATCACGTCGCGCGACGCCAGCGACGATTTCATGCCCTGGTGGCCCATGGCGATACCGTCGGTCACGGTGATGGTGGTGAATTCGCGGGGCGTGCCGTGGGCTTCCTTGACGCCGGTCTTCACGGCCTGGGCCTGACGCGACAGCGCGATATTGCACGGGGCGGCTTCGTTCCAGCAGGTCGCGACGCCGACGAAGGGCTGTTCGATCTCTTCCTCGGTCATGCCCATGGCGTAGTAGTAGGACCGGTGCGGCGCGCTTTCCGGCCCGACACTGGTGTAACGGGACGGCAGTTTGGATTTATCGAATTTCTTGGCCATGGGGGGTCTCCCTGGAACGGATGTGCCTATTGAATTAGGGACGGAAGGTTTAATGCCGGAAGGCCCCGTAAGGCAAGGGCCTCCCGGTCACAGCTTTTGTGACGAATACAGGTTTAAGCCGCACCCAGTTCCTTGCGGACGATGGCGGCCCCGGCGGCCAGCGCCTTCAGCTTGCCTTCGGCGACGTGGCGGGGGAACGGGGCGAGGCCGCAGTTGGTGCAGGGATAGATGCGTTCCGCGTCGACATAGCGCATGGCGGAACGGATGACCTCGGCGACCTGTTCCGGCGTCTCGACGGCCAGATTGGCGACATCGACGGAGCCGACCATCACTTCCTTGTCCTTCAACAGCGCCATCAGCGAATGCGGCACGTGGGACCCGGCACATTCCAGCGATATTTGGTCCACATCGCTGTCGTTGAGGGCGGGGAAGGTTTCCTCGTACTGGCGCCATTCCGATCCCAGCGTTTCCTTCCACTGGTTGTTGGCGTCGATGCCGTAGCCGTAGCAGATATGCACGGCCTTCTTCACCGTGATGCCCTGGAACGCCCGGTTGAGGGCGGCGACGCCCCATTCCTTGACGTCGTCCAGGAACACGTTGAAGGCCGGTTCGTCGAACTGAATGACGTCGACGCCGAGGGCCTGCAATTCCAGCGCCTCCTGGTTCAGGATTTCGGCGAAAGCCATGGCCATGTCGGCGCGCTTGCCATAGACCTCGTCGGCGATGGTGTCACAGATCGTCATCGGCCCGGGCATGGTGATCTTCAACCCGCCCTTGGCGTGTTCGCGGCAGAAGGCGGTGGATTTGGTATGGGCGGGCTCGCGGCGGCTGATCTTGCTGGTCACCGTCGGCACCTCGGCGTCGTAGCGGTTGTCGCGGATGCCCATGGTGGTCATTTTCTGGAAATCGATGCCGTCGACGAACTCGAGAAAGCCGTGAACGAAATGCTTTCTGAACTGCTCGCCATCGGTGACGATGTCGATCCCGGCGTCTTCCTGGGTCTTGATCCAGATCAGCGCGGCGTCGCATTGGCCCTGCCAGAGCTCCTCACCCTCGAGTTTCCAGGGTGCCCAAAGCTTCTCGGGCTCGGCCAGCCAGGACGGCTTGGGAAGGCTTCCGGCAACGGTGGTTTTCAACATGATTGTTCTCCCTGACGTTTGATCGTTTTCGACCGTTTTCGATTTATGCCCGTTATACCGCGTTTCTTGTCGGCAAGGCACCTTGCCTGTCGGGTTTGACTTGCGGCCCGACTTGCCCATGCGGGCGGGCGGGGATAAGGTTCGGGCCATTATTACCAACAACAAAATCCTCCGGGAGCCCATCCGACCATGAAAACCAAAGCCGCCGTTGTTTACGAACTGGGTGCCGAACGCCCCTACGCCAAATCCCGCCCGATGAAGGTCGAGGAAGTCGACCTCGACCCGCCCCAGGCGAACGAGGTTCTGGTCAAGGTCGCGGCGGCCGGTGTCTGCCATTCGGACCTGTCGGTCGTGGCGGGCGTGCGCGAACGGCCGCTGCCGATGGTTCTGGGGCATGAAGCTTCCGGCGTGGTGCAGGAAGTCGGCCCCGGCGTCGAAGGGCTGGAGCCCGGCGACCATGTGGTCTTCGCCTTTCTGCCGTCCTGCGGGCAATGTCTGCCGTGCAAGGAAGGCCGCCCGTCGATTTGCGAGAAGGGGGCCGCCGCCAACGGCGCGGGCACGCTTCTGGGCGGCGGAATGCGCCTGCACAAGGACGGTCAGGATCTCTATCACCAGGCGGGCGTTTCCTGCTTCTCCGAATACGTCGTCGCCCACCGGTCCTCGGTGGTCAAGGTGGACAAGGACCTGCCGCTGGATATCGCCTGCACGTTCTCTTGCGCGGTCATCACCGGCGTCGGCGCGGTTCTGAACACGGCCCAGGTTCCGGCCGGTGCCTCGGTCGGCGTGGTCGGCCTGGGCGGGACCGGCTTGGCCGCCGTTATGGGGGCCAAGATGGCGGGGGCCCGCCAGATCGTCGGCATCGACGCCCTGGACGACAAGTTGGAATGGGGCACCAAGCTCGGCTGCGACATGGTCTTCAACGCGCTGGACAACGACGCGGTCGAGAAGATCAAGGATGCGACCGGCGGCGGACTGGAATACATGTTCGAATGCGTCGGCCGGGTCGAGGCCATGGACCTCGCCTACAAGGTGACGAAGCGCGGCGGGACGACGACCTCCAGCGGGCTCAGCCATCCGGCGACCAACATGACCGTGCAGCACGTCAACCTCGTGACCGAGGAACGGACGATCAAGGGAAGCTATCTCGGCAGCTGCATCCCCGAGCGCGACATCCCGCACTACATCGAGATGTACAAGCGCGGCGCCCTGCCGGTGGACAAGCTGATCTGCGACAAGATCCCGTTGGAACAGATCAACGAAGCCTTCGACCACCTGGCCGAAGGCCACACGGTGCGTCAGATCATCACGTTCTGATCGGCGGCTTTATCGTGGCCGGGCGTCCCGTGTTTTTCATGGGGACGG
>NZRL01000142.1 GCA_002696205.1 Rhodospirillaceae bacterium | reverse complement strand
CGACCCATCGGCGGATTGTCTCGTACGAGACATCAACCCTCGCTCTGCTAACAGCTCTTCGACTTTCAGATAACTCAACGTGAACCGAAAATAGAGCCAAACCGCATGTTGGATGACGACTGGCGGGAAGCGGTGGCGGCTGTAAGAGATAGGTTCCATCTCATCAGCTTATCATGATCGTCAAATGGGCCGTTAACGTGACAATGCCAACGTGACAAGGCCAACGTGACAATGCCGTCGAGATCAATTTCACGACCGTCTGTTGCGCCTCGCGATGCGGGAAGTGTCCGGCATCCTCCAGGACCTCCACCGTTCCCCCACGTCCCGCGATAAGGTCCGCATGTCTTCTGCTGCCATAGGGATCTTGCGCGCCATGGATCGCCAGCACGGGGCATGTCACCCGGCCCAGCGCATCGGCAAGCGACCAATCCTTGAAGGCTGGCGATAGCCAGGTGTCGACCCAGGCGCGGAGAGCCCATTCGGCTTTATCGCCATGATACCTGGCGAGTTTGGCGAGGCCCGTCTCGGTCTCGAAACCGCCCCGCGCATCCCGAATACCCCGCACCGTCAGGTCTTCGACGAAGGCCTGCGCACCGAGGGTGATCAAGGCACGGCACCGATCGGCATGGCGCGCCGCCGCTTCGACCGCCATGCCGCCGCCGACGCTGTGCCCGCAGGCGACGAAGGTCTCGAACCCACACGCTTGCTGTAGCAACGGCACGCTCAAACGCGCTTCTGCCGCAATGAAATCGAGATCGAGTTGGCCCGGATGCGGATCGGACCTGCCGAACCCCAACCGGTCGTAGGCAATGACCGTCCGGCGCGTGGCGACGGCGAGCGCTTCGGGGAAATCCCGCCACAGCTCGATACATCCGAGCGAGTCGTGAAACAGAAGCAGCGGCGTCGCGCCATCGGCACTAGGCGGTGTCCACGTGCGAACGGCGAACCGCCCCCGCGCGCCGGTCACGCTCAGGTCGGCGACCGCGACCGCCATCCCTAGGACGCCGCGTCGGTGAACCGCGGCACCGCGTCGAACAAATCGGCGACCAGACCATAATCAGCGACATCGAAGATCGGCGCTTCTTCATCCTTGTTTATAGCGACGATCACCTTGGAGTCCTTCATACCCGCCAAGTGCTGGATCGCGCCGGAGATGCCGATCGCGATATAAAGCTCCGGTGCCACGACCTTACCCGTCTGACCGACCTGCCAGTCGTTGGGCGCGAAACCGGAATCGACAGCGGCCCGAGACGCGCCAACGGCGGCCCCCAAGGCGTCCGCCAGCGCGGCGATCAGGGCGAAGTTCTCTTCCGAGCCCACGCCCCGGCCACCGGAAACGACGATCTTGGCGGACGTCAGCGTCGGGCGGTCGGATTCCGTGACACGGTCTTCGATCCAGGCCGACAATCCCGGGTCGGCGCCGACCGACACCGTTTCGATCGGGGCGGCATCGCCGTCCGCAGCCGGCTGGAAACTGGCGGTCCGTACGGTCAGCACCTTGACCGCATCGGACGACGTCACGGTCTGCACGGCGTTGCCGGCGTAGACCGGGCGCGCGAACGTGTCCGCAGCCAGCACGGCCATGACGTCGGAAATCACCATGACGTCCAACATCGCCGCGAGACGCGGCAGGACGTTCTTCGCGTCCGCCGTCCCCGGCGCCACGAAATGCGTGTAATCCCCGGCCACATCCCGGATCAGCGCGGCCATCGGTTCGGCGAGACCATGAGCCAGCGACGGGTCGTCGGCGACCAGGACTTTCGTCACCCCGGCGATCTTGGCGGCGTCGGCCGCCGCCGCGTCCACGCCGGCCCCAGCGACGAGCACCGTCACCGCGCCCAAGTCCAGCACCGCCGAGACCGCCTTGGCGGTGGCGTCGCGCGCGAGGGCTCCCTCGGTCACTTCGGCTATCAGCAAAACGCTCATCAGATCACTCCCGCCTCGGTCTTGAGTTTCTCGATCAGTTCTTCCACGGAAGCGACCTTGATCCCGGCTTGACGGCCCGCGGGTTCCGCCACCTTCGAGACCGACAAACGCGGCGACAGGTCGAGGCCGAAATCGCTTACGCTCTTCTCTTCCAGCGGTTTCTTCTTGGCCTTCATGATGTTGGGCAAAGAGGCATAGCGCGGTTCGTTCAGGCGCAAATCGGCGGTCACCACGGCGGGCAGTTTCACGCTGACGGTCTGCAGGCCGCCATCGACCTCGCGGGTGACAACGGCTTGGCCATCGCCGATTTCCAGGTTCGACGCAAAGGTCGCCTGCCCCCAGCCCAGCAACCCGGCCAGCATCTGCCCCGTCGCGTTCATGTCGTTATCGATCGCCTGTTTGCCGGCAATGACCAGATCGGGACGCTCGCTTTCGACAAGAGCCGCCAGAATTTTAGCGACGCCCAGCGGCTCCATATCCTGATGAACATCGGTGCCCGCGGTTACCAGGATCGCCCGGTCGGCGCCCATGGCGAGCGCCGTCCGCAATGTTTCCTGAGCCTGCGGCACGCCGATGGAGACCGCGACGATTTCGGAAACGGTGCCTTTTTCCTTCAGGCGCACGGCTTCCTCGACGGCGATCTCGTCGAAGGGGTTCATCGACATCTTCACGTTGGCTAGGTCGACGCTGGAGCCGTCCGCCTTCAGGCGAATTTTCACGTTGTAATCGGCAACCCGCTTCACGGGCACGAGTACCTTCATCACAAACCTCCGGCTTGTCTGGGAGTCTTTCAACCCCGGGAGCACGCTCCCGGTTATTTCTTGTTCATATAGATCGAACGAAAATCCGGTTTGCGCTTTTCACGGAACGCGTTGCCGCCTTCCTTCGCTTCGTCGGTGTCGTAGTACAGCGCCACGGATTGGAAGCCGAGTTGGGCGATGCCGCGCAGGTCTTCCGTCGCCGCGTTGAACGACTTCTTGGCGATGGCGATCGCCGTGGGGCTGCGCTCCAGGATTTCCTGGCACCACGCGTCGACCTCGGCATCGAGTTCCTCGGCCGGCACCACGCGGTTGACGAGCCCCATCTCCAGCGCCTCGGCGGCGGAATAGCGGCGGCACAGATACCATAGCTCGCGCGCCTTCTTTTCGCCGATGATACGCGCCAGATACGCCGTGCCGAACCCCGGATCGACGGAACCGACCTTGGGGCCGACCTGACCGAAGACGGAACGGTCCGAGGCAATGGTGAAGTCGCAGATCGTCGCCAGGACATTGCCGCCGCCGATGGCGAAACCGTCCACCTTGGCGATGACCGGTTTCGGGATGTCGCGAATGAGGGTGTGCACCATCTCGATCGGCACGCCGATGATCCCCTGACCCTGGCGTTCCGATTTCTTGTCGCTGGTGTCGCCGCCGACACCGAAGGCCTTGCCGCCGGCACCGGCCAGCACGACAACGCTGATCGAGCGATCCCAGCCGGCCTTGGTCAACGCTTCGATCATTTCGAAGTACGTCTGCTCGCGCCAAGCGTTCATCTTTTCCGGCCGGTTGACCGTGATCGTCGCGACACCGTCGCGGGCTTCGTAGATAAGATCTTCGAACTGCTCTTCAGCCATGGGGATTTCCTTCCAATATCGACAATCTTGGGACGGTGCGTCCCGGGGTTATTTCCCCTTGAAGTTCGCCTTGCGCTTTTCGAAAAAGGCGCCGATGCCTTCGCGGCGGTCTTCGGAGTGATAGATCGTGGCGGCGATGAAGGCCTCGTAATCGAGCGATGAGACCAAATCCATCTGCATCCCGGTGTAGACCGTGTGCTTGATGAAGGCATGGCTGAGCGGCGCGCGGGTTGCGTAGTGCTCGACCATCGCCAACGACGTGGCCAGGGCCTCGCCGTCTTCCGTCAATTTATTGATCAGACCTATCCGATAGGCTTCCTCCGCGCCGATGGGGTCGGCATCGAACATGATTTCCAGCGCCTTGGACGGACCGACGATCCTGGGCAGGCGCTGCGTGCCGCCGGCGCCGGCAACGGTGCCGATCCGCGCGCTGGTGATCGCATACGAAGACGACTTGGAGCCGATCCGGAGATCGCAGGCAAGCGCGAGCTCGCACCCGCCGGTCATGCAAAACCCTTCGACGGCGGCGAGCACGGGTTTCTCGTTTTCTTCCAGGGCACGGCAAGTCCGGTGCCACTTCTGGAAATAGCGGATCATCTCGACGCCGTTGCTGAGGGCCTGCGCGTCGTTGAGATCTGCTCCCGCCGAGAAATAGCTCTCGCCGCCGGTGATGATAATACCCCGGACGGCGGCATCGGCTTCCGCCTCGGCGGCCGCCGCGACCAATTCGTCCATGACCTGCGTGCTGATGGCGTTGCGCCGTTCCGGCCGGTTGAGGGTAATGACGAAAGCCGCGTCTTGCCGGTCCGTCTTGATCGTTTCGTAGGTCATCTGATTTCCTGTATCCAAACGTTGTGGTCTCGTGGAGCGTCAGTAGGAACGCGGCAAGCCGAGCGCCGACTCGCCGATTTCCGTCAGGTCTCCCTTGTAGGGAACGGCCGCCAGCTTCATCGCCCGAACGTCGCGCCATTTCCGTTCGATGTCGTATTCCCGGGCGAAGGCGAAGCCGCCGTGCGTGGTGAAGGCCGCATCGGCCATGTTCCAGGCCGCTTCCATGGCCAGGTAATGGGCGACGCTGGCGGCCACGCCGGCATCCAGGCCGGCGTCGTACAGCGCCATCGCGCGGCGCAAACCGATGAAGGCCGCCTCGACCTCTATGTGCGCCTTGGCCAACGGAAACTGGATGCCCTGGTATTTGCCGATCGGGTTGCCGAACACGACCCGTTCTTTGGCGTAGGCGGCGCCGCGTCTGGAAAAGAACCGGCCGTCACCGATGGCCGCCGCCGCTTCGAGTATCCGTAACACGACATCCGCCGCCACGATCAGCGCGCCACCGGTATCGGCCGGCGCGATCCTGTTCGATGCCAGGATCGCGACCTTGTCGAAGCGAACGTCCGCGACGCACGTATTCGTCATCTCGCCGTAGGGCGTCGGGACCAGGCCCGCCGAATCGCTCCCCGCCTCGACGAGATAAAGCGCCGTCGGCTTTTCATCCGTATCGTTTTCGCGCGCGGAGACGATCATGGCGCCGCTTTCCACCGGCGCCAGAACCCGCGTCTTCGTACCGGACAGCGCGACGGCATCGCCCGACGGCACGGCGACACACCCGGCGTCGTCCGCCTCGTCGTGCGCGAACGCCTGCAGGGTGAGACTTCCATCCGCTAACCTGGGCAGGATCGCGCGCTTTAGCGGCTCGTTATCGGCGCCGGCGAGCAAGGCCGTCAGCCGGAATTGCTGGATCGGCAGTGCCGCGTTGCAGCCCGTCGCATGGATCGTTTCGATGATCGCCGCCGCCGCTTCGAGCGGCAAGCCCGCGCCGTCATATGCCTCTGGCACGAGCGCCGCCATGATACCGGCGCCACCCAGGGCCGCCACGAACGACGCCGGGTATCGATCGCCGAGCGGACGATCTTCCAATTCCCGCCAATATTCGGCCGGAAATTCGCGGCAAATTTTCTCGACGGTATCGCAGATGTCCGTATAGGCATCCGCGCCGATCTCGATGCGCATATCGCTCTCAGTCGTCGTCATGGTTCGCTCCGCCCGCGTCAATAGGATCTCGGCAGCTCAAGCACGTGCTGCCCGACAAAGTTCAGGATCATGTTCGGCGAGACAGGAGAATTCCGGCTCATGCGGGAATCCCGCCACTTGCGCTCGATGTCGCGATCCGACCGCAGCCCCTCGTGCCCGTAAACGCTCAAACAGGCCTCGGCGCAGGCCCAGACGGCCTCGCCGGAACTGAATTTGGCCATGTTGGCCTCGGCGCCGCACTTCAGCCCGGCATCGAACATGGCGTTGGCCCGCCGCACCATGAGGTCCGCGACCTCCAGACGCGCGAAAGCGTCGGCTATCTGTGCTTGCACCGATTGCCGCGCGGCGAAGGGCGCGCCATGCCCCGAGCGCGAAGACGCGTGCGCCACGGCCTTGTCGATGAAGTAGCGGGCATTGCCGATGGCCTCCGCCGACACCAGGCAGCGTTCGGCATTCATGCCATCGAGGATGTAGCGGAAGCCCCGCCCCTCCTCGCCGATCAGACTCGATTCCGGAATCCACACATCATCGAAAAAGATTTCCGTGGTGTTGTGGTTCACCATCGCGTCGATGGGCACGATCTCCATGCCGTTCTTCTTGGCTTCGTTCATGTCGATCAGGAACACGGAGATGCCGTCGACGCGCTTCTTCACCTGATCGGCGGGCGTCGTTCGCGCCAACAGCAGCATCAGATCGGAGTGCGCGGCCCGCGACGTCCAGACCTTCTGGCCGTTGACCACATATCCGCCGTCGCACTTGTCGGCACGGGTCCGCAATTGCGTGGTGTCCGAGCCCGTCGTCGGTTCCGATACGCCGAACGCCTGCAGACGCAGTTCGCCCGTGGCGATCTTGGGCAGGAACTCGGATTTCTGGGCGTCATTGCCGTGACGCAGGACGGTACCCATCGTGTACATCTGCGCATGACAGGCGCCGGCGGAACAGCCGCTGCGATGGATGGTTTCGAGAATGACCGCGCCGGCACGCACGGGCTTGCCCCATCCGCCGTACGCCTCGGGGATCAAGGCGGACAGAAACCCCGCTTCCGTAAGCGCGCGGACGAAAGCCGTCGGGTAGCTGCCGGACGGCGGCTGCTCTTCCAACGCGCGCCAATAGTCGCCCGGAAAATCGGCGCACAACGCCGCGACGTCCCGGCGGTATTCCGGATAGTCGTCGGCTATGGAAAACGAAGGCGTCTCGGTCATGTCCTCATCTCCTGGAATCTCTTTCTCAGCCTTTCGGGCGGGGCGTTAACCGGCATCAGCGGCCCTGGAAGCGGGCCGGACGGCGTTCGACGAAGGCGCGCACGCCTTCCAGCCGGTCCTGGGTGCCGACCAAGCGGTTGTAGGCTTCCAGTTCGAAGGCGTAGCCGGTGGCGATATCCACGTCGCAGGCAACGTCGACCGCCTTGCGGGCGCGATAGATCGACAGGGGGGCGTTGGCGCAAATGGCACGCGCCGTTTCCAAGACGTCATCCATCAAGGCATCGTCTTCGCAAATCTTGTTGATCAGGCCCCATTCGTAGGCTTCCTCGGCAGAGAAGGGCCGCGCCGTTAGAATGATTTCCTTGGCCCGGTTGCGGCCGACGACGCGCGGCAGGTTCTGCGTGCCCATCCCCCCCGGCATGATTCCGATCTTCACTTCCGTCAGGGCGAAGCGCGCGCGGCGCGCCGCGTAAGAAAAATCGCAGGTGAGGACCGTTTCCAGACCGCCGCCGTAGGCCGCGCCGTTGACCGCGGCAATAATCGGGATCGGACATTCCAACAGCGCCATCCGGGCCCGTTCGAACAAGGCATGCTGGCGCTGCCATTGTTCGTCGGTCATTTCGTTGCGTTCCTTGAGGTCGCCGCCGGCACTGAAAACCTTATCGCCGGCCCCGGTCAGGACGATGCAGCGGATGTCCTGCTGATCGACGTACAGGCCCGTCCACAAGTCGAACAGGTCGCGTCCCATCTGTGTATTGGTCGAATTGGCCTGCGCCGGCCTGTTCAACGTGACGACCAGCAAGTGGTCCTCGATACGCTCGACCTTCAGCGTTTCGAAAGCATCGCCAATGTGCTTCAAGACACCGTTCCCTCATCCCAATATCCCGCCCGCACGCGCATCGCGGCAGCGGAAGGGCGCCGTTTCCCGCACCGCATGGCGCGGCATTCACGGTCGTCCATTTTTGATGCGCGGCATCTTTCCATGCGCGCCGTACGCTTGTCCAGAAAAAATGGAATGCATTCCATTTTTTAATTAGGCCAAAAAACTCGATGCGCGACCATCGATCCAATTCCTCGTGCCGTTAAATGTTCAGAGCGCGCATGGTACGCCGATTGCGCCGTGCACGACCGGCGGCGTCTCCGACAAGCGCATGGGGGAGGCGAGCGCGGGCCAGGATTCCCCTTTGCCGTTGACGACTTCCGCCAGCAGATGGCGGTCCGACGTCATCTCGGCTTCGACGACTTCAGAGACCCGGCAAACCGGCGTCAACGAAAGGCCGGCCGTCAAATAGGTCTCGATGAACGCCGCGCGCGTGTCGGCGGTCTTATCGGGAAGGCCGTCGAGATCGCCCCGCCGCGCCGGTTCGACGCTGGCGTAGACATAGCCGTCGGCGCAGGCCACGAGCTTGTCCGTCCCCGCCGCGCCATTGCCTTTCCACGTCACGGACGTCATCCAGGTGGCGACATCCTGCATGGAAAGATCGATATACTGTCCGAGCCCGGTCCGCCGGCGCTGCCGCAACGCGGCGAGAATGCCGAACAGGCCGACCTCGCCGCCCATGAAATCGCCCGCCGAAATACCGGATTTCAACGGCGTTCCCTCGAACGCGTTGGCATCCATGAACCCGGACATGGCTTGGACGACGGTGTCGTAAGCCGGCTTTTTCCCATAGACGGAGTCCATGCCGAACCCGGTGATCTGACAATAGACCAGACGCGGGTTGATCTCCGACAATCGTGCCGCGCCGAGACCCAACGCTTCCATGGAACCTGGTTTCATGTTCTCAACCAGGACGTCGGCGCCGCGGATCAACTCGGCGAATTTTTCATATCCGTCTTCGGTCTTGAGATTGAGACTGACGCTTTCCTTGCCGCAATTGCTCATAACGAAAAACAGGCTCAAACCGTGCTTCGTCGGCATCCAGGCACGGGCGGCGTCGCCTTCGGGGGATTCGACCTTGATGACCTCGGCCCCCAGCGTGCCGAGGTGCCGGCCGGCCAAGGGCGCCGTCGTATACTGGCCGATTTCGACGACCCGGACGCCCTCCAGCGGCAGCGCATGGCTCCGATTGGCAATCCCCTCGGACGCGTCCCGGTTTCGGGCCGCAAGCAACGCCGCCACCCCGGCCCGCCCGGAATCCCGTGCCGGCACCGCGTCCGCCGCGCGGCCACGGCCGCCGCCGGTCCGAAACACGGTCCCCGGCAACTTGGCCGCGCTCCCGCTCTCAGGATCGTCGGCCATCGTCACCATGTCGCGGTGCGCCAAGTTTGGATCGTTGCCAGCATCCTCGGTCTTTAGGATCAAGCCGTTGGCGACGCCCGCTTGCGATAGCAGATCGGCGCAGGTCCGGGCGTCGACGGTCGCGACCCAGCCGCCGACGATGGCGTCCACGGCGGCGCGGTTCGAAACGCGCGCGGACAATTCCTTATACGACGGATCTTCGATGTATTCCGGCGTGTTCATTGTCTGACACAGCCGGACCCACTGTGGG
>NZRL01000141.1 GCA_002696205.1 Rhodospirillaceae bacterium | reverse complement strand
GGAAGACGAGGTCGCGCGGATTCGCGAGACCATCGATCGCGACTATCAGGTCGAAGGCGACCTGCGGCGCGAAACGGCCATGAACATCAAGCGCTTGATGGACCTGGGTTGCTATCGCGGGCTGCGCCATCGTCGCGGCCTGCCGGTGCGCGGCCAGCGGACCCACACCAACGCGCGCACCCGCAAAGGCCCGGCCAAGGCCATCGCGGGCAAGAAGAAATAACGGCAAGTTCAAGGATAATCAGAGATGGCTAAGGCAGCAGCAGCCCGCCCGCGCCGCCGCGAGCGCAAGAATATCGCCTCCGGCGTGGCCCATATCAACTCCACGTTCAACAACACCATGATCACCATCTCCGACGCGCAGGGCAATGCGATTGCCTGGTCGTCGGCCGGTTCCATGGGGTTCAAGGGTTCGCGTAAATCGACCCCTTACGCCGCGCAGGTCGCCGGTGAAGAGGCCGGTAAGAAGGCCCAGGAACACGGCATGAAGACCCTAGAGGTTGAGGTCAAGGGCCCGGGGTCCGGACGTGAGTCCGCGCTTCGTGCCCTGCAGGCCATCGGGTTCACGATCACGGCCATCCGTGACGTTACCCCGATCCCGCACAACGGTTGCCGTCCGCGGAAACGCCGCCGGGTCTAATCCTTAAGACGGGCAGGCGGCCTTCAGGTGCACCAATAGGCCGCCACGCCCGTGTCCCCGCCGATCGCCGGGCCGGGGACCGACACCACGGGACCAGCCGGCAACGGTCCCCCACATAGGTACGTGAACGCGAGGTCACTGACGTGATTCAGAAAAACTGGCAAGAACTGATTAAACCGAACAAGCTCGACATCAACCCCGGCGTCGACCCGGTGCGTCAGGCGACCATCGTCGCCGAGCCGCTCGAGCGTGGCTTCGGTCTGACCCTGGGCAATGCGTTGCGCCGCATTCTGCTGTCGTCCCTGCAGGGTGCCGCCGTGACGTCGATTCAGGTTGATGGCGTGTTGCACGAGTTCTCGTCGATCCCGGGTGTGCGTGAAGACGTCACCGATATCGTCCTGAACATCAAGTCGATGGGCCTTCGTATGGAAGCCCAGGGCCCGAAGCGCATGACGCTCAAGGCCGAGGGCCCGTGCGCCGTGACCGCCGGCATGATCGAAACGGGCGCCGATATTGAAGTCATGGATCCGGACCTGGTGCTCTGCCACCTGGACCGCGACGGCAAGCTGAACATGGAACTGACCGTGGAATCGGGTAAGGGCTATGTGCCTGCGACCCAGAACCGCGCCGAAGACAGCCCGATCGGCCTGATCCCGATCGATGCCGTGTTCTCGCCGGTTCGCAAGGTTGCCTACAAGGTCGACAACACCCGCGTCGGCCAGGTTACCGATCACGACAAACTGTCGCTGAACATCACGACCAACGGCGCCGTCACGCCGGAAGACGCCGTGGCCCTGGCCGCGCGTATCCTGCAGGATCAGCTGCAGCTCTTCATCAACTTCGAAGAGCCGGAGCATGCCCGCGAGGAAGCGCAGCAGGAAGACCTGCCGTTCAACAAGAACCTGCTTCGCAAGGTGGACGAACTGGAACTGTCCGTCCGTTCGGCGAATTGCCTGAAGAACGACAACATCATCTACATCGGCGACCTGGTCCAGAAGACCGAGGCCGACATGCTGCGGACCCCGAACTTCGGCCGGAAATCCTTGAACGAGATCAAGGAAGTGCTGGCCTCCATGGGCCTGCATCTGGGCATGGAAATCACGGCTTGGCCGCCGGAAAACATCGAAGAGCTGGCCAAGAAGCTCGAAGATCCGTTTTGATCTGAACGGGCGCCGCTAATCCCGGCGCCCGGTTAACTGAAGAACCATCCCGACGGTCTTTGATGACAAAGATGGCGGGGCGCCTCCGGGGGTAAAATGGCACGCCCGGGCGAAAAACAAAGAAGGAGCCTGATATGAGACACAAGAGCGGTTACCGCAAACTCAACCGGACGGCCAGCCACCGCAAGGCCATGTTCTCTAACATGACCGCGTCGCTGATCGCTCACGAACAGATCACCACGACCCTGCCGAAAGCCAAGGAACTGCGTCGCTTCGCCGATCGTATGATTTCGCTCGGCAAGAAGGGCGCCCTGCATCACCGCCGTCAGGCCTTCGCCTTCCTGCGGGACGATGCCGCCGTTGCCAAGCTGTTCGGCGCGCTGGCCGAACGCTACAAGGAACGCCCGGGCGGTTACACCCGCATCCTCAAGGCCGGCTTCCGCTACGGTGATGCGGCCCCGATGGCCGTGATCGAACTGGTCGACCGCGATCCGGACGCCAAGGGCGCCGAAGACAAGGCCCGCCACGAAGCCGAGATGGCCGAGGCCGAGGCCCTGGAATAGGGTTTCCGTTCCGGATCGATCCGATACGAAAGCGCGGCCCCCGGTGGCCGCGCTTTTTCGTTTCACGGGTGGGCGGCAAGAGGAGCGGGCATTTGCACCATGGGCCTTGACCTCGCCATAATCCGGCTAAATCTTGAAGGATCGGGATGTTTCCCGTTTTCACCACGGCCATAGAGACAGATCACCCCATGACTGGACAACTTCCCCGGAACCGTTCCTACCGCCTAGTCACTGCCTTGTTTACGGCTCTTATCCTTGCCGGACCGGTGGTGCAGGCCGCTCCCCGTGAAGTGCCGAAGAGCCAGGAGCAGGTGATGCTGTCCTACGCGCCGGTGGTGCAGAAGGTAACCCCCGCCGTCGTCAACATCTTCACCGCCAAGAAGGTCGCGCAGCGGCAGCGTCCGACCTTGTTCGACGATCCGTTCTTTCAACGGTTTCTGGGCCCGCAGTTGGGCTTCGAGTTCGGCAAGCGACCGAAGCAGAAGGTGCAGAATTCCCTGGGTTCCGGCGTCATCGTGCGGGCCGACGGGCTGATCGTCACCAATAACCATGTCATCGAGGGCGCGGACGAGATCAAGGTGGTCTTGCACGACCGGCGCGAGTTTGAAGCGGCCATCGTCGGGACGGACGATCGTACGGACCTGGCCATCCTGCGCCTGAAGGACGCGCCCAAGGACCTGCCGGTTCTGAAATTGGCCGATTCCGACACGGCGGAAGTCGGCGATATCGTATTGGCCATCGGCAACCCCTTTGGTGTCGGGCAGACGGTGACCAGCGGCATCGTCTCTGCCTTGGCACGGACCCAGATGGGCAATGGCCAGTCCGATCTGAATTTCTATCTGCAGACCGACGCGGCCATCAACCCGGGCAACTCCGGCGGCGCTTTGGTCGCCTTGGATGGGCGTCTGCTCGGCATCAATACGGCGATTTTCTCCAAGACGGGTGGCTCGCTCGGGATCGGCTTTGCCATTCCGTCCAATCTGGTGCGCGCCGTGGTCAACGGCGTGGTCAAGGGAGGTCGGTTGGTGCGGCCCTGGATGGGCGCGGCGGGCCGCCCGGTGACGGCAGATATCGCCAATTCGCTGGGGCTCGACCGGCCGGGTGGGGTGATCATCGAAGACGTTTACCCGGCATCCGCCGCCGCCCGGGCGGGGTTACAGCGCGGCGACATCATCCTGGCTCTCGGCGGGCATGAAATCCGCGATACCACTGCTTTGAAATTCCGAATCGCCACCACGCCCATCGGCGAAAGCCTGCCGATGCGCGTCTGGCGGCAGGGCGAGGCCCAGGCCTTGACGATGGAGGCCGAGGCGCCGCCCGAGGTGCCTGCCCGCGACAAGCGCGAACTGGGCGGTCGGAATCCTCTTTCGGGGGCTGTCGTGGTGAACATGTCGCCGGCCCTGGGCGACGAACTGGGCATCGATCCCTTTGCCCGCGGCGTTCTGGTCCTGCAGGTCCGGCGCGGTGCCCCGGCGGACAAGGCGGGCCTGCGCCCCGGCGATTTCGTGCGCAAGGTCAACGGCGGAGAAATCGGGCTGGTCGAGGCTCTTGCGAAAGCCGTGTCCGGGCAGGCGCCGTTCTGGGACATCACCATCGAACGGCAGGGCAAGGAACTGAGGGAACGGTTCGAAGGGGGACGACGCTTTTTGAAAGCCAGACACCGCGCCCGTTGGCGGACCGCCTGCGTCCGACCGCCATCGGCGAGGTCGTCGGCCAGAACCACCTGACCGGGCCGGACGGGTTCATCGGCCGGGCGGTGGCGTCCGGGCGCCTGACCTCGATCGTGTTCTGGGGGCCGCCCGGCACGGGTAAGACCACCATGGCGCGTCTGCTGGCCGATCATGTCTCATTGTATTTCGAGCCGCTGTCCGCCGTGTTCTCCGGTGTCGCCGATTTGCGCAAGGTGTTCGAGCGCGCCAAGGAACGGCGAAAGGTGGGGCAGGGGACGCTGCTGTTCATCGACGAGATCCATCGCTTCAACCGGGCACAACAGGACGGCTTCCTGCCTTATGTCGAAGACGGGACGGTCGTCCTCGTTGGGGCGACCACGGAAAACCCGTCGTTCGAGCTTAACCCCGCGCTGCTGTCTCGTGCCCAGGTTCTGGTTCTCAATCGATTGGACGCAGCCGCCCTGGAAGAACTGATGGTCCGGGCCGAGGCCGAGTTGGGTCACTCCCTGCCGCTCGACGCCGACGCCCGCCAGGCCATGGCGGCGATGGCCGACGGCGATGGCCGTTACTTGTTGAACATGGTCGAGAATCTGGACGCCCTGGGCATTACCGAGCCGCTTAACCCGGCGGGCCTTGCCGAGGCCGTGCAGAAGCGCATGCCGATCTACGACAAGGGGCAGGAAAGCCATTACAACCTGATCTCGGCGCTGCACAAATCCCTGCGCGGATCGGATGCCGATGCGGCGCTGTATTGGTTCGCCCGGATGCTGGCGGGCGGGGAAGACCCGCTGTATATCGCCCGGCGCCTGACCCGGTTCGCGTCCGAGGATATCGGCCTCGCCGATCCGCAGGCCCTGCCGCAGGCGCTGGCGGCCTGGGATACCTATGAACGCCTGGGCTCGCCCGAGGGAGAGCTTGCCTTGGTTCAGGCGGTGGTCTATCTGGCCACCGCGCCCAAGTCGAATGCGCTCTATAAAGCCGAATCGGCGGCCAAGCGGACGGCACGGGAGACCGGCTCGTTGATGCCGCCCAAGCATATCCTGAACGCGCCGACCAAGCTGATGAAAGACCTGGACTACGGCAAGGACTACGCCTACGACCACAACGCCGAAGACGGGTTCTCCGGCCAGGACTATTTCCCCGACGGCATGGCGCGCACGCGGCTCTATACGCCGCTGGAACGCGGATTCGAACGGGAAGTGGGGAAACGTCTGGCCTATTGGGATAAGCTGCGCAAGTAACGCGCCGACGACAACGGGGACTGAACGGAATGAAAATGCTGCTTGCCGTCGCCATGGGGGGCGCGGTCGGTGCGACCGGCCGCTATCTGGTCATGGGATGGGTCGGACAATGGCTCGGCCACGGGTTTCCATGGGGCACCTTCACGGTCAATCTCTTGGGATCGTTCGTGCTGGGCGCGTTGGTCGAGATTTCCGCCCTGGCCTGGTCGCCGTCTCCGGAATTGCGTGCGTTTCTGGTGGTCGGCGTGATGGGGGCTTTCACGACCTTCTCCACGTTTTCGCTGGATGCCGTCACCTTGATCGAGCGGGGTGATCTCGGCCCGGCCGCGGGCTATGTCCTGGGCTCGGTGGTGTTGTGCGTTCTCGGATTTTGGGCCGGGCTCGCCCTGTTTCGCCAGGTTCTGTGATGGCCGATCCCGTATCGCCGCCGGAAGCCAAGGGCCGCGTCGTTACAGACGACGAGGACGGCCTGCGTCTGGATCGTTGGCTAAAGGAACATTTCCCGGGTCTGCCGTTCGGGCAGGTTCAGAAGCTGCTGCGTACGGGGCAAATCCGGGTCGACGGCGGCCGCGCCAAGGCAAATGCGCGCCTGGCGGCAGGGCAGGAAGTGCGCCTGCCGCCAAGCCTGCGGGACGGCGGCAGCGACGCAGCGGCGAAGACGCCGGCCAAGCCGAAGACGGCACGCGGCGGCAAGGACGGAAAGGCGGGCGGGCCCAAGCTTTCAGATCATGAGATCAAGGATATCCAGGCCAGGGTGCTGTACCGCGATGCCGAGGTTCTGGTCATCGACAAGCCGGCAGGACTGGCGGTGCAGGGGGGCTCCGGCCTTGGTCGTCATCTGGACGGCATGCTGGACGCTCTGCGCTTCGATGCGGCCGAACGGCCGCGTCTGACGCATCGTCTGGACAAGGACACCTCCGGCGTACTCGTTCTGGCGCGGACGCGGAAATCCGCGCAATGGCTGACGGAAGGGTTCCGCCACCGCACGATCAAGAAACTCTATTGGGCGGCCGTGGCCGGAGTCCCGGAGATCGCCCAGGGGCGCATTCGCCTGGATCTGGGCAAGCGGCGCGGCGCCGGCGGGCAGGAAAAGATGGATGCCGACGCCGAGGACGCGAAACGGGCGGAAACGCTCTATCGCGTGGTCGAACGGTTGAGCCGAAAGACCGCCTGGTTGGCCATGGAGCCGGTTACCGGGCGGACCCATCAACTCCGTGCCCATGCCGAAGCCATGGGGACGCCGATCCTGGGCGACGGCAAGTACGGCGGTCCGGCGGCATTCCCGGACTTGCCCGTACCTTTGAAGAAAATGCAATTGCACGCCCGGCGGATCGTTATCCGCCATCCGAATGGAAAATTGACATCCGTCGTGGCGCCTCTTCCTCCCCATATGCAGGTATTATGGGACGCTCTTGGGTTCTCGATCGATCAATCTGCGGATGAACTCTTCGAGGAATAAGCCTAGAATAGCAACCATCCGACGTGTGCCGGGTTTATCGGACTAATCCCGTACCACGGAAGCTGGGCCGAATTGGTCCGGCGTTGACCACTCTTGAAGACGGTTTCTCAAGGTAAGCATTGCATTGTATGCAGATATGCCTATCACTTGAGGAAACGGCTCAGCGATACAAGGCGGTTGATATCAATGCGTTTGGACTTGCGGAACGTCCCACCGGTGGGACAAGGTTCGAACGGGAATAGAGACCGAAGACCATGAGACTGCTTCTCGTCGAAGATCACAATCGATTTGCCGAATCCATCAAGCTGGGTCTTGAGAACGAGGCCTTTGCCGTCGATACGGTCGATTCAGGCGCCGCCGCCGAGGCTGCGGTCGCCAGCGTCCAATACGACGCCATCATTCTCGATTTGGGCCTGCCGGATATGGATGGGCTCACCTTGCTTCGGCAGTGGCGGGATCACGGCAGCATCGTGCCGGTATTGATCCTGACCGCCCGTGACGGTTTGGACGATCGGGTCAAGGGATTGAACTCCGGCGCCGACGACTACCTGTTGAAGCCCTTTGAGATGGAAGAGTTGATTGCGCGAATCCGGGCGCTCTTGCGCCGGCCGGGTGGGGTTTTGGGCCTGGTGATGACGGCGGGCAACGTGTCGTTCGATACGACAGCCCGAGAAGTGCGGATCGACGACCAGCCCATATCCATTTCCCGGCGTGAGATGGGCGTGTTAGAACAGTTGATGCGGCGATATGGGCGGGTCGTACCCAAATCGGTCCTGGAAGACAAAATCTACGGTTTCGACGAAGAAGTCTCGTCGAACTCGGTGGAGGTACATGTATCCAGACTGCGAAAACGACTATCGAAAAACGGGGCCAGCGTCAGCGTCCATACCCTGAGAGGGGTGGGGTATTTGCTGTCGGAAGGCGCTCTCAACAATTGACCAGCAGAACAAGAGCATGAGCGAACGCAAGGAAAACGGTGAACCGACGGTCGACCACGAGTTTCTTTTGAACCTCGCGCGGGAGAAGTCGACCATGGGTCGGGCCCGTTTGACCGAAACCATCATCGACCTGTTCGAGAACAAGGGCGATGCCTTGACGGACCGGGAACGGGCCTTGATGTTCGGCATCCTGCGCAGCGTCGTTCGCGAGATCGAAATGTCTGTGCGCCGGGGTGTTGCGCAGCAATTGGCGGGCCTGGACGACGTGCCGGAAGACCTGATCCGGATTCTCGCCAACGACGAGATCGAAGTCGCCTATCCGGTTCTGACCGAGTCCGGGCTGTTGAAGGATTCGGACCTGATTGAGATCATTCGCCACCGAACCTTGGAACACCAATTGGCCGTGGCGATCCGGCAGAACATCAGCGAGGCCGTGTCCCAGGCATTGGTGGAGACGGGCAACGAGCGCGTGGTCGTGACGTTGTTGAAGAACGAAAACGCCAAGATCTCGCAAAGCACCATGGAATACCTGGTCGAGCAGTCGAAGCGGGTCGATACGTTCCAAGAACCGATTCTCCATCGCGATGAGTTGCGCCCGGAATTGGCGCAGAAGATGTTCCTCTGGGTGACAGCCGCCCTGCGTGAATTCATCCTCGAGAACTTCAAGCTCGAGCAATCCGTCATCGACGACCTTCTGGAGCAGCTCGCCAACCAGGAAACGGGTGTGCAGCCGGAATTGCCGAACAACCTGAAAGCCAATGAACTTGCGGCCAATCTGGAACGCGAAGGCATGGTCACGCCTGAGATGCTGATCACTGCGCTCAGCCAGGGCGAGGTCTCGCTGTTTCTGGCTCTGTTCTCGCGCCTCACGGGGATTCGCGAATACCTGGCCAAGCGCATCCTGTTCGAGCCGGGCGGGGAAGGCTTGGCGATTTGCTGCAAGGCCGTGGGCCTGACCAAGGAAGAGTTCGCGCAGATTTTCCGTTATTCCCAATTGGTTCGCGCGCGGCGCACAGACCGGATCGAAGAGGCCCTGGCGGACATCATCTGGATATACGAGGACATGAGCCGCGAAGCGGCCGCCGGCGTGTTGAAGACGTGGCGCCGGAATACGGGTTATCTGGCGGCGATCCGCCAGATTCAATCGGCAACCCGGCGAAATGCGTGAGCGTAAACCGCGCAGTTGGCCTTCACTAACCGCTGATCCAGCAACGCGTGCGGCCGAAGCGCTGACGCGGTTGGAAGACGTCACCCGCCTGGTCTCCGACTTGGTCTGGGAAACCGACGCTGAATTCCGCCTCGCTTATGTCTCCGAACATGCCTACGAGGTGCTGGGCTTCGTACCTCTGCAGATCGAGGGGCGGACATTCGCCGATCTCGGAAAATTCGTCGACGAGCAGGGCGAGGAAATTGAACTCGACCTGATGAAGCCGTTCCGCGACGTGGTTTTCGTCGTCAACGATGCGACGGGGCTTGAGCGGCGTCTGATGACCAGCGGTTTGCCGTTCTTCGATCCCGAAACGGGGCGGTTTTCCGGCCTGCGCGGGACTGCTCGTGATGTAACGGAACTGCACCGGGCCGAGCGCATCCGCGCTGAACAGGAAGAACGCCAGCGTGCCTTCGTCGCCGATGTCGCCCATGAACTCCGGACACCCTTGGCGATCCTGCGGACCAAGTTGGACAACCTCCAGGACGAAGCGGCGGCGGCGGCGCTGCGCGACGAGGGCGACGCCATGACCCGCCTGGTCTCGCAGATGTTGTCCTTTGCGCGCTATGAACTGTTCCGCCCGGCGACCGGAGAATCCGCCGACTTGCGCGAAGTCTGCACGGCCGTGGCGACGCATCTTGCACCGATTGCGATCTATGATGATCGATCGATCGAGGTTCTGGCCGACGGGCCGCCGGTCGTCGTCAACGGATCTCCCCAAGCCCTGGAGCAGGCGATTCGAAACTTGGTGGAAAACGCCGTGCGTTATGCCCCACCGCAGTCCACCGTGACCGTGCGTATCACCGACGAACCGGCGGTCCACGTCATCGACCGTGGGGTCGGGGTGCCTAAGGAACGCTGGGGTACGATCTTCGAACGCTTCGACCGCGCCGACCGGCGGGGGGACGGGGCAGGATTGGGGTTGGCGATCGTCAAGCGGATCGCTGATGCTCATGGAGCGGCAGTGGAAGTCTACGATCCACCGGGTGGCGGCGCGGCCTTCTGCATGCGCTTTCCCAGCCAATAGCCGTTCATACGGGGCCGCCCGAAGCACGCGCCTTCTGAACCAAATAACTATGTCGTTGTCAGGTACAGGTCAGCTTGATCGCCGACACTTCCCCTTATGAATTCACCCCTTGATGACGGCCACTGACGGCTTCGCAAGGGAGAGGGCAGGGCGACCTGCCGCTCTTACGATTTCACCGTACCGTCGCAGATCAAACTGATTTGCGGCGGCTCACCCTCGAAACTTAGAGCCGCTCCCCTTGGGGCGGCTTTTTTTTGTTTCGGTTTTTGGGCCCACCGGCGAACAACGAAAACAGCGAACAACGAAAAG
>NZRL01000140.1 GCA_002696205.1 Rhodospirillaceae bacterium | reverse complement strand
CGTCCTCGTCTGGGCGTGTGGCTCATGTCGACGCCGCCGACGCTGAACACGGCTGACGGCCCCATGTCGACGCGGGTACCGCGCGTCATCGGGCCTTCCATGGCGAAGGTGCCGTCGGTGATCGCCGTAACCGTCCCCATCAGCGATAGTGGGCCGCCCTGTACGTTCGGGTCGACCTTGCCGCCGATTTCCAACCGCAACGTCGTGCCGATGCCCGCGTTCTTGCAGGCGAGCGCCGCTTCGGGATCGTAGACCGTGCCGAAGGCGGCATTGGGAAGGTCCGCCTCGATCATCGCACCCAACAGCTTGGTCGCATCGCCGTAACCGCCGCCGCCCGGGTTATCGGCGTAGTCGGCGAGTACGATGGGCGCCGAAACGCCCTGCGCCAGAGACGTCTGCACCCGTTTGATGGCTTCCGGGATTTTGACCAGTTCAATGGAGAGCTTGTTACGGTCCTGCCAGATCTGCTCCATCACCGTTTCGGCGATCTTGGCATGGGCCGGGTCGTCGCCTTCGCCTGTGACGACGCAGGTCGGCCCGACATCGTGAATATCGACCCAGGGAAAGCCCGCGTTGATCGACCCGGCGTAGACGCCCGGCGTCTCGGCGATCAGCTTGTCCAGGGTCTTCAGCGCGTCGACCATCGGGCCCGGCCCGGTCGTCCGGCCATGATCGGCGCCGTCGAGCATTTCGCGGCGGCGGACATGGACCTTGGGATGGATTTCGCCCTTCATCGTGCGGTCCAGCAGATCGCAGGCCTGGGTCGCGACCTCGTACTGGTCGATATGAGGATAGGTCCGGTAGCTGATCAGAATGTCCGACAACGCGCCCATGCGGTCGGTCGTATTGGCGTGCAGGTCCAGCGTCACGGCGATCGGCATGTCGGGGCCGACCAGGTCGCGCACGGATTGCAGCAACCGGCCCTCGCCGTCTTCATCGTGCTCGCAGGCCATGGCGCCGTGCAGCGACAGATAGATGCCGTCGAACGGCCCGTCGGCCTTCAGGCTGTCGATCACGACCTGGGTGAAATGGTCGTGCATGTCCTTGGTCACGCGGCCCGACGGCGTCGCGTTGGCATAGATCGGCAGGCGGATGGACCAGCCGTGCTTGTCGGCGGCGTCCAGGGCAGCACCGATTTCCGTCGCCGTCCCGCGCATTTTCTGCGCGACCTCGTCGTCGCGGTAATAGGTCCGCGCCTTGTAGGCGGCGAGGTCCGTGGGCAGTTTGGAAAAGGTATTGGTCTCGTGCTTGAAACCGGCGATGAACACGCGCTTGGACATGGATGCCTCCTAGGACCGCAGCTTTGCGAGATCGGGGATCGGCCGTTTCAGGTCGGCCTTGTCCGCGAAATACTGCTCCAGCGCATGGGCCACGGCGAGCACCAGGGCATCCGATCCGTTGGGGCCAATGATCTGAATGCCGAAGGGCATGCCCTTGCGATCGACGCCGCAGGAAATGACGGCACCGCAGGCCAGCGCCATGGTCGGCGCGTAGGACAGGGCCAGCCAACGCATGTAGGTCGGCATTTTCTCGCCGTTGATTTCCTCGACGAACAATTGGTCGTGGGGGAACGGCGAGACCGAGGCCGCCGGGCAGATCAGCACATCGACCTCGTCATACATGTCGATGAAGCGGCGCATCAGCTTGCTCTGTTCCCGAAGGCCCCAGCCGACGTCGGCGGCGGTGATGTCCAGGCCCCGTTCCGTGTTGTCGATGACGTTGGGGCCGAGCAGGTCGCGCTGATTTTCCAGCTTTTCGTGGTGCAGGCCGACGAAGGTCAGGCCACGGAAAATTTCGAACACGCGGTGAATGTCGCCGCCGTCGTCGTTGAAGCCGGGATCGCGGTCCTGGGCTTCGGCGAAAACGCCGCGGAACTGGTCGGTGCGTTCCTTGAACACGGCGCGGATGTCGTTATCGACCGGGCAGCAGCCCAGGTCCGGCGTGATCGCCGCGCGGATCGAGCCCAGGTCCAGCCCGTCGACCGTGCCGAACAGGCGCGGATCGACCAGGCCGGAGAACGGATCGCGTTTGTCGTCGTCCATCTGGGCCTGCAACAGCAGGGCCGCGTCCTCGGCGCTTCGCGCCATCGGGCCCAGCACGGACCAGGGCATCAGGGCCGTCGACTTGCCTTCGGCCGGAACGGTGCCCGGCGACGGGCGAAACCCGGTGATGCCGCAGAACCCGGCGGGGGTCCGCAGGCTGCCGCCGTAATCGCTGCCCGATGCGATGGGCACCATGCCGGTCGCGAGCGCCACGGCCGAGCCGCCGGATGACCCGGCGCAGGTCAGGTCCGGATTGAACGGGTTGCCGGTGGCGCCGAACACGCGGTTCTTGGTATTGGCGCCGGCGCCGTATTCCGGCGTGTTGGTCTTGCCCAGGACGATGGCGCCCTCGGCCCGCACGGCGGCGACCGACCCCTGATCGGCGGTCGGCACCGTGTCCTTCTGGGTCAGCGATCCCCAGGTCGTGCGCACGCCTTCGGTCGCTTCCAGATCCTTGATGCCGATGGGCAGGCCATGCAGCAGGCCCAGCTCGTCCCCGTCCATGACCGCCTGTTCGGCGACCTTGGCTTCCTCGCGCGCCCGGTCGTAGGCGCGGGTGACCATGCAGTTGACGGCGCCGTCGACGGCCTCGACCCGGCCGATGCAGCTTTCCAGCAGTTCCACCGGCGAAATTTCCTTGGTGCCGATCAGGCGGCGCAATTCGGTGGCGGTCTTGTCGCAAAGGTCCTGCGTCATTACAGTTTCTCCAGGTCGGGAATGGGGCGGGCCGTCTCCGGGTCCGCGTTGAACAGGGATTCCAGGGCCATGGCGGCGCCCAGCAATTCGGCTTCGCCGTGGCGCTTGCCCGCGACCTGAAAGCCGAAGGGCGCGCCCGTCTCGTCATAGCCGCAGGGCACGGCGATGACCGGACACCCGGCCAACGTCAGCGCCGAGCGGATCAGCGACGCGTCCTGATAGTTCTCCATGGTCTTGCCGTTGATTTCCTTCGGAATCCCGTCCTCGATGCGGTAGGGCGGCGTCGAATTGCCCGGCAGGATCAACAGGTCGATATCTTCCATGAAGGCCTGGAAGCGGTCGTACCATTTGCGCCACAGAACCTCGGCCTCCGCCACGTCGGCAAGCGACATGGCGAGGCCTTCCTCCGTGTTGGTGATGATGGTCTGGGCCAGAAGGTCGCGGTGCTTTTCCACCCTCTCGCGGTGATAGGCGACGTAGTAGAGCGAACGCATCACCCAGTTGGCCTCGCGCACGCCGGCGATGTCCGGACTGTCGGCGCGGGCGGCCTTGAAGGCATGCTTGACCTTGTCCATCCGCGACCGGAACACCCGGCGGATGCCGTCGTCGATGGGCGCCGATCCCAAGTCCTCGGAATAGGCGATGGTCAGTTGGCCCAGGTCCGCCGCGCCCAGGTCGCGCAGGCCCGAAGCGTCCCAGGGATAGGCCATGGGGTCGCCCGGATGGGCGTGGCCGGCCTGCACGGAATAAAGCAGGGTCAGATCGGCGACCGAGCGCGCCATCGGTCCCTGAACCGAGAAATAGGTCATCGGCAGCAGGCGCCGTTCGTTGGCGACGCTGCCCGGCCGGGGGCGCATGCCGACCGTGCCGGTCCAGGTCGCGGGGGCACGCAGCGAACCCGCCGTGTCCGACCCGGTGGCGAACGGCACCATGGAACAGGCGACGGCGACGCCCGACCCGCCGGACGAGCCGCCCGGCGTGCGCGCCGGGTCGAAGGGGCTGCGCGTGGCACCGTAAACCCGGTTGATGGTGTTGGAACCGGAGCCGAACTCCGGCGTGTTGGTCTTGCCCAGAATGATCGCCCCGGCGTTGCGCAGCTGCGTGATCTGGCTGTCGTCGGCGTCGGGCACGTTGTCCTTGAACAGCAGCGAGCCGTAGGTCGTGCGGATGCCCTTGGTATTGACCAGGTCCTTGATCCCGACCGGCAGGCCCGCGAGCGGTCCCGGATCGTTGCCTTTGCCGATTTCGGCCTCGATCTCGCGGGCACGTTTCAACGCCCCCTCTTCGTCCAGCGCGACGAAGGCATTGACCGTGCCGTTCACTTTATCGATGCGGGCGAGGCAGCTTTTCACGACCTCGACCGGCGAGACCTCACCCGTGCCGATCAGACGGCGCAGTTCAACGGCGGACAGGTCGCAAAGATCGGCCATCAGACGGGCAGGCCGTCATTTTCACCCAAATCCCAGAACAGCCCACCCATCAGGCGCAGGGCCGAGCGGGAGACGGGCTCCAGGATATGTTCGTTGGGCGCATGCTGCGAACAGGCCGGATAGCTATGCGGCACCCAGATCGTCGGCAGGCCCAGGATATGGGCGAAGCAATCGTTGGGCAGCGAGCCGCCCAGGTTGGGCAGCACCGCCGGTTCTTCCCCGGCCGTATCGGTCAGCGACTTGATCGCCCATTTGGCCCAGGGGGTATCCGGCTCCAACCGCGTCGCCGCCATGTAATCGCGATCCGGCGTGAGTTCGATATCGGTGAAGCCGAGGCCGTCCAGGTGCTTGCGCACGGCGGGCAGAACCACCGCCGGATCAAAGCCCGCGACGAAGCGCATATGGCATTTGGCGAAGGCCGTGGGCGGCACGGCGTTCACCGGGTTTTCCGGGTTGCCGGTCTTGAAGGCGAGGATTTCAAAGGTGTTCCAGGCGAAGACCTTTTCCTCCGCCGTCAGGCCCGGCTCGCCCCAATCGGGGTCGATCTCGGGATCGGTCTCGCCGCCGCCGACGGTCAATTTCGACAGCGCCTCGCGCACGGAATTGGAAATCGGGTCGGGCTTCAATTCGTCCAGCAGGATCTTGCCCTTGGCATCGACGATGGTCGAAATCGCATGCGCCAGCTTGATCCCCGGATTGGCCAGCAGACCGCCCCAGTTGCCGGAATGATGCCCGCCGTCGCGCAGGTTCAAGGACATGGTGAAATTGAACACGCCCCGCGATCCGAAAAACAGCGTCGGCCGATCGGCCCTGAGGCGCGGCCCGTCCGATGCGATGAACACATCGGCCTTGAACAGGTCCTTATGTTCGCGGCAGAACTCGCGCAGCCCCGGCGAGCCCGCTTCCTCGCCCGTTTCAATCAGGGCGACGACGTTGTAGCCGAGCTTGCCGCCGCGGTCTTCCAGGCAGGCTTTCAGCGCCGCGATGTTGATCGAATGCTGGCCCTTGTTGTCGGCCGTGCCGCGACCGTACCAACGATCGCCTTCCTTCTTCATTTCCCAGGGGCCGATGCCATCGCGCCATTGTTCGTCGTACCCGCGCACGACGTCGCCGTGGCCGTAGGTCATCATGGTCGGCAGGTCGTCGCCTTCATGCCGGCGGGCGACCAGGATCGGCTGCCCCCGTCGACGGGGTTTTCGTATATCTCGCTTTCGAAGCCGAGCGCCCGCAGGGTCGGGGTGATTTCATCGGTCAGGTAGCGATAGAGTTCCGGGCGGAACGGAGCATCCTGGCTGCAGGATTTGATGGCGACACGGCGGGACAGATCATTCCAGAAACCACCGTCGTCGAAATACTGTTCCAGGCTTTCGATCACTGCTTCGCGTGTCATGCCGCGGTCCTCCCCGTATCGTTTTCATTGTTGTAGGCCGTTTCCGGATCGCCTAGGTCCCAATAGACGCCGGTCACCAATTCCAACCCTTCGCGGGTCAGCGACCACAGGATGTGTTCGCCGGGCGCGTGCTGGGAACAGCCGGTATAGCTGAGGGGCAGCCAGACGAAAGGAATGCCCAAAACGTCCTGAAACACATCGTTGCAGATGGAGCCGCCGGAATTCGGCACCATGCGGCATTTCTCGCCGGTGGTGCGTTCCACCGCCTGGCGCATCCAGCCCGCCCAGGGATGGGCCGGGTCCGTCCGCGCGGCATGGAACAGGGCCGCGTTGCCGCCGGTGGATGCCTGGACCTTGACCATGGGGAAGCCCGCGTCGTCCAGGTGCTTCTGAAGGTTGGGCACGATGTTTTCCCAGTCCGTGCCAACCACGAAGCGCAGCTGGCAATGGGCCACGGCCTTGGGCGGGATGGCATGCACGGGATTGTCCGGATTGCCGGTCTTCATGGCGAGAATTTCGAACGAGTTCCAGCCATAGACCTTCTCGCCCCGGCTCAGGCCCGGCTCGCCCCAGGTATCGTCGATTTCCGGCCCGCCCGTGGCGGATTGCCGGTCGACGTCCTTCAGCAGATCGCGCACGGTCTCGGAAATCGGCGGCGGCAGGAGACAGGGGGCCAGGATACGCCCGTTGACGTCAATCACCGTGCCCAAGGCCGAGGCCAGGACGATCCCCGGATTGGCAAGCAGGCCGCCCCAGTTGCCGGAATGGTGGCCGCCGTCGCGGAAATCGAGGACCAGATCGAAATTGAACGCTCCCCGGTTGCCGAGCGTCAGGTTCGGCTTGGCAACGTCGAAACGCGGCCCGTCGGAGGCGAAATAGCAATCGGCGGCGAAATCGTCCTTATGCGCCGCGACCAGGTCCTTCAGGCCGTCGGAGCCGTTTTCCTCGCCGGTTTCGATGATGAACTTGTGATTGAAGCCGAGGTTTTCCCGGGCGTCCAACACCGCCTTGAGGGCCGCCAGGTGGGCGGAATGCTGGGCTTTGTTGTCGGCCGTGCCGCGGCCGTAGACCTTGTCCCCGACCTTGGTCAGGCGCCAGGGATCCAGGTTGTCCTTCCACTGGCCTTCCATGCCGAGAACCGTATCGCCATGGCCGTAGCCGAGCACCGTTGTCAGATCGTCGCCTTCGTGGCGGCTGGCGAGCAGGATCGGCCCCCGGCCTTCGATGGGATTGTCGTAGACCTTGCAGGCATAGCCCATGGCCTCGAACGCCGGGCGCATCTGTTCTTCCAGATAGGCATAGCAATCGGGCAGGCGGTCCGGGTTCTGGCTTTCCGTCTTGACCGCGACACGGGCTTTCAGATCCTCGAAGAATCCTTCCGGGTCGTCGAAATGGGCGAGTGCGCCGTCGATGGCGTGTTGTCGGGTCATGGTCTTACCCGGGGCGGTCTGGTCACGAGGCCTGACGCCCCCTCCCCTGATCCTCGTCATAGAGGTGGCATTCCACCAGGCCCGTCTTGGTCGGGATGGTCCGGGGGGCTGCGACCGAACAATGGTCCATGCATTCGACGCAACGCGGATGGAAGGTGCAGCCCGAGGGCGGATCGACCGGGTTGGGATAGGCGATGCCCAGGCCGGCGTCGGGCACACCCTGGTTCGGGTCCGGCGTCAGCACGGAATCCAGCAGCGCCTTGGTATAGGGGTGCTGCGGATTGTCGAACAGCTGATCCGTGTCCGCGACCTCGACCAGGCGGCCCAGGTACATGACAGCGACGCGGGTCGCCATATGTTCGACCACGGCCAGGTTATGGCTGATGACGATATAGGTCAGGTTCAATTCGGCCCGCAGGTCCTGCAACAGGTTCAGAATCTGCGACTGCACGGAAACGTCCAACGCCGAGGTCGGCTCGTCGCAGATCACGACTTCCGGCCGGTTGATCAAGGCCCGCGCGACGGCGACGCGCTGGCGCTGGCCACCCGAAAGCTGGCTCGGGAAGTTGCCATAAAGCCGGCGCGGCAGGCCGACCAGTTCCATGATTTCCTCGACCCGCATGCGGAGATCCTTGCCGCCGGCGGCGTCGGGGCCGCCCTGCACCCGCACGGGCAGGGAAATAACGTCACCGATGGTCTTGCGCGGGTTCAGCGACGAATACGGGTCCTGGAACACGGGCTGAACCTTGCGCGCCATCTCCAGGCGTTCCATCTGGCTGGTCGGCGTGCCGCCGACGTAAAGCTCGCCCGACGACGGGGCCAGAAGGCCCAGCAGCATCTTGGCCAGGGTCGACTTGCCGCAACCGGATTCACCGACCAGGCCCAGGACCTCGCCGCGCGGAATCTGCAGGTTGATGCCGTTGACAGCGTGCAGCGGCCGTTTGCCCTTCATGAACCCGGCGGAGATCATGAAGGTCCGGGTGACGTCCTTCGCTTCGAGAACGATGTCTTCTTGATCGGCCATCTCAGGCGGCCCCCTTCTTCAGATTGGCGGCGCATTGTTCGGGTGTCTGAACGCAGCGATAGACATGGCCGTCTTCGAAGGACGGGCTCAGGTCGATGGTGCCGGTCCGGCAGGTATCCATCACGTGGCGGCAGCGGTCGGCGAAATGGCAGCCGGGCAGTTCCCCCACCAGCGACGGCACGATGCCGGGGATCGATCCCAGATGGGCACCCCGTTCCGTCTTGCCCGGAATCGGAATGCATTCCAGCAATCCCTGGGTATAGGGATGGGTTGGGTTTTCGAAGACCTGCTTGCCGGTGCCCGTTTCGACGATCTGACCCGCGTACATGACCGCGACCCGGTCGGCGACCCGCGAGACGACGCCCAGGTCATGGGTGATCAGGATCATGCCCATGTTGAATTCCTTCTGCAGGTCCGCCAACAGGTGGAGGATCTGCGCCTGGATGGTCACGTCGAGCGCCGTCGTCGGTTCGTCCGCGATGATCATTTCCGGACCGCACATCAGCGCCATGGCGATCATCACGCGCTGACGCAGGCCACCCGACAACTGGTGCGGATACTGGGTCAGGCGCGAGGCGGCGGCGGTGATGCCGACCTTTTCCAGAAGATAGATGGCGCGGTCGCGGGCTTCGGATTGGGAGACCTTCTTGTGCCGAAGCAAAGCCTCGGTCAGCTGGTTGCCGATGGTATAGGCAGGGTTCAGCGAGGTCATCGGCTCCTGAAAGATCATCGACATCTTGTTGCCGCGAATGTCCGACATCCGCCGCTCGCTGGTCGATTGCAGGTCTTCGCCGTCCAACGACAGCTTGGTCGCCGTGCAATT
>NZRL01000139.1 GCA_002696205.1 Rhodospirillaceae bacterium | reverse complement strand
CCCTGATGTTCCTGGCCGCCATCACCGGCAACATCGGGCGCAAGGGCGGCGGGTTCTGGAACTTCGGCACTTTCACGCCGATCAATGCCGACGCCCCGCCGGAGCGCAGGCACATCCCGGAAAAACATCAGATCGGCACCAACCCGACGACATGGATGAACGCCATGGAGCATGGCGATCCCTACCCCATGCGCGCCCTCATCACCTGCAACAATCCACTCGCCGCCTTCCCCAATCAGGCGCGCATGCGCCGGGCTTTGAAGTCGCTGGACCTGATGGTTCACATCGAACTGTTCAAGAACGAGACCAGCAAATACGCGGACTATCTTCTCCCCGCCGCCACGGGCGTCGAAAAGGGCGAGATCAGCCGTGCCAGCGAAGACCGCCGCATCGTCTGGATCGACAAGCTGATCGACCCGCCGGGCGAGGCCTGGCCGGACGGCTGGATATGGATCGAACTGGGCAAGCGCTTCGGCTACGACGATATCCTGCAGGAAAAGTACAAGGACTCCGCCCTGTTCTGGGACGAGATGTGCATCAACCATCCCTGGGTCCGGGGCGTGACGCAGAAACGCCTGCATTCGACGCCCAAGCGCTGGGTCCGCGCGCCCGTCGCCGACGAAGACACCCCGGAAATCGAGACCCTTCATCTGGAAGGCACAACCGCCATCGGCCATCCCGAAGGTCATCGCTTCCCCAGCGCCTCCGGCAAACTGGAATTCCATACGGAGGCCCTGGACGCCCGTTTCAAAAGCGTCGGCCTCTCGTCCCTGCCCGAGTTCTATGCCGATTGGGAACAGATGGTCGACACGCCCTATCTGGAACGCGACGACGCGCCGGACGCCCGCGTACCGCAGGCGTTTTCGAAGGCGCCCGCCTATATTCCGGCCGCCAGGATTGTCCCGGCCCCCGAAGGCGCGGAAGACGACAGCCCCGCCCGCCGCCGCGCAGCCCAGGGCTTCGACACCCAACTGGTCACCGGCCGCCCGGCCGCCCCGCATTTCCATTCCTGGACCCATTACGCCTGGCAGGCGCAGGAAATGTGGCCGGACCTCTACTGCCAGATCCACCCGGACAAGGCCGAACGCCTGAACATCGGCGACGGCCAGACCATCGAGATCGAAACGGCCTACGGCACCATCGTCGCCCGCGCCTGGGTCCACGGCGGCATCCGTCCGGATTCGATCTTCGTGCCGATCGGCTGGGACGAATCCCAGCCCTACCACCCCTGGCAGCCGGTCAACTTCCTGACCGACGAGACGCAGCGCGACCCCCTGTCGGACCACGCCAACCTGAAGACCTACATGTGCCGGGTCAGCGCCAAGAGCGCTTGACGGGGATCTGGACCGGCGCGGTCAGGAGTCCTCGATCTGAATGTCGAAGGTCTGAAGGAACGCGGACGTCATGATGTAGAAGCCGATCAGAATCGTCGCCTCGATCATCTCGTCGGGTTTCATGTATTCGGCCAGGGCGCTGAACGCGGCGGCGCTCGCCTTGCCGTCGGCGACCACTTCTTCCGTAAAGGTCAGGATCGCCTTTTCCTTGGGCGTCAGCAGGTCCGCCCCGGACCCTTGATCGATGATCGCCTGGATCTTGTCTTCGGGCATGTCCAGGCCGCGGGCGGCGAGCTTGTGGTAGTGAAGTTCATAGTCCGAATTGCACAAAGTCCCCACGCGCAGGACGATCAACTCGCGGATCGCCGGGTCGAGAATCGCGTTGAAGCGGATTTCGTCGCTCATGCGCAGATAGCCCAGGGCGCTGCTCTGGCAATTCGCCAACATGCGATGGACGTTGGAATTCCGCCGTTTACCCAGGGCCTCGACCAATTCGGGCGACAGGCCGGTCATGTCACTGTAGGGAATGCGTGCCATTTCTAAGTCTCTTGGTTGTTTCATTGTCGGGATTTTATTTTGTCGTCGCGGCGAAGCGCGCGCATCGCTATCATTACATGACGAAAACCTCATTCATATCCGCTCTTTGTCATCGGCCGCCTGAAAACCGCTTTCGATGATCCCCTGAAACCGCTGCAATCGCTCTGAACCCGCCGCATAAGTCGGCAGGACAGGGCATCAAAAAAACGCCCCAAAGGGCGAACAAAAACAGCAGCGGCAAACCACCGGAAAGAAACAATCCAAGCCATGCCCGCACACGACCTTCCCACGCCCAAATTCCACCATGTCCATCTTCGCTCCGCCGATCCCGACGCGGCGGTCGATTTCTATTGCCGGCTGTTTCCGACATCCCGGCCGACGACCTGGGCCGGGTTCACCGCCGCCGCGGTGCCCAACGACATCCTGATCCTGTTCGAACGGGACGAGACGGTCGACGCCACGCAGCAAAGTGCGCTCTGGCATTTCGGCTGGCACGTCCCCGACAGCCGCCGCACGACCGAGGAGTTCCTGAAACGGGACGACGTCGTGTCCATGCCGCTCTATACCGGCATCGGCGACGGCCATGTCCCCATCTGCAGCGACACCTGGTACAAAACGGGCGAAGACCTGGGCGTGACCAAGGCGCGGATCGCCGAATTGCAGGCCCGGAATGCGCCGATTCCCGGCGGGGAAGGCTTCGCCTATTTCCAGGGCCCGGACGGTGCCTTGTTCGAAATCGCTGGCAATTATGGCGAAGAAGAACGCTTCAACCATGTCCATATGTGGCAGGAAGACCCGTTCTGCGCGCAGCTTTGGTACCGCAAGCACTTCGGTTTTCAGCCCCGTGCGAAATTCGCCAACATCCCGGTGGGCGAAGACGACTGTCAGGTTCCGCGCTCTCCCGACCGGACCTTTCCGGCCCTGGACCCGGCGGGCATGTACCGCTACCCGGCCGGCGGCGTGGCGGTCGGCGACGTGGACCTTA
Organism: Rhodospirillaceae bacterium; assembly: GCA_002696205.1. Lineage (GTDB taxonomy): Bacteria > Pseudomonadota > Alphaproteobacteria > Rhodospirillales > Casp-alpha2 > UBA1479. Next base: position 21,879 of record NZRL01000139.1, on the reverse strand, counting down.
CCTGGTATCCGAACCAGGGGTCGGACAGCCCGCCGTCCTCGCTCGGCCGCCTGCTGGATCACATCGCCTTTTCCGTGACCGACCTGGATGCCTGGTCGGACCGGCTGAAGGCGGGCGGCGTCACCTTCCTGAAGGACGCCTATGCCATCGGCGACACCCGCGCCGCGATGATCGAAGGGCCGAGCCGCGAAGCGATCGCGCTTGTCGAGGCCGCCTGATCCGTCACCCGGCCTTCTCCTCCTTTCTCCACCAAATCCCCCTGAACATCTTCAACACCCAAGGACCACGCGCATGAACACCGATACCTGGCCTTCCCCCGAAATGGACATGACCGGCAAGGTCGCGATCGTCGCCGGCGGCGGCGCCATCGGCGACGGCATCGGCAACGGCCGCGCCGTCTCCATCCTGCTGGCCCGCGCCGGGGCCAAGGTGATGGTCGTGGATTCGGACCAGGACCGCGCCCAGGCGACCGTCGACATGATCGAAGGATGCGGCGGCACGGCGACCGCCAGAAGCGCCGACCTGACGGACGAGGCGCAATGCAAGGCGCTGGTCGCCGATGCCGTATCGACCTTCGGGCGGCTCGATTACCTGGACAACAACATCGGTATCTCCAGCCGGCGCAGCGTCGTCGACGAAGACATCGAAACCTGGCGCAAGTTAATGCAGGTGAACGTGGAAGCCGCGATCTTCATGTCGAAACACGCGATCCCCGCGATGATCGAAAGCGGCGGCGGCGGCGCCATCGTCAACATTTCCTCGATCTCGGCGCTGCGCCCGCGCGGCCTGACCGCCTATACCACGACCAAGGGCGCCGTCATCGCGCTGACCCGCGCCATGGCCGTCGATCACGGGCCGGACGGTATCCGCGTCAACTGCGTCGCCCCCGGCCCGGTCTACACCCCCATGGTCTATACCCGGGGCATGGAACCCGCGCAGCGGGCACAGCGTTCGAAAGCCTCGGTCCTGGGGATCGAAGGCGAAGGCTGGGACGTCGGCTTCGCCGTGCGGTTTCTGCTGTCCGACCATGCCCGCTACATCACCGGCCAGACCCTGGTCGTCGACGGCGGCGTGACGCTGCAAGCCCCCGCCCGCTCCATCGAAGGGCAATCCTGAACCCCGACCACCCCCACCAGACGATAGGACCAACGATGTTCACAGTCGCAGACCAGATTGCGCAGATCCTCAAGGATTGCGGTGTCGAGGTTATGTTCAGCCAAAGCCTGCCCAGCCGCCTGATTCTCGCCTGCGAGGATATCGGCATCCGCCAGGTCGTCTACCGCACGGAAAACGCGGGCGGCGCCGCCGCCGACGGCTATGCCCGGACGGCCAACAAGATCGGCGTGGTCTGCGCCCAGAACGGCCCGGCGGCGACGCTTCTGGTGCCGCCGCTGGCCGAGGCCTTCAAGGCGAGCACACCGGTGATCGCCCTGGTTCAGGAAGTGGAGCGGGCGAATACCGACCGCAACGCCTTTCAGGAACTCGATCATCCGGCCCTGTTCTCGTCCTGCACCAAATGGTGCGCGACGGTGCGCGAACGGTCGCGGGTCGAAGACTACGTCCGCCAGGCGATCATCCGCGCCACCTCCGGCCGGCCCGGGCCGGTGGCCCTGATGCTGCCGGCGGACCTGTTGCTGGAGGAAGCGGTCGCGCCCTCGCCCTGGCAATCGCCGGCGCTCGGCCATTTCCCGTTGGATCGCCCCGTGGCGTCGCCGCAAGACATCGACGCGGCCGCCGCCCTGCTGGCCCAAGCCGAACATCCGGTCGTCATCGCGGGGGGCGGCGTGCACGGCTCCGGCGCGGTTGCCGAATTGGCCGCATTGCAGGAAACGGCTTCCCTGCCCGTCGGCACCACGACCATGGGCAAGGGGGCGGCGGACGAAAACCATCCGCTGACCATCGGCACGGTCGGCAACGCCATGGGCGAATTTTCCATCGGCCAGTTCACCAAGCCGATGATCCGCCGGGCCGATGTGGTCTTGCTGATCGGCACGCGCACCAATCAGAACGGCACCGATTCCTGGAGCCTGCTGCCGCCCGAGGCGAAGGTCATCCATCTCGATATCGACGGCGTCGAGGTCGGACGCAATTACGCCTCCCTACGCCTGGTCGGCGACGCCAAGCCGACCCTGGCCGCCTTGACGGCGGCGCTGCGTGCGGCCGGGCTGGACAAGCGCACGGATCAGCGCCCAGCACTCGAGCAGGAGATCGCCGGCCACTGGCAGGCCCGCGACGCGGCCGTCGAAGTTCGAATGAATTCCACCGCGACCCCCATCCGGCCCGAGCGGATCATGCGCGATGTCGCCGCCGCGGTCGGCGACCGGCCCGTCTGTTACGTGGCGGATGCCAGTTATGCCTCGGTCTGGATCACGACCTATCTGGCGGCACGCCATCCGGGGGCACGCTTCCTGACGCCGCGCGGCATCGCGGGGCTGGGCTGGGGCCTGCCCATGGCCATCGGCGCGCAACTGGCCCGTCCGGACGATCCCGTCGTCTGCGTCGTCGGCGACGGCGGTTTCGGCCATGTCTGGTCGGAGGTCGAAACCCTGATGCGGGAGAACCTCCCGATCATCCTGATCGTCCTGAACAACGGCACGTTGGGCTTTCAGCGCGATGCCGAAATGGTCAAATTCGCCCGCCATACCAACGCGGTCCACTTCGGCCAGGTCGATCATTCGAAGGTCGCGGAGGCGGTCGGATGCAAGGGCTACCGCGTTTCCGACCCGGCGCGCCTGGAGCCGGAAATCCGGTCCTGCCTGCAATCCGGCGAGCCCGCCCTGATCGACGTGGTCACGGACCGAGACGCCTATCCGCCCCTGGCCGCGTTCGAGCCCCTGTTGGAAGAACGCCGCGCGGAACAAAAAGGCTGACATCGCCGAAACGGGCGCATATCAAGTCACTGATTTTTAAAGGGAAATGGTGCCCAGGGGCGGATTCGAACCACCGACACCCGCATTTTCAGTGCGGTGCTCTACCAACTGAGCTACCTGGGCATACCGTGCTGCGGCGGGGGCCGGAAAGGCCGCCGCCCGTTGGCGAGACAGGGCTTATAGAAGAATTCCGGGGCCCTGTCTAGCATGGGGAGACGGGGAAATGCAGGATGCCGCGGCCAGGGGTTTTCGGCGGTTTCCCGCCTATTCCTCGGGATAGTCGGCTTCCGGGTCGAAGTCGTCGGGGACCTCGTTGGTCGGAATGCGGTAGTCCTCGTTCAGCCACTTGCCCAGGTCGATATCGGCGCAGCGTTTGGAGCAAAAGGGTTTGACCTCCTGCGCCGGCGGCTTGCCGCAGACCGGACAGGGACGACGGACGAGCGGAACAATCTTGGCGCCGGCCTTATCGGTCTTCCGGTCGTTGCCCATGCCTCAGCCTTCCGTGATCTCGTAGTGCCCCGGGCCGAAGCTCTCGGCCTTCTCGACACGAATGGCGCCCCCCGCCCTCTCATTGGCCTCATTCAAGGCGTCCTTGAGGGGGCCCGTCAACCGCTCGGCCACATCGGGGGCGGCCTGAATACGGATCACCGCACCGCGGCGGGCCAAGGCCGCACGTAAGCTCGCCAGGGCCGCCGCCGTGGGGTCGGGGCGCAAGCCGCCCGGCCGCGCCAACAGGCGGGTCAGCGACGGGCCGCGCCGGCGGCGGGTCAATTCGATCATGCCCAGCCCCGTGAAGCCGAGGACATGGCATTCGACGGGATCGGCGGCCAGCGCGTTGCGCAGCATGGTCAGGACCTCCTGCCGGTCCTTCTTGCCCTTCATCGCCAGGAAGTCGATGACGATCTGGCCCGAGAGGTTGCGCAGGCGCATCTCGTGGGCGATGGCGGTGACGGCCTCGCGGTTGGTCTTGGCGGCCAGGCGCTGCGGCGTGCCGCCGCCCAGGCCACCCGATTGGGTGCGGCCCGTATCGACGTCGATGGCGGTCAGCGCCGGGGTCTCGGTAATGATGATCCGCCCGCCGGACGGCAAGGTGACGGCGGGCTCCAACGCACTTTCGAGCGCTTCTTCCACACCGAACGTATCGAACAGCGGCTTCGGCCCCGGCCAGGCTTCGGCGGCGAGCCCGGGGGCCAGAGCCGCGATCTCGCGGGCCGTGTCCGGATCGTCGCTGATCAGGCGGCAACGCGGCGCCGCCAGGGCGAGGGCGCGTTCGACCACGTCGGGCGGCGCCAGTAGGGGATCGGGCGCCTTGGCGACTTCGCCGAAGGCATCTTCCAGGGCGGCGCGAAGGTCGAGCAACCGGGCCAGGTCCGCCGTCACATCCTTGATGTCGGCACCGCCGGCGGCCGGGGTGAACCCGGCGCCGCAATCGACGGGCAAAATTTCTTCCAGAACGGCCAGTTCCTTGCGCTCGGCCGGTGCCATGAAGCGCGAAAATTTGAGCCCCTCGCCCCCCGAATACAGGATCACGAAGCGCCCGGCCAGGACAGGGCGGCAGGTCAGGCGCGGGCCCTTGCCGTCCATCGCCTCGCGGTCGGCCTGAACCAGAATCTTGTCTCCTTCGGCCGCGACCTGGGTCACCGACTTGATGCGTTCCAGCCCCGGCGGACGGGCGTCGGCGGCGGCAAGAAACCCCGGCTCCGGCGCGCCGATATCGACGAAGGCGGCGTTCAGGTCGCGGTTCACGGCGCTGACCCGCCCCGCGAAAACCGCGCCTTCGACCAGATCGTCGTCATCCCGTTCGAACAGGACCTGGACGACCTTGCCCTTGGCCAGCAAAGCGACCCGGGTTTCACCGGGGGCGACATTGACGAGGATCGTATCGGGCCGCATGGCCTTATCCTTCCCTGGCCGGGGACCAGGCCCCGGCGCCGGTCAGCAGTGCCGCCGTCAGGGCGAGCGGCAGGCCGACCACATTGTTGTAATCGCCGTGAATTTCCGTGACGAACAGGGCGGCGCGGCCCTGGATGGCATAGCCGCCGGCCTTGTCCCGCCATTCCTCGGATGCCAGGTAGGCATCGATCTCGTCCCGGGACAGGCGCTTGAATTTGACGGCGGTGACCGCCGATTTGACCACCACCTTGCCCCCCGGGCAGACCAGCGCGACACCGCCGATCACCCGGTGCCGGCGTCCGGACAACATCGTCAGGCACGCGCGGGCTTCGGCTGCGTCGGCGGGCTTGGGCAGGGAGCGGCGGCCGCAAGCGACCACCGTATCCGCACCCAGCACGAAATCGTCGGCGAAATCCGCCGCGACGGCGCGCGCCTTTCCGTCGGCCAGGCGCATGGCCAGGTCGCGGGGCAATTCGTCCTTGCGAGGCGTCTCGTCGATGTCGGCGGGATGAACGGCGTCAGGCGCGATGCCGACCTGAGCCAGCAGGTCGAGCCGCCTGGGCGACGCCGAGGCGAGAATCAGGCGGCCAGCCATTCGGGCGTCCGCCGGGCTTTATTTGAAACGAAAGGTGATCCGGCCCTTGGTCAGATCGTACGGCGTCATCTCGACGTTGACGCGGTCACCGGCCAGCACCCGGATCCGGTGCTTGCGCATCTTACCCGCCGTATGGGCGAGAATCTCATGGTCGTTGTCCAGTTTCACCCGGAACATGGCGTTGGGCAGCAGTTCCGTCACCGTGCCCGTAAACTCCAAAACGTCTTCCTTCGCCATCAGCACTCCTAAAATCTGGCCAAAACGCCCCAGAACATGACGGCAAGCCGGGGAAAAATCAAGGGATTGCACCGCCGGAGCCGCCGCCCGGGGCCATTTCTCCGCCCACCGGGCTATTCTCCGCCGCCCCCGGCCGGGCCATCCGGTGGGCGCAGGCAGGTCCTGAGATTGCAGGTCATATCACCTAAGTCGCCGGAACCTTGGCGCACCAGGGGAAAAGAGACCGTGATCGTCGTGCCTTTGCCCTCTTCGCTTTCGATCCGCATCGTCCCACCATGAAGATCAACCAGGGATTTGCTGATCGGCAGGCCCAGGCCCCAGCCTTTTTCCGCCCGATAGGGATTCTTGGCAAGTGATCGGAACGGACTGGTGACTTGGGGCAGGACGTCCGCCGGAATGCCGCATCCCGTATCGGCCACGGTGATTTGGGCGGACTGCTCCAAGGCGAGGCAGGAGACCTGCACGGTGCCGCCGGACGGGGTGAACTTGATTGAATTGGACAACAGGTTCAGCAGGATTTGTTGGACCGCCCGACGATCACAGGGAATGTGGCGCATGCCCGGTGCGATGTTGGTCAGCAGATCGATCCCTTTTTCCTCTACCTTGGGCCGCACGATGTTGACGCAATCTTGAATCACCCGCAGCAGGCAGACCGCCCCGATCTCGAGTTTGCGCCGACCGTCCTCGATCGCGGAGAAATCCAGAAGATCGTTGACCAGGGACAGCAGGTACTGCCCGCTTTCATGAATATGCTCGGCATATTCCAGGTACTTGGGCGTGCCGACCGGGCCCAGGTATTCCCCATTGAGGATTTCCGAGAAGCCCAGAATGGCATTGAGCGGCGTCCGCAGCTCATGGCTCATGGTGGCGAGAAATTCCGATTTCGCGCGGTTGGCCTTTTCGGCGTCGGCCAGCGCCCCCCGCAGATTTCGTTCGACCTGCTTCAGGTCGGAGACGTCGCGCAGGATCGCAACGAAGATCATATCGCCGTCGATGTCGATTTTCGAGACCGAGGCCGCCGCCGGAAACACCGTCCCGTCCTTGCGCAAGCCGGAGATCTCTCGCCGCATATCCATCATCCGCCGCACACTGCCGGAGGCCGTGAACAGGCGCATATGAAGCTGATGGTCGGCCCGTTTGTGGGCCGGGATCAGGATATCCAGGGACTGGCCCTCGGCTTCTTCGGCGGTGAAACCGAAAATCGCCTCGGCCCCCCGGTTGAAAACCTGAATGTTGCCGTCGCGATCGGTGACGATCACCGCCTCCGGCGCAGTTTCGATGATCGCCGCCAGCCGGCTTTCCGAACGCCGCAGCGCCTGCTCGGCATCGCGGCGTTCGGTCACGTCCTGGACCGTGCCGAACATGCGGACCACGGCCCCGGCCTCGTCGCGAACGGTCTCCCCCCTTTCGCGCACGCACCGGATACCGCCGTAAGGCAGGACGATCCGGTGTTCGATATCGAACGACACGCCGGTCTTGATCGCGCGGGTCATCGCCGCGCGAACCCGGCGTTCGTCATCCGGATGAACACGATCCAACAAGGCCTCGGAAGTCACCTTGAAGTCCGCCGGGTCGAGCCCGAAGATCCGGTAAATCTGATCGGACCACCAGAACGTATCGGCGGCGACATCCCAATCCCAACTGCCCAGATTGGCGATCCGCTGCAGTTCGCTCAACCGCCGTTCGCTTTCACGCAGGCGCGCCTCGACCGCCGCCTGCATCTCTCGTTCCGGGTCTGCCCGTGTCATCCTATCTCAATCGGCACTTGTCGCCGTTTTCCGTCGGCATGAGGGGCCCGTCGGGCCCGCCGCTCCGTGCCTGCTACTTCGCCAACTCGGCGGTGAATTCCTCGACACTGGAACTCAGCCTGCTGGATTGATCGTTCAGGGAATTCACGGCTTCCAGAATGTTCACCGCGACCCGGCCCGCCTCGATCGCGGCCTCGCTGACGCCGGTGGTGTTCAAGGCGACTTCCTGGGTCGACGCGGCCTGTTCCTCGACCGCGGCAGAGATGCTACCGGTGATTTCGCTCAGTTCCTGAACCGCCTTACCGATGTTCCGTATCTGGCGGACGGCTTCGTCGGTTGCCCCCCGGATGCCGGTGATCTGGGTGGCGATTTCCTCGGTCGCGCGCGCCGTCTGGCTGGCCAGGTTCTTGACCTCGCTGGCGACCACGGCAAAACCCTTGCCCGCGTCGCCGGCACGGGCGGCCTCGATCGTCGCGTTCAGGGCCAGTAGGTTCGTTTGCCCGGCAATGTCCGTGATCAGGTCCAGGACTTTGCCGATCTGGGCCGCGTTGTCGGACAGACTGGTGATCATCGCGTTGGATTGTTCGACCTGTTCGACGGCGGCGCGCGCACTTCCCGTCGACCGGGCGACCTGGCCGGAAATTTCGCTGATCGAAGCACTGAGCTGTTCCGTCGCGGCGGCGACGGCATTGATCTGCGCCGTCGTTTCTTCGGCATTGGCCGACATGTTCTCGGCCGAGGCACGCAACTGACCGGCCGACGTGGAGACATTGCCGACGACCTCGCCGATTTCCTGAGACAGGCCAACCTGCGCCGTGACCACGGCCCAGGTCAGCATGGCGCCGACGTAGGTGCCCCGGCGGTTGAATACCGGCGTGACCTGCAGATCCAGCGTTTCATCGCCCAAACGGATGTTGGCCCGGTGCGGCAGGTTCTTCGGATCGGCCAAAATGGCCCGCTGATGCGGCGGTGACTTATGGAAGATATCGACGCATTGCCCGACGATCTCGTCCGCCTTGCAGGGCAGCAGATGTTCGATCCCGCGCAGGGTCTTCAGGCTTTCGTCGTTCATATAGGTGATGGTGAAATTCTTGAGTTCCAGGAACATGGCGGCGATGGGCATCTGATCGACCATCTGGCGCAGCTCGTTGGCTTTGCGCTCGGCCGCGACCTTTTCCGTCACCACGTTCCACAACAGCATCGGACCGACGTAGATCCCTTGCGAATCAAGGCGGGCGACGATCTCCAGCTCCAGGATCGTCTCGCCCAGTTCGATCGTCGCCTTGTGCGGCAGGTTCGCCGGATCGGACAGCAACTTTCGTTGATGTTCCGGCGCCTTGTGGAAGATATCGATGCTCTGGCCCAGGATATCGCCGGGCGCGACCGGGAGCTGATCCTTGATCAGCTCCAACAATTGCCGGGACCTCGGGTTGAGATAAACAATCCGGAAATCCGGCAAATCACAGCACATCAACGCGGCCGGAACCGCATCGAGTTCACGGAACGCCCCGCCACTGCTGGACGCGAGTTTCTCTTTTCTTAGAAACACGTGTGCTCCCCCTTACTTTGCCCGAAGGCGTTCCTCCATATCCAGCGGACCTTGTCCGTCTTTTGTTGTTATTGGCGCCAATGTCTCTCGCGGTTCTTCTTGGCCGTCGTCACGGGAAAACCGGCGTGGCGAAAGCCTAGACGTTTACCCGGACATCTGTATGTCGGGCGCGCGCGCTTCGTTTGTAGGGTGTGTTGTATTTTTTGTAGGGACCGTTAGGCCGCCGGATCATTACAGATAATAATTTGATATTCTTGGATTTCTCGGCACAGAACATCCATCCTGCCCGTCCCGGTTTTGTCGAGAATCCGGGAACGGTAGGTATCGACCGTCTTTGGACTGATCCCCATCAGATGCGCAATATCGCGGTTGGGAAGCCCACCGAGGATAGAGCGCAGAACCTGTCGTTCACGGTCGGACAAAAGGCCGAGACGGTCCTGCAGGAGATCGCGTTTGGCCTGATTGGTCCGGCGCAGCCATTCGTATTTTACCGCCTTGTTGACGAGATCGAGCAACGTCTGCTCATCGACCGGTTTTTCCAGGAAATCCAAGGCGCCCAGTTTCATGGCCCGCACGCCGGCCGCGACCGTGGCATAGGCGCTGACAAGAATGACCGGAATATCCATGCCGTCATGGCGCAGGTGCTGCAGCAGCTCGATGCCGCTCATCTGCGGCATGCGCATGTCGGTGATGACGCAGCCGGCGTCGCCGGGCCGCCATTCGCGAAGGAAATCCACGGCGTTGGCATGACCTTCGGCGCGGTAGCCGACGGATTTCATCAGGCCCAACAGACTCTGAAGATAGGCCTTGTCATCGTCGACGACATGCACCGTCCCGGCGATTTTCGGATCAAGGCTCATGACGCGCGCGAACCGACGCGGCGGCGCGGCGTCTCAGGACAGACGCAGGCACAGACCGGATGCGGCGGCGGAGCGCTACAAAAGCCGCCCGCGAAGAGCTTCGTGTTCAAATTGGTCATGGAAGATCTGGCTTATATCAACGGTTCGTCGCACACCTTGCCGTTACACCAAATCCCCAAAGTTGACAGAAATCGAAAGTCATCAGTCGCAGATCGAGCCCCCCTGGCTGCGCTCCCCCATCAGAGCCGTCACGCAATTCGTGCGGGTACATTCCCCGCAAGAAATCTATGCGAGAACCCTTATGAATACAATATGTCCCTATCTATAAAAGGGTTTTATCGGGAGGTCTGGCGCCTATACCAGTTCCTCACCTCCGGCTTCCTGACGTGCGGCTTGGCGCAGGCCCTCCACGGCGGCATGGAACAAGGGATTGTCGACACCGTCCAGATGGACCGCGAAGATCGGCCGGCGAAAGACCGGCGCGCTGTCGATCAGATGCAGCACGCCTTCGTCCAGGCGGGGACGCACGACCCGCAAGGGAAGGTAGGCCGATCCGCCGGCCCGCAGGATATGCTGCTGCGCCAAGGGGCCGTAGGTGACCGCCAAGGCCGGCGCGGGCAGGTCGGGGAAGGCGTCCAGATGCTCCATCCGGAACTCCGCCCCCCAATCGACAAAAACGTAGCCGGGTTCCCGCGGGCCCTGCGTCTTGGGGTCGGTCGAAACCAGAACCAGGCTGTCCTGCGCCAGTTTCTCGACCACCAAGCCGGAACGATGTTGCGGCGTGTAGGTCACGGCCAGATCGAGAAGCCCTTCCGTAACCTGGATCATCAGACTGTCGGCCGTCCCGACCTCTGCCCGCAACGCGACCTCCGGCAGGTCTTCGCGGACCCAGGATATCCAGCTGACCAGCAACCGTTCCCACAAGGTGAACTCGGCCCCGACGGTCAACAGGGACGAAAACTCCACGGGCAGGCCGACGTTATGGCGCGCCTGTTCCCAGGTCTGCACCATCTTTTCCGCGAAGGGCCGGAATTGCGCCCCGGCGGCGGTCAGGGTCGCGCCCGCCTTGGTCCGCACGAATAGGGCCTGACCCAGCAAATCCTCCAGCAACTTGACGCGGGTACTGACCGTCGACTGCGTCACATAAAGCCGTTCCGATGCCTTCACGAAATTGCCGAGTTCGCAAATCGCCAGGAACGTCCGCGCCAGATTTATATCCATGGATAACGCCCTCCCCTTTCCCGCCGAAGCGCCCATTGACGGGCGCTTTCAGGGCGAATTCGGGAGCGATTATACATTCGTATTTTCGATATAAAACTTAATTTTATTTCGTTTGAGTAAATCATGAATTTGCCGGAGATTAGCCGCGTCCAATTTCGGACATGCATCCTTTTCTGGAGGAACACATGAAAGTTCTGCCCTTCATTGGCGCCGCCGCGATCGCTCTGGCATTTGCGGCCCCGGTTCATGCCGTGGACGTGACCAATGAACAGGATACCGACATTCAACTGACGGTTTCCGATTCCGAAGGTTCCGAACTGGTCAACATCGCCGCCGGCGAGACCGTCCCGAACCTTTGCGAGAAATGCAAAATCAATCTGGGCGAAGAGTCCGTCAGCGTCGAAGGCGACCAGATCGCCGTTATCCGCGGCGGCAAACTTTCCGTCCGCAACAACTAGGCAGACAGACGCGGGGCCGGTCACCCACCGGCCCCGTGAAGAAGCGCCTGGGAGGGCGTCATCGGGAACGGGTGCGGATGCCGCCAGTCACGCCACCCTGCCCCTCGCAAGGTCCTGATCTTGCGCACCCCCCGTTCCCGAGCGGCCCCGCCCAGGCATTTTTCTGACTCTCCACGACCACGCCGCACCAACCGACCGTTTCTACCGATCTTCACGGCCACATCGCCCTCCCACGAATGGCCCCTTTAATCAGAAAGGCTTTCGCCATGTTGACGCAACCCCCCGCCGCGCCCGCCGTCCCCGGCGCCCCGCAATCCGCCGCCCCCGCCGCCCAGAAACCATCCTTCTGGCAACGCGCCGACGACGTCACCGGCTTCGCCCTGTTCATGGTGATCATGGTCGGCGGCGTGGTCACCCCCTTCGCGCTTTATGTTTACGGGCTGCTGTTCCGCTAGATGCGGAGCAGACGCGCCCCCGGAATACGACCATGACGAACACGCCCTCCCAAAAGACTCTGGGTCCGATCAGCGACCTGGAGCGTCACCTGCCGCCCGAATGGTGGCGGTCCCTGTTCAACGCGCTCTATCTGAAAACCGACGGTGACGTCACGGAAAACGACGACGCCACGCGGGCCGAGGTCGATGCCCTTCTCGGTGTCGTCGACTTGGCACCCGAAGACCGCATTCTCGACCTGTGCTGCGGCCAGGGGCGCCACTGTCTGGAACTGGCGCGCCGCGGTTTCGGGAACGTCACCGGTGTCGACCGGTCGCGCTACCTGATCCGTCTGGCCCGTCGGCGCGCCCGCGCCCAGGGCCTGCACGTGCAGTTCAAGGAAGGCGACGCCCGCCGCGTCGCGCTGAAACCGGATTCGTTCGACAGCGTCATGTTGCTTGGCAACTCGTTCGGCTACTTCGAACAGGAAGAAGACGACCTCGCCGTGCTCACCGCCGTTCGCCGGGTCATGCGCTCCAACGGGCGCCTGATCCTGGACATCACCGACGGTGAATGGATGCGTCAGAACTTCGAGCCCCGGACCTGGGAATGGATCGACGAGAACCAGTTGGTCTGCCGCGAACGTTCGCTGTCGTCCGACCGGTCGCGCCTGATTTCCCGTGAAGTCGTGATCCATGCCGAAAAAGGCGTGATCGCCGACCAGTTCTACGCGGAACGGCTCTACAGCGCCGATGCCTTGAAGGCCTTGCTGGAGACCGCCGGTTTCCGCGACGTCGTGTTCCACCAGGAACTGGAAGGCAACTCCAACCGCCTGACCGACCGCGGCGCCGACCTGGGCATGATGGCCCGCCGCCATCTGGTGACCGGGCGCGCACCCGCGAAGGCCGTCGTCCGCGGCCGGGGGCCATTGTACCCCGACGTCACCGTCCTGCTGGGCGACCCGCGCCGGCCGGACGCGGTCAAACTGGACGGCAAGTTCAATCCGGAAGACCTGGAGACGGTGAACAAGTTGAAATCCGCCCTGGGCGGCCTGGGCGAATACCGCTTCACCTATGAAGACGATCATACCGGCCTGTTTGAACGCCTGCAGAGCAACCGTCCGGCCTTCGTGCTGAACCTCTGCGACGAGGGCTACAACAACGAAGCGCTCAAGGAACTGCACGTTCCGGCCATGCTGGAAATGCTCGATATCCCCTATACGGGGGCGGGCCCGGCGGCACTCGGCCTGTGCTACGACAAGTCGGTCGTCCGCGCCGTGGCCCAGCAATGCGAGATTCCCGTGCCGCTGGAAACCTATTTCCAACCGGACGATCAGGTCGCGACGATCCCGTCGGTCTTTCCGGCCCTGATCAAACCGGCCCAGGGCGACAGCTCCATCGGCATCACCCAGGACGCCGTCGTCCACACGCCCGAGGAAATGGTCGCCTATCTGGCAGAAGTCCGCCGGACATTACCGGGCCGGTCGGTCCTGGTTCAGGAATTTCTCGACGGCGCGGAATACAGCATCGCCCTGATCGGCAACCCGGGTAGCGGATTTCACGCCCTGCCGGTGCTGGCCGTCGACTATTCGGGCCTGGATCCGAACCTGCCCAAACTGCTGGGCTACGAATCCAAATGGCAGCCGGATTCTCCCTATTGGACCGATATCCAATACCGCCAGGCGGACCTGGACGAAGACAGCCGGCGCGCCATGTTCGACGCTTCGGCAACCTTGTTCCAGCGGCTGGGGTGCCGCGATTACGCCCGGTTCGATTTCCGCACCGACGCCCAGGGCGCCATCAAGCTGTTGGAGGTCAACCCCAACCCCGGATGGTGCTGGGACGGCAAGTTCAACTTGATGGCCGGGTTCGAGGGGCTGGAATATCCGGATCTGCTGCGCCGGATCATCGAAGCCGGACAGGCCCGGGCCGCCGAAGGCCTGGACACCGGCGCGGCGGCGGCCGCCGCCTGATGCATGGGATCGGCGCGCGGCAGACCCGCGCGCCGGTTCATGCCTACTTCCAATCCAAGCGATAGGCCACGGCACGGCAGGTCACCGGCGTTTCGCTGGCGGAATTCGACAACCGCAATTCGACGAAGGTCGATTCCGCCAGGCGCTGGCCCAGGGCGATCATTTCCCGCTCGGTGGTGTCGGGCTCCCGCGAAAACAAGCTTCCCAGTCGGCGTTTGATCCGCTCTTCATCGGACAGGGTAAGCGCATAGCTGGTCGCCCCGATGGAGAAGGTTTCGCGGATCGCCACCGCCCGCCGGGCCCAGCAATACCGTTCGTTCATATTCTGCGGCGCCGTCTCCACGGCGAAGCGGATTTCCAATCGCCGCAATTCCCGGTCGAAGAACACGCGGAACTGGGCCTGTGGTCCGGTCGCGGGCGTCAGCCGCCGCGCGCCCAGGCGCGCATTGGCGCGCACCCGCTTGATCCCGGCATCAAGCAACGTGACCGGCTGCGACGACAGCCGCTCGAAAGGATCACCGTCCTGTGCCTTCGCGGAGTATCCCCAAAAGACCGCCCCCAAGAAAAAGGTCAGGGCTGAAATTCGGATTACGGATCGAAAGCAGCGGGTCATGTGATCTCTCTTTTGGGGAATCTCTAACCGGATCAGGTATCCGACACGGCGTGGACGGGGAACCGTTCCTTGATGCGTTCCATCAGATTGTCACGCACCATGCGATAGGCCTGCAATTTCTCATCGCGGTTTTCCGTCTCGATGATCGACGGATCGAAGGTGTTCCAGAACTCGACGTCGCAGGCCATGATCCGCGTCAGTTCCATGGCCTTGTGCTGGGCCTCCGGCGACAGGGTGATGACCAGGTCGAAAAAATCGTCTTCCAATTCGTCGAAGGTCTTCGACTTGTGCTTGGACATGTCGATCCCGATCTCGTCCATCACGGCGATGGTGAAACCGTCGATATGCCCTTCGCGCACACCGGCGCTGTCGACGTAGATGCGGTGTCCGTGCAGGAATTTCAGGATGCCCTCCGCCATGGGCGAGCGGATGGAATTCATGGTGCAGGAAAACAGGACGGCGGAGGGGAGGTCGGACAAATTCGCGGCCTCCTCAAGCCTTGATGTGGAGAACGCAGACCAGCGTGAACAGCCGCCGTGCCGTCCGCAGGTTCATCTCCACCCGGTCGTCCAGGCGCGTGCGGAGAATTTCCGCCCCCTCGTTGTGCAATCCCCGTCGCCCCATGTCGATGGCTTCGATCTGGCTGGGCGACAAGGTCGTAATGGCCTTGAAGTAGCTGTCGCAGATCATGAAGTAGTCGCGCACGACGCGTTTCAGCACGCTGATCGGCAGGGTGATCTTGACCAGATGTTCGTGGCTTTCGTCGTCGACGTCTAAGACCAGCCGGTTCTCCTGGATCGAAAGACGCAGGGCATAGGGGCCCGGATGGTCGATTTCGCGTGGCCGGAACGTGTTGTCCTCAAGCAGGTCGTAGATCGCGACCTTGCGTTCGTGATCGACCTGCGGGCTGCGGCTGACGACGCTTTTCTCGTCCAGTTGAATATCGACGATGCGGTGGGTGTCGTCGCTCATGGCCCCGCACCTCCTGCCTAGTCCCCCGCCGGGGTGTTCAGGCGGATGGAAATGGAAAGCGCGTGGGCGTCCAGCCCCTCGGCACGGGCCAGGGCCACGGCCTCGGGCCCGATGGCGCGCAGGCCATCGGCGTCGCATTCGATCATCGACGAGCGCTTCATGAAATCGAGCACGCCCAGGCCCGACGAGAACCGCGCGCTTCGCGCCGTCGGCAGGACGTGATTGGGCCCGGCGATGTAATCACCGATGGCTTCCGGCACGTAGCGACCCATGAAGATGGCGCCCGCGTTGCGGACCTGTCGGCCCAGGCCATCCGCGTCTTCGGCGGCGATCTCCAGATGCTCCGGCGCAACGCGGTCGACCAGCGGAATGGCCGAGGCCAGATCGGGGACGGTAATGACGGCGCCGTAGTTGGCCCAGCTTTCGCTCGCCGTGCCGGTACGCGGCAGGACCTTCAGGTGGCTGTCCACGGCCGCGATCACGGCGTCGGCGAATTCCGCATCGTCGGTGATCAGGATCGATTGCGCGGCGGCGTCGTGCTCGGCCTGGCTCAACAGGTCGGCGGCGATCCAGGCGGGATCGTTCTGGCCGTCGGCGAGCACCAGAATTTCCGAAGGCCCCGCGATCATGTCGATACCGACCGTGCCGAAGACCTGGCGCTTGGCCGCTGCCACATAGGCGTTGCCGGGGCCGACGATCTTATCCACCGGGCGGATGGTTTCCGTGCCGTAGGCCAGCGCGCCCACGGCCTGCGCCCCGCCGATGCGATAGATTTCATCGACGCCCGCAAGGGCCGCCGCCGCCAGAACCAGCGGGTTGACCACGCCGTCGGGCGTCGGCACGACCATGACCAGACGATCCACCCCGGCGACCTTGGCCGGGACCGCATTCATCAGGACTGACGACGGATAAGCCGCCGTGCCACCGGGCACATAGAGCCCCGCCGCCTCGACCGCCTGCCAGCGGTAGCCCAGGCGCAGGCCCGCCGCGTCCGTGAAATCCAGATCTTCCGGCAATTGTTTTTCGTGGAAGGCGCGGATGCGCGCCGCCGCCGTGTCCAACGCCGACAGGGTTTCCGCCGGGACCTGATCCTTGGCCGCATCCAGCTCGGCCTTGCCGATGGCCATGGTGTCCAAGGTCAATTCGAACCGGTCGAACTTCGTCGTGTATTCCAGGACGGCGGCATCGCCGCGCGCCTTGACGTCGGCCAGGATGGCGGCGACGGCATCGACCACGTCGGCCTCGGTCTCGCGCTTGGCGCCCAGGAAATCCTTGAACGCCGCCTCGAAGCCGGGGTCGCGGGAATCAAGCCGCAAGGGCATCTGCGGCCTCCTTGAACTTGTTGACCCAGCCGCCGATTTCGCGCGGGCGGGTCTTCCAGGCGGCCCGGTTGACGGCCAGGCGCGAGGTGATCTCGGCAATGGTTTCGACCTCGACCAGGCCATTGGCCTTCAACGTCGCCCCGGTCGAGACCAGATCGACGATGCGGCGGCACAGCCCCAGCGTCGGCGCCAGTTCCATGGCACCGTTCAGCTTGATGCATTCGGCATGAACGCCGCGTTCGGCGAAATACCGGCGGGTCAGGCCGGGATACTTTGTGGCGACCCGGATCGACGACCATTGCTGGGGGTCGTCGCCTTTGATCATCTCCGCCGGTTCGGCCACGGCCAGGCGGCAATAGCCGATGCCCAGATCGACCGGCGCATAGATTTCCGAATAGTCGAATTCCAACAGCACGTCGTTCCCGGCCACACCCAGATGCGCCGCGCCGAAGGCGACGAAGGTCGCGACGTCGAACGACCGCACGCGAATGATATCCAGGTTCGGTATGTTGGTGGTGAAGCGCAGTTGGCGGCTTTTACTGTCGTCGAAGGCGGCTTCGGGCTCGATCCCCGCATGACGGACCAGCGGCATCACTTCTTCGAGGATGCGCCCCTTGGGCAGGGCCAGGACCAGTTTTTCGTTCGGGTTCATCGCCGTCTTCGTCGCCGTTGTCGTCATCGTCTTCGCGTTCCCATGCCGCGCACCTGTTGATCGGGCCGCATACATAGAGGGTTTCCCCCCATCTTACCAGGGGACAGGCCCCGGAACAGGATCGAAAAACCGCCTTCGCATGGCGGATTTACGGGCGTTATAGGGACAAGCCAGCGACGAATTGGTTAACGGCGGCGAATAGGGGCTCCGGCGCCTCCAGATGGGGGCTATGGCCGCAGTCGGGCAGGATCAGCTCTTGCGCCGGTCCCGCGACCCCACGGGCGATGGCATGGACCTGTTCGGCCGAGCCGTATTGATCGTCCGCCCCCTGCACGACCAGGACCGGGCAACGCACGTCGGCGAGCCCCGCCTCGATGTTCCAATCGGCGAAATCCGGGCGCTGCCAGGTATCGTTCCAGCCGTGAAAGGCCGCATCCACGTTGTCGCCGTGATAACGGCGCAGTTTCTCGCGCAGGTTCGTCGTCTCCCAGGCCCGGCGGGCCTCGCGGATACCCGCCAAGGTGATTTCTTCGTTGAAGACATGGGCCGCCATGGTCACCGCCCCCTTGATGCGGGGATCCTTGGCCGCCGTCATCAAGGCGATGGTCCCGCCGTCGGAATGGCCGATCAGGACCGCCCGTTCGATCCCGGCGGCACCCAGGACGGCGGGCAGGATGTCATCGGCCTCGACCGCGTGATAGTCCGCCGGACGCGGCAGGACGATCCCCGACGACCGGCCGTAGCCGGGCCGGGAATAAGCGAAAGCCGCCAGTCCGGTCGATCGGGCGAGTTTCTCCGGCACGTCGCGCCAGAGATCGACGCACCCCAATCCTTCATGCAGGAATACCAGCGCCGTTGTGGCGGGACCGGCCCACCAGCAGGCTTCCAGCCGATGGTCGCCGGCGGCGATGTAGAACGTGTCGTCGGTCATGTGTGGGGGGTCTCGGTCAGATCAGAGCTTGGCGGTCATGTTTTCGGCGCCGTGATAGAGCACCTGGCGCACGGCCTCGGCCGCCTTGGCGTGGTAGGCCGCGGCATCGGCGTCGCCTTCCGCCGCAACGCGGGGGGTGTGTTCGAAATGGTTGAACCTGTCTTCGCCGCGCACCAGGGCGGCGGAATCCCATTGCCCGACGCTCTGCATCGCCTTGGCGGGCATGTAGTGGAAGGAGATCCCCATCCGCCGGTCGTCGGATAGATTGGGGCCGGAGGCATGGGCCAGGCGGATGTTGTGCAAAGACATCTGCCCAGGCTTCAACGGCATGGCCACGGCATGGCTTTCGTCGATGCCCTGGGTGATTTCCTGCCCCCGGGTCAGCATGTTGTTGTCCTGATAAAGGTCTTCGTGCTTCAGGGGCGGGCCCAGGTGCGTGCCCGGCAAAACGCGCATGCAGCCGGCTTCCTCGCTGGCTTCGGACAAGGCCAGCCAGGCCGTCACGACCTCGCCGCCCGCGAGGCCCCAGTAGTTGGAATCCTGGTGCCAGGAAACGTATTGCCCGGTGCCCGGCTCCTTGGTCCAGACCAGGGTGTTCCAACACAGAATGTCCGGCCCCAGGATGTCTTCCATGATATCGACGATGCGGTCGTCATGGACCAGGTCGTCCAGCCATTTGAACAGAAGATGCGTCTTGTTGCGTTGCAGGCCGCCGAGCGGCCCGCCCTGCGCGGCTTCGAATTCCTCGACCCGCGCGCGGTATTCCCGCACTTCCTCGGCCGGGATCACGTCGACCGGCGAGTAATAGCCTTCTTCCTGAAACTGACGGAGCGCCTCCGTCCGCAGGGCCTTCAACATGCACGTCTCCTCTTATTGATTGAGGAGAGCATATCAAATCGGATCAGTCCCCCGCCACCCGGGCGATATCGGCACCGCAGGCGCCGAGCTTTTCCTCGAGCCGCTCATAGCCACGGTCCAGGTGATAGACCCGGTTGACCTGGGTTTCGCCCTCGGCCGCCAGACCGGCGAGCACCAGGGAAACCGAAGCCCGCAAATCCGTCGCCATGACGGGCGCGCCGGACAACTTCTTGACCCCCCGGACGATGGCCGAAGACCCATGGACGTTGATATCGGCGCCCATGCGGCAGAGCTCGGGCACATGCATGAAGCGGTTTTCGAAAATCGTTTCCGTGATCATCGCGGCCCCGGAGGCGACGGTCATCATGGCCATGATCTGGGCCTGCATGTCGGTCGGAAAGCCGGGATAGGGTTCGGTCATGCTGTCGACGCCGCGCAATTCGCAATTGGCGCGATTGACCTTCAATCCCTCGGGCCCTTCGGTGACCTCGACGCCCGCGCGTTCCAACAGGTCGATGGTGCTTTCGATCAGGTCGGCCCGCGTGCCGGTCAGGGTCAACTCACCCCCCGTGATCGCGGCGGCGGCGGCGTAGGTGCCGGTTTCGATACGGTCGGGCAGCACCCGGTGGCGCGTACCGGACAATTGATCGACGCCGGTAACCTTCAGGGTGTCGGTCCCGACGCCGGAAATCTTCGCCCCCATTTCCGTCAGGCAGGTCGCGAGATCGGTAATCTCGGGCTCGCGCGCGGCATTGGCGATGACCGTCTCGCCCTTCGCTAGAACCGCCGCCATCAGGGCGTTTTCCGTGGCCCCGACGGAGACCTTGGGGAACAGGATATGGCCACCGGTCAAACCGTTCGGCGCCGTCGCCTGGATGTAGCCTTCCTTCAATTCGATCTCGGCGCCCAGGTCTTCCAGCGCCTTGAGGTGCAGATCGACCGGCCGCGTGCCGATGGCGCAACCGCCCGGCAGGGACACCCGCGCCCGCCCGGCCCGGGCCAGCAGCGGCCCCATGACGACGACTGAGGCGCGCATCCGGCGGACCAGATCGTAGGGGGCTTCGGTCGCGGTGATCTCGCGGGCGTGCAGGCGGACGATCGGCTCGTTGCCGTTATCCCCCTTCTCCCGCGTCACCTCGGCGCCCAGTTCGCCCAGCAGACTGCCCATGGTGGCGAGGTCCGCCAGGTCGGGCATGTTGGTCAACTCCAAAGGGTCTTCGGTCAAAAGCGCACAGGCCATCAGCGGCAGCGCCGCGTTCTTCGCCCCGCCGATCGCGATGGTGCCGTTAAGGGGACGGCCGCCCCGGATTCGAATGCTGTCCATAGGAGTTGATTAACAGAAGGAATGGGGCCGTGTCATGGCGGGATTGCGGTTTCTTGGCGGACCGGCGCACGGCACGCCATGCCGGCGGCCTCAGGCGCCGCCGCCCTCGTCCGGCCCGGCATCCCGTTTGCGTTGCTGTTGCTTGCGTTTCGCCAGATTGGCCCGCAATTGCTTGGCCAGACGGTCCGCACGCTCTTGCGCGTCACGGGACCCGCCTTTGGCCTGGCCGGGGCGCTTTCGGAGATCGGCGGATGGGTCGTCGGATGAGCTCATGGGAATTCCGATTCGCAAGGATGAGCGCAGATTGGCGCCCAGGACGCGGAACCGTCAAGCCCCTGGACGCGTGACAGACGCCAAGGCCTCGAAGGCCATTTCCAAGCCGTCCGCCGCCGCTTCGCCTGCCGCCGTCCATGCCCGCAGCATTTCCCGGTCTTGGGCCAACGCCCCGTCCAGGCTTTCGAACAGGCGGTCCAGGTCATGGGTGGACGGGCCGCCCGTATCGCGACGTGCCTGTACGGCCTGGGCCGGATCAACCGCCCGCGTGACGGCGTCGGCATCCAGATCGACCTGCCAGCCGAAGGCCGTATCGGCGATTTCGGCGATGAAAGACGAGGTAATCCGGTCCGCCGTCGTTCCGCGCTTCATCGCCGCGCGGACGACGGCACCGACCAGATGATGGGCATCACGGAAAGAATATCCGCCGTCGCGCACCAGAAGGTCGGCAAGATCGGTCGCAATCGAATAGTTCACGCGCGCCAGATCGGCCATGCGGTCCACGCGGGGCCGCGCCTTACCGACAACCACGGCGGCCACCGCCGCGCCGCGAACAGCGCCGTCCAATGCATCCCACGCCCAGCGGAAAGCATCGCAGCAAGAATCGAACCCAAAGGAATAATGAGCCGATTTGAGCCCGGCCATCGCCGTCGTATGGGCGCCCATGATCTGGGCGGAACCCGCCCGCAAAACCTCCAGCGCCGACATGTTCTTCTTTTGCGGCATCATGCTGGAGGTCTGGGCGACACTGTCGGGCAGGTTCAGCGTCCCGAATTCAAAGGTCGTCATGACGAACATATCCTGCGCCAGGCGGCTCCAGGTCGTCGCCGTCATGGCCGCCGCCCCCAGCAACTCCGCCAGGAAATCACGGGCGGCGATGCAATCCTGGGCATGCAGCCCGACGGTATCGAACCCGAGCCACCGCGCCGTCGCCTCGCGGTCGATGGGAAAAGAGGTTCCGGCCATGGCCCCGGCGCCGAGCGGCGACATGTTGATGCGCGCGCGGCATTCGGTCAGCCGCGCGAAATCGCGTTCCAATGCCTGGGCGAAGCCCGCCAGGAAATAGCCGTAAGTGACGGGTTGTGCCGGTTGCAAATGG
>NZRL01000138.1 GCA_002696205.1 Rhodospirillaceae bacterium | reverse complement strand
CATCGGCGGCGTGATCGCCGCCAACCTGTCCGGCCCCAGGCGCGTGAAATCGGGGGCGGCGCGCGATCATTTCCTCGGCTTCCACGCCGTTTCAGGCCGGGGCGAAGTGTTCAAATCCGGCGGCAAGGTGATGAAGAACGTCACCGGCTTCGATCTCTCGAAATTGATGGCGGGATCGTTCGGGACGCTCGCCGTGATGACCCAGGTGACGGTGAAGGTTCTGCCGCGCCCGGAAAAGACGCGGACGGTCCTGCTGATGGGTGCGGACGACGATGCGGCGGTCGCGGCCCTTTGCGATGCCTTGGGCTCCAGCCATGAAGTTGCCGGGGCGGCCCATCTGCCCGCCGGCGTCGCCGCGCGCTCGGGCGTCGGCTACGTCGCGGGGGCGGGGGCGTCCGTCACCGCCGTCCGCATCGAAGGGCCGGGGCCCAGCGTCGAACACCGCTGCGCGGCCCTGACCGAGCAGTTCAAGGCGCTGGGTGCCGTCGAAGAACTGCATTCCCATAACTCCATCGCCTTCTGGCGCGAAGTTCGCGACGCGATCCCGTTCACCGGCGACCGCGCGGGCGATCAGGTCTGGCGCATCAGCGTCGCCCCCACGGCGGGGGCCGAGGTCGTCCGCCGCCTGACCGACGGGCTCGGCGGTGAAGCCTATTACGATTGGGGCGGCGGGCTGATCTGGTTCGCCCTGCCGGCCTGCGAAGACGCGGGCGCCACGGCGGTCCGCGCCGCCATTGCCGATTGCGGCGGCCATGCGACCCTGGTCCGCGCCGCCGCCGACGTGCGCCAGGCGGTCGAAGTCTTCCAGCCGCAGCCGGGCCCGCTCGACGACTTGTCCCGCCGGGTGAAAGACGCCTTCGATCCCGAAGGCGTGCTCAATCCCGGGCGGATGGTGGCGGGAGTATAAGAAACCATGCAAACCACCTTCTCCCTGGCCCAGATGGCCGACCCGCATATCGAGCAGGCCAACGACATCCTGCGGAAATGCGTGCATTGCGGGTTCTGCACGGCGACCTGTCCGACCTTTGTGCTGCTGGGCAACGAGTTGGACAGCCCGCGCGGGCGCATCTACCTGATCAAGGGACTGCTGGAACAGGACGCGGCGCCGTCGGATGAGCACGTCACCCATATCGACCGCTGCCTGACCTGTCTTTCCTGCACCACGACCTGCCCGTCGGGCGTCGACTACATGCATTTGATCGACGACGCGCGGGCGAAAATCGAACGGGACTACACCCGGCCGCTGACCGACCGTCTGTTCCGCACGATGCTGACCATGGTGCTGCCTTATCCGGGCCGGTTCCGCCTGGCGCTGCTGGGGGCCTGGTTGGCGAAGCCCTTCGCCAAGGTGCTGCCGGGGCCGCTCGGCGCGATGCTGGGTCTGGCGCCCAAGCGCCTCCACAGGCCCAGCGCCGTCGACAATCCCCAGGTCTTCAAGGCCGAGGGCGCGATGAAGAAACGCGTCGCGCTGATGACCGGCTGCGCGCAGAAGGTTCTGAACCCCGCAATCAACGAGGCGACGGTGCGCCTGCTGACCCGCCACGGCTGCGAGGTCGTCGTCGCCGACGGGCAGGGGTGCTGCGGCGCCCTGGTCCATCACATGGGCAAGGAAGACCAGAGCCATGCCCAGGCGGCGGCCAATATCGCGGCCTGGGAAGCGGCCGAGGCCACGCACGGCCAGATCGACGCCATCGTCATCAACGCGTCGGGCTGCGGCACGACGGTGAAGGATTACGGCTGGATGTTCCGCCGTGATCCGGCGATGGCAGACCGCGCGGCGGCGATCTCCGCGAAGACCAAGGACGTGACCGAGGTCATGTCCGACCTGGGGCTGACCGCCGTGGCGAACGGCGATGACAAGCCGACGGTCGTCTACCATTCCGCCTGTTCCATGCAGCATGGCCAGAAACTGACCAGCCCGCCCAAGACGCTGCTGGCCCAGGCCGGGTTCGAGGTGCGCGAGCCCATCGAAGGCCACCTCTGCTGTGGCTCCGCCGGGACCTACAACATCATGCAGCCGGAAATCTCGGCCCGCCTGAAGGAACGCAAAGCCAAGAACCTGCGCGCGACCGAGGCCCAAGTCATGGCGACCGGCAACATCGGCTGCATGATGCAGTTGCAGGACGCCGTCGGCATGCCCGTGGTCCATACGGTCGAACTGCTGGACTGGGCCACCGGTGGGCCCAAGCCCGCTGGATTGGACTAAGCTCCCGGCGTCCCGCTTCGTCCCTTTTTCCTCTCTGATCCCACCCGAACGCGCTGTCTCGATTCGGCAATATTCCGGTCATCAAAGCGGCGCAAAATCGGAGTCTTGCGCGCCCGCAAAGGCCCGGCTTTGGCGAGAGTCGCACATAGTGCGTAAGTTATATCGCACTGAGTGCGTCTTTTGTGGTATGCTCGCCGCATCGCCGTCGCGGTAGGCATCGCGGGGGCGCGTGAAAACAGAATAGGAGCAGTCGTATGAGGCCCATAATTCGGACTCTCGGGCGGGCTGTGCTCCTGGGAAGCTTCGCCCTGATCCTCGCCTTCCGCCCCGCCGCGGATGCGCGGGCCAATTCCACCCTCGACTGGTTGTCGGCAGAGCCGGTGACCTTGATGGACCTCGGCATGATCCGCCTGAAACAGGATCTGGTTCAGGTCGGTCAGCGTCTGCTGGATACCGGGTTCCTGCCCGTGTCGCCGACCACCGGCGCCTATTACGAATGGCGGGAAAAGAAGATCGTCATCTTCCTGACCGCGCGGGAACGCTTCGCGGCCCCGTCGGAAGGCATGTGCCTGGAACTGTTCTCGCGGGTCTCGGGCGGCCTGGCCGAGCGCAGCCGCGGCCACCGGGGCGATCCCGGCTGGTACCTGGAGGAAATCTTCACCCATGACGGATGGGGCAACTTCACACGCCCGAACCGCATGCGCGAACATCTTCTGGAAACCGTACAATTGGAAATCACCCTTCTGCCGCCCCGGCCCATGGGCCCGGACCGCACGCTGCATTGTTCGGGCGGCCTGGATACCAAGCCGGGCGACGTCTCGGTGACGACGTCCTAAAAGGGGCGGTTCGCCCATCGCCGGCCCTTCGCCGGGATGACGCGGATGTGACTCTGCGAGCCTTGGCCTGAGTGCGGGAAAAGGCGTAGTCTTTTTCCCATGGTTCTCTGGAAACACGTCCTTTCGGCGGTTCTGGTGGCGGGCGCCCTTTGGGCCGCCGCGCCCGGCGTGCGCGCCGATCAGAAAGACCCCGTGCTGGATGCGTTGTTCGCCGCCCTGACGGCGACCAAGAACCCGGGCGAAGCCGCGGAAATCGAAAAACGCATCTGGCAGACCTGGTCGGTGACCGGTCAGGAACTGGTCGACAGCGCCATGGCGCGTGGCGTCATCGCCATGAACAAGGGCGCGTTCGAGACCGCGTTGAAATATTTCAACGACGTCCTGAGCCTGGCCCCCGAGCATGCCGAGGGCTGGAACAAGCGCGCCACGGTCTATTTCCTGTTGGGAAATTATCCGGAATCGGTCTTGGACATTCAACGGACCCTGGAACTGGAACCCCGCCATTTCGGCGCGCTTTCCGGTCTGGGGTTGATTTATGCTGAAATGGGTAAGAAGAAAGCGGCCATCGGCGCCATGGAACAGGCGCTGGAAATCAATCCGCATCTGGACGCCATCAAAGTCCAGCTCGAGGAACTGAAAACGGAAGTATCCGGGAAACCGATCTGACATGGCGATCAATGAAACATCCCCGGGCGCCCAGGCGCCCGGCACTTCGAACGCATCCGGCTACGGCACGGTCGACGGTGAATTGCTCGACGTTCTGAGCCAGATCGTCGGCGCCGACAACCTGTCGACCGGCGACGCCGTCCGCGAACAGCACGGCCGCGACGAATCCTATCACCCCAGCGTGCCGCCCGACGCCGTCGTTTTTTGTACCTCGACGGATCAGGTCTCGGCGGTCGTCCGCGCCTGCGCCGACCGGGCGGTGCCGGTCGTGCCCTTCGGCACGGGTACGTCATTGGAAGGCCATGTCGCGGCGCTTGCCGGCGGGGTCTGCGTCGATGTCTCGCGCATGGACAAGATCATCCAGGTCAATGCCGAGGACATGGACGTCACGGTCCAGGCCGGGGTCCGGCGCAAGGCGCTGAACGAATACCTGCGCGACACGGGCCTGTTCTTTCCCATCGATCCGGGGGCCGACGCCTCTATCGGCGGCATGACCGCCACGCGCGCCAGCGGCACCAACGCCGTCCGTTACGGCACCATGCGGGAAAACGTCCTGTCGCTGACCGTGGTCATGGCCGACGGACGGGTCATCCGCACGGCCCGGCGGGCGCGCAAGTCCTCGGCCGGATACGACCTCACGCGCCTGTTCGTCGGCTCGGAAGGGACGCTTGGCGTCATCACCGAGGTGACCGTCAAACTCTACGGCATCCCGGAAGCGATCCTGTCCGCCGTCTGCCCGTTCCCCGATCTGGAAAGTGCCGTCAACACGACGATCCTGACGATTCAGTCGGGCATCCCCGTGGCGCGGATCGAGTTGTTGGACGAGGCGCAGTTGGACGCCGTGAACAAGTATTCCGGCCTCGATTGCGCCCTGACGCCGACCCTGTTCTTCGAATTTCACGGATCCGACGCCGGCGTGCACGAGCAGGTCGAAAACGTCAAAGCCATTGCCCAGGAATTCGGCGCCGACGATTTCCAATGGGCGACCAAGCCCGAGGACCGCAACAAGCTGTGGCAGGCCCGGCACGACGCCTATTACGCGGCCATCGCCCTGCGTCCCGGATGCCGGGGGATCGCCACGGACGTCTGTGTGCCGATCTCGCGCCTCGCCGAATGCATCCTGGAAACCCGCAAGGACATCGATGCCTCGGGCCTGTGCGCGCCGATCGTCGGCCATGTCGGCGACGGCAATTTCCACGTCATCTTCGTCGTCGATCCCGACGATGCGGAAGAACTCAAGAAAGCGGAAGAGGTCAACGAGCGCATGGTCCTGCGGGCCATCGCCATGGAAGGCACCTGCACCGGCGAACACGGCATCGGCTACGGCAAGATGGATTTCCTGACGGCAGAGCACGGCGATGCCATTGCCGCCATGCGGGCGGTGAAACTCGCCCTCGACCCGCAGAACACAATGAACCCGGGCAAGGTCATCCGGGTTTGAACCTCTGCGGCGGTGGCGGCTTAGTGCTGATGCCGGTCGCTGACGACCGTGCCGTCGACCAGTTCGACGCGCCGGTCGGCCCGCCCGGCGAGGTCCAGGTCGTGGGTCACGGTGACCACGGCGCGGCCGTCCTCGCGGGCCAGTTTTTCGAAAATGTCGAACACGGCGGCGCTGTTCTTGCTGTCCAGGTTGCCGGTCGGCTCGTCGGTCAACAGGACCGCCGGGTCATTGGCCAGCGCCCGGGCGATGGCGACCCGCTGGGCCTGCCCGCCGGAAAGCTGGTCGGGCCGCTTGCGCACGAGATCGCCGAGGTCCAAGGCGCCGAGCAGGTCCATTGCCCGCGCCGTCATCGCCGCCTCGTCCAGGCGGCCGAGCCGCCGCATGGGGATCATCACGTTCTCCAGGGCCGAGAACTCGGGCAATAGGAAATGGAACTGGAAGACGAAGCCGAGCTGTTCCAGGCGCAGCCGGGCCAGGGCGTCGCTGTCCATCGCCGCCGTGTCGGCACCGTCGATTTCGATGCGGCCCTCGGTCGGCCGGTCGAGCAATCCCAATAGGTAAAGCAGGGACGACTTGCCCGAGCCCGACGGCCCGGTGATCGCCATGACCTCGCCGCCGAAGATATCCAGGTCGATATCGTGGACCAGGGTCACCGGCACCGCTGCCGGCAGGACGCGGGTTACGCCCCGCGCCGCGACCAACGCCTTGCCATCCGCCGCTTTCGCCGCCGGCGCCGTCATGCGGCCCCCCGGATGATATCCACGGGATCGACCCGGGCGGCGCGGCGGGCCGGGATATAGGCCGCCAGCCCCGCCGCCGTCATGGCGAACACCGTCGCGATGGCGTAATGCCAGGGCGAGTAGTAAAGCGGCAGTTGCGTCATGTCGGTGGCGAAGCGGACCTTGAATTCGATGGTCGACATGATCTGGCAGAGCCCGAAGCCGAGGGCCCAGCCGAGCACCGATCCCGCCGTTCCGGCAATCAGCCCCTGCAGGACGAAGATCGCGCGGATATCGGCCTCGCGAAATCCCATGGATTTCAAGATGGCGATGTCGCGCAATTTTTCGAAGGTGATGGTCGAGACGACGTTGAAAATGCCCATCCCGGCGACCAGCAGGATCGCCGCCACCACCGTGTACATGATGACGTTGCGGA
Organism: Rhodospirillaceae bacterium; assembly: GCA_002696205.1. Classification (GTDB taxonomy): domain Bacteria; phylum Pseudomonadota; class Alphaproteobacteria; order Rhodospirillales; family Casp-alpha2; genus UBA1479. Next base: position 18,331 of record NZRL01000138.1, on the reverse strand, counting down.
TTTTCAGGGCTTCCAGAATGTCCTGATTGGCTTCGTCCCAGCTTTCGGCGCGGTAGCCGAAGCGGGCTTCGATCGCCCGCGCCCGGTCGAAGGCGCCGTAGACGTCGTCGGTCTTCACATAGATGCGGTTGACCACGTTCTGGCGGTCCTGCAGGACCTGGACCTTCTTCAACAAGGCATAGACCTCGCCTTCGTCCAGGGAGATCACGCCGGTATGGAACAGGGCGACGATCTTCATCTTGAACACGACACCGGCGGGCGAGGAGACGGTCACCGTGTCGCCCATTCCCGCCCCCAGCTTGCGCGCCAGGCCGTCGCCCATGATCAGGCCGTTGGCGGCGGTATGCAGGTCTTCCAGGCGGCCGTCGCGGATATCGCCCGCCAATTGCGAGACCCGGCGGTGGCGTTCCGGGTCGATCCCGACGATGGCGGCGGCTTCGTCCTTGCCGAAATAACGAATCACGACCTGGCCGCGCAGGATCGGTGCGACGACCAGGCCGGGCATGGCTTCCAACTGCGTGACGGTCCGCCCGGCGCCCTTGATGCCGCGCAGTTCCTCGGTCGGTTTTGCGCCTTCCAGGGCGACGGCCCCGTCGGCATAGCGCCGCGCGGCGGGTTGTTCCGCCGGGTTGCGGAATTCGTCCTTGATCATGATATGCGGGGTCGCGTCGATGATCTTGTTGATGAAGTCCAGTTGCGATCCCTGCATCAAGGCCGCCATGGCGATGGAAAAGCCGACGCCCGTGGCGACGCCCAAAAGCGAGACCAGCGTCTGGCGCCCGCGTGCGCGCAGATGGATCAGGGCGATACGAAGCGCCAGGGGCGTCATTGCGCGCCGCCGGTGGCCCCGTCGGTCGGCCCGATGCGGACGCGGTCGCCGGCCTCGATCTCCGGCGGCGGCGCGGCGATGACGCGGTCCGGCAGGGCGCCGGTTACGGCGGAGACTTCGGCCTTGCCGTTGCCGCGAATGCCGACCGTCACGGCGACGGGTTTCGCCCGCCCGTCCTCGACGACCCACAGGGTGCCGTCCTTGATCGCCGTTTCGGGGACCAGATCGGTCGATTCCCGCTGTTCGACGACGATGTTCAATTCCGTCGTCATGCCGATCATTAGAGGGGTGTCGGCGGGCAGGGCGACGCGCACGCGATAGCTTTTGTTGACCGGATCGCCCTTCGGCGTGATCTCGGCGACCGTGCCGGAAAGCGCCTTGCCCGGGAAGGCGTCTGCCTTGATCAGGGCAGATTGGCCATTGGCGACGTCGGCGATGTCTTCTTCGTCAACCTCGGCCTCGATGCGCAAGGGGGTCGGCTGGCCGATCCAGTACATGACCGATTCCGGGCCCACGGTTTCGCCGATTTCTCCGTCGCGGCGCAGGACCACGCCGGCGATGGGCGCGCGCAGAAGGTAATGATCGCGCCGCGCGTTGGCGGCGGCGATCGAGGCCAGGACCTGTTGGTATTCAGAGGACGCCAGCTCGTAGGCTTTTTCCGTGCCGTGGCCTTTGGCCAGGAGGGCGCGGGTGCGCTCCACCTCGTGCTGCAGATAGTCGCGCCGGGCTTCCAGTTCCTTGACCGTGGCGCGAATCTCCGCCTCGTCCAGGCGGGCGAGAAGCTCGCCGGGCATGACCCCGGCATGTTCCAGGGCGTAAATCTGTTCGATCCGGCCCTGGACCAGGGGCGTGACCTTGGCCCAGCGCAGGGGCTCCACATTGCCGGTGGCGTAGACGGCGCGCACGGCGGGGCCCCGTTCGATGGGGATAAGGGCGACGACGGGTTGGGTCAACCGACCGGCGCCCCACCAGGCAGCGGCGGCGGCGATCAAAATGACGATAAAGATGATGATGCGGCGCATGATCCGACCATTATAGATATTTTTTCCGCCCAGGATTGATGCGCATCAACCGAGCCGCGAAAATTTCATGAAAATTCGCGCGAGGCAGTCGATGTCCGGGGACCGGCCGGAGGCGCCGCCGAGAAAAAGGCGACCTTGAAGCAACAGCTATTGGGCCGCATTCGCGGCTTCATCGGGATTTCCGACCATCCGCAGGATGAAAAAATCCCCGCCGAATAACGCCTAAGCCTTGGCAAGCCATCGGGAGTGACGTAACCAAAGGCAACTTTGGAGGCACGACCTTGGACCCGGAAACTCTGCTACGCGATATGTTCGCCGCCGCCGTCGCGGCGGCCCAGCCGGAAAAACGCATTCCGCATTTCCTGCCCGATCCGCCGCCCGCCGGTGGGCGCACCCTGGTGATCGGCGCCGGCAAGGCCTCGGCCGCCATGGCCCGCGCCTTTGAAGAGCACTGGCCCGGCGAACTGTCCGGCCTGATCGTCACCCGCTACGGCTACGACGTTCCGTGTAAACGCATCGAAACGGTCGAGGCGGCCCATCCCGTGCCCGACGCGGCCGGTGAGGCGGCGGCCCGGCGCATGCTGGATATGGTCAAGGGCCTGGGCCCGGACGACCTGGTGGTCTGTTTGATCTCCGGCGGCGGCTCGGCCCTGTTGGCGGCGCCGGGCGTGGGGCTGACGCTGGCCGACAAACAGGCCGTGAACAAGGAACTCCTGCGCTGTGGGGCGACGATCCACGAGATGAACTGCCTGCGCAAACATCTTTCGGCGGTCAAGGGCGGGCGGCTGGCCGCCGCCGCCGCCCCGGCGCGTATCGTCAATCTGCTGATTTCCGATGTGCCGGGGGACGATCCGGCGGTCATCGCCTCGGGCCCGACGGTGCCCGATCCCACCACCTTCGACGACGCCCGCGCCATCGTCGCCAAGTACGGCATCAAGCTGCCGGACGTGGTGCAGGCGGTGCTGGATGCCGGGGCCGAGGAAACGCCGAAACCCGCCGATCCGATCTTCGACAAGGTCGAAACCCATCTGATCGCCCTGCCCATGGCCAGCATCGAGGCCGCCGCCGAGGTCGCCCGCGCCGCCGGCGTGACGCCGGTCATTCTGGGCGATGCGTTGGAGGGCGAGGCCCGGGACCTGGGCGCCGAGCATGCGCGTCTGGCCGTGCAAACGCGGTCCGGCGACGGCCCGGCCCAGACACCTTGCGTGCTGCTTTCGGGGGGCGAGACCACCGTGACCATTCGCGGCGACGGCGGGCGCGGCGGGCGCAACACGGAATACCTGCTGGGCATGGCCGTCGCGTTGGACGGGGCCGAGGGCATTCATGCCATTTCCTGCGACACGGACGGCATCGACGGCTCGGAAGACAATGCGGGTGCGGTGATCGGGCCGGACAGCCTGGCCCGGGCCGCCGCCGCCGGGATGGATGCGCAAGGCTTGCTCGACGCCAACGACGCCTATGGGTTTTTCCAGGGTCTCGGCGATCTGGTCGAATGCGGTCCGACCTTGACCAACGTCAATGATTTCCGGGCGTTGCTCGTGCTGTCGTGACAGGGTAACGCGAAGCGGCCAGACTGGACCGCCACGAAGCCCATGAGACGCCCGAGCCGCCGATGACCCAGTCCCAGCCTCTCTCCGACGACCGTCCCTGGCATGCCCTTGAATGGCAGGCGGCATTGAGCGGCTTGCAATCGGACGGCGAGACGGGCCTGAGCCCCGATGAGGCAGCGGCGCGGTTGGCGCGGCATGGGCCCAACGATCTGCCCCGGCCCAAGCCGCCGGGGTTGCTGATCCTTTACCTGCGGCAATTCGTCAATCCGCTGATCTATCTGCTGGCCGCCGCCGCCGCTGTTTCCGTGGCGATCGGCGAGGCATCGGATGCCTTGTTCATCTTCGCCGTTCTGCAGTTCAACGCCCTGATCGGCACCTACCAGGAATACCAGGCCCAGAAAAGCGCCGGGGCGCTGGACAATCTGATCCGCGATCAGGCGACGGTCATCCGCGGCGGCGAGGTTCATGTGATCGACGGCCGGGATCTGGTGCCGGGCGATCTGGTGCGTCTGGAATCAGGGGGGCATGTGCCCGCCGACCTGCGCCTGATCCAGGCCGATGCGCTGCTCGCCGACGAATCCCTGCTGACCGGAGAATCGGAGCCGGTCGTGAAGGATGCCGACGCCGCCGTCGCCGAACGGGCCGTCACCGGCGACCGTCTGACCATGCTGCATGCGGCGACCGTGGTGGTCAGCGGCCGGGCGTTGGGTATCGTCACGGGCACGGGTATTCACACCGCGATCGGCCGCATCGCCGAACAGCTTGCCGGGCGCGACCCTGTTCCGGCCCCGCTGGTCGTGCGCCTGGAAAAATTCTCCCGCATGTTGGGTTTCGTCACCGTGGCGGCCATCGCGTTGCTGGCCGTCGCCATGGTGTTGAAGGGCGCGCCGATCATCGAGATCTTCCTGGTCGCCGTGGCGCTGGCCGTCGCGGCCCTGCCGGAAGGCTTGCCGGTGGCGATTACCGTGGCGTTGTCTGTCGGTTGCCACCGCATGGCGTCGAAGAACGTAATCGTCCGCTCGCTGCCCGCGGTCGAAGGACTGGGGGCCTGCACCCTGATCGCCAGCGACAAGACCGGAACCCTGACCTGCAACGAATTGACCGTGCGGCGTCTGGTCGTGCCGGGCCTGGGCGATTTCCGAGTTACCGGCGAGGGCTATAACGACGACGGCGCCGTAACCAATGCCGCCGGCGTCATGAGCGATGCCGACTGGCACGGTGTCGGACGCCTGGCCGAGGCGGCGGCGCTCTGCAACGAGGCGCGATTGGAGTGCCGGGACGGCCATTGGGCGCATTTCGGCGATACGGTCGACGTCGCCTTCCTGGCGCTGGCCGCCAAGGCCGGTTTGACCCGCGACGGTCTGCGGGCAGGCTTTCCCGAGGAAGGGACAATCGCCTACGAGCCGCAGAACAAGTACGCCGCGAGCTTCAACAGGACGCCGGAGGGGCTGCAGGTTCATGCCAAGGGCGCGTTCGAAGTCATCCTGCCGCTCTGCCGGGACGCGGATCACGAGGGGCTGACCGCGCGGGCCGAAGCCCTGGCGGCGGAAGGCTATCGGGTCCTCGCCGTCGCGGCGGGGCCGGTTCGCACCGTGACCGATGATTTGGCCGGCGTGGACGGTCTGGAATTTCTCGGCTTCGTCGGGCTGATCGATCCGTTGCGTCCGGAATCGCGCGAGGCCGTGGATCATTGCCGCCGGTCGGGGATCGACGTGCGCATGGTGACCGGCGATCATCCGGCGACGGCGCTCGCAATCGCCCGCGACCTGGGCATCACCGACGGCGATGGGGCCATACGCCCGGGTGCGGTGGTGACGGGGTCGGACTTGCAGGCCCTGGAAACCGATCCCGAGGGCTTTGCCCGGGCGGTCGCCGGGGCGGCGGTATTCGCCCGGGTCGATCCGCTGCAGAAGCTGGCAGTCGTCCGTGCGTTGCGCGCCCAGGGCCATTTCGTCGCGGTGACCGGCGACGGGGTCAACGACGCGCCGGCCCTGAACGCCGCCGATATCGGCATCGCCATGGGCCAGGGCGGCACGGACGTGGCGCGCGACACGGCGGACTTGATCCTGACCGACGATAATTTCGCCTCCATCGTCAACGGGGTGGGGCAGGGGCGCCTGGCCTACGACAACGTGCGCAAGGTGGTCTACCTGCTGGTCTCGACCGGCGTGGCCGAGGTCTCGCTGTTCTTCTTTGCCTTTCTGGGCGATCTGCCGTTGCCGCTCTACGCGGTACAGTTGCTGTGGCTCAACCTGGTGACCCAGGGGTTTCAGCACACCGCCCTGGCCTTCGAGGGACCGGAGCCGGGATTGCTCGACCGCCGGCCCCGGCCGCCGAATCAGCCGATCTTCGACCAGGTGATGATTTCCGAAACCCTGATTTCCGGGCTGTTCATGGGCGCGGTTTCCTACCTGTTCTTTTTCTGGATGCTGGATCAGGGATGGGCCGAACATGAGGCACGGAACGCCCTGTTGCTGCTGCTGGTCCTGTTCGTCAACGCCCATGTCTTCAACTGCCGGTCGGAAAGCCGTTCGGCCTTCGCCGTTCCGCTATCGGCCAACTGGTTGCTGGTCGGTGCGGTCGTCGTGGCCCAGGGCGGGCATATCCTGGCGATGCACCTGCCGGGATTCAGCGAGGTCCTGCGGATCGAGGCCGTGGGCGTTGCGACTTGGATGATGGTCGCCGTCGTCGGTGTTTCCGTCATCCTGGCGATGGAGATATTCAAGGCCCTGCAACGCGTTTTTCAACGGCCGCCCGCCGACAGCGACGCCACGGACAAAAACGGGCGTTTTCCACGGAAATAGGGCCTTTGGGCCTATGGCCTTGGCCGGTCATTCGCCTTACACTGCGCAGCCAATAAGCCCTCTGGGGCCTTCCGTTTTCGACCCGTTATGGAGCCGGCGCCTTGAAGAAAATCGCCATCGGCCTGTCTGTTTTCGTGGTGTTGGCCATCGGTGCCCTGTTGATTGGGCCGGGTCTGATCGATTGGAACCAATACACCGCCCAAATTACCCGTCAGGTCGAGAAAATCACCGGCCGCAAGGTCGAGATCGGCGGCGATGTTTCCGTCCGCATTCTCCCGTCGCCGCGCTTGACGGTGGCCGATGTGCATCTCGCCAATATTTCCGGCTCGAACGATGCGCGCATGGCGTCGCTCGATTCACTCGAGGTCAAGGTCGCCTTCGTGCCGCTGCTGACCGGAAATATCCGCGTCGAGACCATCATGCTGGTGCGCCCGCGTATCCTTTTGGAACGCCTTGCAGACGGCCGGGTCAATTGGGATTTTGGTGCTCCGGCGCAGAGTTCGGAGGCTGGAAACGGCGCACCTGCGACCGCCGGCGCGGCAACCGATACGGGTAGTGGCGCAAGCGGTGGGTCGCCCGGCGGTGGGCCGGGCCTTGCGGTCGATAACTTCACGGTTCAGGACGGCACGCTGGTTTATCGCGATCTGCAGCGTGGGCGCGAGGAAACCATCGGCGACATAAATGCCCGCATCGCCGCGGCCAGTCTGCAGGGGCCGGTCGAAAGCGACGGCAGTCTTATCTTCGGTGGGCGGCGCCTGGGCTACAGCCTGAACGTAGCTGAAATCGTCCAGGGCCGAACGGTTCCCTTGGTGTTCAACTTGGACCTGGGGCACGGCACGATCGTCAAGGTTGATGGTGGGGTCGTCAACGTTCCCGAGAAACCGCGCCTGCGGGCCAAGGTCACCGCGTCAGGGGCGGATTTGGGCGGCACCATCCGCGACCTCTCGGGGGGCGATCCCTTGCCGGTCAATCTCGTGCGGGCATTCAGTGCGGCAGGTGAGATCGAAGCCGGTGCCGACGGGGGGCACATCGAAGATTTGACGGTTTCCATGGATGCCATGGATCTCAAGGTTGCGGCCCGTGTGACGACCGGTGACGTGATTGTGGCGGGGCTCACGGTGACCGCCGGAAAGGTCGATCTAGACGCGCTGATGTCGCCGGTCCCGGTGGCCGCAGCGACGAAAAATACCGCCACCGGTGGGCCGATCACGGCGGCGAAGGATGCGGATGCGTCCAAGCCCAAGGAGAAGGCGGTTGCCACGGCCGCATCGGGAACATCTGAATTCGCCCTTCCCAAGGACATTCAGGCGACGGTCGCGGTTCGCGCCGACGAGGTTCTGTTCAAGGGCAAGCCCCTGAAAGGCGTGAGCCTCAGTGCCGATCTCGCCAACGGCGAATTGACGTTGAACCAGGTTACGGCGCAATTGCCGGGCGATGCCGATGTCGGGTTGTTCGGTTTCCTATCGTCGCGCGGCGGGAAGCCCCGGTTCGAAGGTCAGATCGAGACCCGGGCGGCCGATCTGGGACCGGTGCTGGAATGGTTGGCGCCGGGCGTCGATGTTCCGTCGGCGGCGCTCAAAGGCTTTCGGTTCAAAACGCCTCTCGCCATCGACGGTAATTATGCCCAACTGACCGGTATCGACGCCGCGGCGGGTGGGTCTCACCTGACCGGCGCCGTGACGTTTGCCCTTCAGGCTCGGCCGTCATTCGGTGCCAACCTGAATCTGGACAAGATCGACCTGGATGCGTTGATGCCCGCTTCGGGTAGCGCGGCGGCAAAGACAACCGGCGGTTCCTCGGCAAAAGCCTCCACCGGTGCAACCGGTGGGGCGGCGACCGGAACGGCGACCTCGGCTGCCGCCGGAGTCGATCTGTTCGCGCCTTTGAAGCCGCTGACGACCTTCGATGCCAATGTGAAACTCGCCGTGGGCGCGGCCGTGATGCGGGGGCTCAAGGCAAACGACATCGCCGTCGACGCGACCTTGCAACGCGGCGAGTTGACTGTGCGGAAATTGAATGTGGGAAGCCTGGCGGGCCTGCGGGCCGGGGTCACGGGCGGGCTGTCCGGGCTCGACGGTATTCCAACCGCGAAGGGTTTGCGCGTCACGGCGGCGGCGAAGGATATGGGCCCGCTGGCCAAAGCCTTCGATCTGCCGTTGCCGCTGCCGGCGTCGGCGATCGGTGCCGTATCGCTGGACGCCCGGATCGACGGCAGCCTGCTCAATCCCAAGGTTTCGGCGGATTTGGGAGCCTTGGGTGGGGATGCCGCCCTGCAGGGCAGCCTGCCGGTCTTGGCGCTCGCGGGGAGTGATCTGCGTCTCGGCGTCGCGGCCAAGCATCCGGACCTAGCCGGATTGCTGCGTCGGCTCGACGTCGATTATCAGCCTCAGGGCAAGGTCGGCGGCCTGGATATCAAGGCGCAGGTTGCCGGGAACGCCAAGGCCGTGCGGGTCGAGAACCTGACCGGCAAGATCGGCTCCATCACCGCCAACGGCGGGTTGGCGCTGGATATCGCGGGTGCGCGGCCCAAGGCCGACGTCACGCTGGCGCTGGGGGCGGTAGACGTCACGCCTTTCCTGCCTGCCAAACGGGCAGCCGGCCTGTTTGATCGGAGATGGGGCCTTACGCGGGCACCCGCCGCATGGCCCGGTTCGATCGGCAATCCAATGATCGCCCGCGCGGCAGTCAGCGACCGATGGTCGCGTCAGGCCATCGACCTAGGTGCCTTGAACCTGGCCGACGCGACCCTGGCGGTGACCTCGCCGCAGATTTCCTATCAGGGCGTCGGGCTTGAAAAAGCCGACTTTGCCGCCAAGCTGGTCGGCGGTGTGCTGAGCGTCGAGCGCTTGACCGGCCGGTTGTTCGGCGGTGCTTTGGATGCTTCGGCGACCGCCACCGCGGACGGGCGCGTTCGAGCCGCCGGGACGCTCGCCGGCGCCGATCTTCAGAAAGCCGGCCCGGCATTCGGCATGGGCAAGGCCGCCGGGCGGATCGACGCCGGGTTCGATCTGAACACGGTGGGACGCAGTGAGGCCGAATTGGTGTCTTCCCTCGGCGGTACGCTGAATCTGGTCGGGCGCGGGCTCGACGCCGAAGCGTTCTCGGGTGCGGCGGATGCGGGGCTGGGCGTTGGCGGTTTGGTTCTGGCGCTCAATCAACTCGGCGGTGCGCTTGGCGGGCCGAAGCGCGGATCGGGTCTGGCCGACGTGGACGCCGCGTTCACCGTTGCCAATGGTGTCGCCACGGCGACCCAGTTGAAAGCCATTACCAACGTCGGCGTCGCCGGCGGCAACGGGACGGTCGATCTGCCGGCTTGGACCATCGACATGAAGGGGGCGATCCAGCCGGCGCCCAATCTGCTCTCGGCGGCCTTGAGCATTGCCACGAAGAAGGGCGTCAACGTGCCGTTCACGGTGACCGGTAAGTTGGACGCGCCGCGCATCTGGATCGATACGGCTTCGCTTGGCTCCGGCGGGATCGCCGTGCCCGGGCTCGACAAACTGATGAACAAAAAAGGCGTCGGCGACGTCCTTCAAGGCATTCTGGGGGGCGGCAAAAAAGCCCCGGCCGAGCCGCAGCCGCAGCAACAACAGGCCCCCGAACCAGCGCCTCAGGAACAGCCCCGTCAGGTCAAACCCGAAGACATCATTCGCGGTATTCTGGGCCGGTTTTGACCGATGGGACGGCGGGGCGGTCCGGTATCGTCCTTCCGCCGAGATGAGATGCCGCCATGCGCCGATCTTCTTTTTTGATCCGACCGTTCGATTATCTCGGCCTGTTGTTCGGGATCGCCGCGATTCTGGCGGTTCTCTACTACTGGGACCCGACGCGGGTGATGATCAAGCGCCTGGCGCCGGGGGCGGAGACGCGGTTCGAGCAAATGCCCAAGGGCGCGACGGACCTGGCCTTGGCAGACCTTCTGACCCTCAATGAGGCCGCCGCCGTCGACATGCGGCGCCGGACCCTGATCAATAAGGTCTTTGGTGTATCGGGGCTGCCGCTAGATCTGATGCCGCAACGGATTATTAGGGATGTCGAAAAGACGCCCGGCGCCGTCAAAAAATGCCTGTCGCCCACGGGGCCGTCTCTGGTGCATTTGTGGTCGCGCATGGACACGATCATCATGCGGGGGATCGGTTGTGAGGCGCGATTTTATCGGGATTGGCGGAACCTTGCCGGTATCGACGAATTGACCGGGCATATGCAGAACCGGTGGCGCAACTACGCCATCGCCTACTTTCGGCCGGTCCAGGCCAATGGGCGCTTGATCTTATACCAACAAGGGCTTGCTGCGACCTATCACGACCAGCATCGCCTCATCGAGGCCTGGGTTGCCGAAGGCTATACGGTTGCCGCAATGAACATGCCCGGGTATGGCGACAATACCTGTTACGACCTGGAGCGTTATTGCGCCGATCCGCCGATGGGTGGGATATACGACAAGGAATTGGTGCAGAATTTCGCACCGCCGGTGATCGCCCTGAACCATGCGATGGCCCAGACTTCGTTCGAGCGCATCGCTATGGTCGGGGTATCCTCCGGCGCCTGGGTGACACTGGTCGCCGCTGCATTGGACCCGCGTATCGATCTTAGCGTTCCGGTCGCCGGCGTGTTGCCCCTGAGCTTGTTGCAAGGCAAGGAAGAGAGCGCCCGTGGAATCGTCGTGGGCTTGACGGATATCGCCTCTGTACTTGATCTTGCGGTCATGGGCGCGGACCGGCCCGGTCGCCGCCAAATCCAGATTTTCAACCGCTTCGACCGCTGCTGTTTCTATGGCCCGCGCCCTGAAAGCTACGCGGGTGATTTGCAAAGGTCGGCGGCTGTATTGGGGGGGCGCCTGGACCTTCTGTTCGATGAAAGCCATGCTCGGCACAAGATTTCCGATTGGGCGCTGCGCCGGATCATGGCGGCTATCGACGGCGGCGCGGGGCGCGCCGAATGAGCGTGCCGGCCCGCATCGCTCTCGTCCTGGCATTGGCGGCTTTGATCGCGGCGGTCGCGCTTTGGTGGTCGGGCGGGGCCTGGCAGTACGGTGCCTTGCCGACCCGTGGCCTGGTCCGGGCGGCGGCCTTCGCGCTCGGTGCATTTTGCTGCATCGGCGTTTCGGCCTGGATCAGACAGCGCCTTTCCTGACTTCCGCCAGGACGAAGACGCGGACGGCGCTCGACAGATTGCCGCTGCGCCCCGCATCGATTTCCGTGACCAGGGCGTTCACGGACAGCCCACGATCACGCGCGATATCTTTCAAGGCGTTCCAAAATGCGTCTTCGAGGGTCAGGCTCGTATGATGCCCCGCCACCAGGACGGATCGTTTGGCCATGCGGCTGGGATCGTCGGCGGCGGTTTCGGTGGGAGGAGAGGGGCTGTTCATGGCTTTTGCCGCATCATGCTTTTCTCTTGCCTGACCGCACGCCCTCGCGCAGTCTTTTCCAACATAATCAATAACGATCATCTCGAGGAGGAGCCGCCCGAATGTCGGATTTGACGATCTACGGTACCACGCTCAGCCCCTTTACCCGAACGGTGCGTATGTGCCTGGAGGAAAAGGAGGAAGCCTACCGCATCTATGAATATCTGCCGGGCTCGGACGAGCAGAAGCAGGAGCATCCCCTGGGCAAGGTTCCGGCGATCCGCGATGCCGATCTGCATCTCTACGAGACCTTGGCGATTTGCGTCTATATCGACGAGGAATATGCCTCCGACCCCCAATTGCAGCCCCGCGATTCCGTGGAAAAGGCGGATATGTTCCAGCGCATCAGCCTGTACATGGACGAAGGCTATTCCAACATCGGCCCCGGCCTGGTTATTCCCCGGCTGTTCAATCCGCTGATGGGCAAACCCGTGGACGAGGACCGGATCAAGCGGGCCTTGCCGCGGATCAAACGCTACCTGACCATCGCCGACAAGGAACTGCGCGGTCAGCGTTGGATGGTCGGCGAGGAAATGTCCCTGGCCGATCTGTTCGTGGCGCCGGCGATCTATTTGATGAAGCGCACGCCCGAGGGGCAGGAACTGCTGTCTGACCTGGAAAACCTGTCGGCCTGGTACACCAACATGACCAACGTCGAAAGCTTCCGCGAGACGGAGCCGAAGTTCCCCGGCAAATAATGCCCCGCCGTCAGGCGGCCGGGTAGACGACCTCGATCACCACGCCTTCCGGGCCTTTGACGAAGATCTGCTTGGCGGCTCCATTCGGCAATTCCCGCTTGCGGTATTCGATGCCGCGTTCGTCCAGGCGGGCGAGCAGGCCCGGCGCGTCCGTGCCCTTGAATGCCAGATGATCGACCACGCCCGTGCCGTCGCGATCGTCGTCGCCGTGGCCGGAAACATATCCCCGTTGGCGATCCGTGCCGACCAGGTGGATGACGGCGCCGGCGTCCCCGGCATAAAGCCAGTAACCCGGAAATTCGAACGACGGCCGGTCGCCTTCGGACAGGCCGATCACGTCGACGAAGAAATCGCGCATACCGTCCAGGTCCTTGGCGCGGATGTTGAAATGGTCCAAACCGGAAATGCTCATGGGGGGATTCCTCTCGGGATGGTCTTGGGTTGGGGGCGTCAGATGGTGTCGCAGAACGCCTGAATGGCGTTCAGCGCCTGTTCCCAGTTCTGCTGTTCGGTGCGGCCCGATGCCTTGCGGGGCTTGAAGCCGTGATCGCCGTCTTCCAGCCATTCAAGGCGGATGGTTTGCGACAGGGGAAAATCGGGCACTTCGTCCCGGGTGCCGAAGGGATCGCGCGTCCCCTGGCAGATCAGGGTCGGGGTCCGGATGCCCTCCAGATGCTCGGTGCGCAGTTTTTCCGGCTTGCCCGGCGGATGAAACGGATAGCCCAGGCAGGCGACACCGCGCACGGGTGCGCCTTCGGCCTCCAAATCCACGGCGATCATGGAGGCCATGCGCCCGCCCATGGACTTGCCGCCGACGACCAGCTTGTCCGCGCCGATCTCGTCGATCACGCCCCGCCAGGTTTCCAGGAGGATGCGCGCCGGATTGGGCGGCCGTTTCTTGCCGTCCTCGCGGCGCTGCGCCATGTAGGGAAATTCGAACCGCGCGCAACGCAGGCCCCGCGCCGCCAGACCTTCGGCGAAGGCCTCCATGAAGGGGCTGTCCATGGGCGCGCCCGCGCCATGGGCCAGGGCCACGGTCAGGGGGGCGGCGTTCGGGCCATTGAAGATGATGTCCGTCATACGTCAGTCCAGTTTCTTCCGCAGCATCATGGATTGAGTGATCTCTTCATAACCCAGGGCGCCATAGAACGCGCGGGCGTCGCTTCGCATGACCTGGGTGTGCAGGGCGATGGAGCCGAGCCCCCGGCTCTGTGCCCAGGCTTCGGCCCCAGCCATCAGGGCGCGCCCGACGCCCATTCCGCGTGCCGCCCGATCGACGACCAGGGACTGCACCAGGGCTTCCGTCGGTTTTTCCAATGCCGGGCGGGCGAAGACGTGAAGCAGGCCGAGGACAGCGCCGCCTTGCTCGGCGACGGTCAGAGAATGATTGCCGCCGGATGCCATGACGGCATCGAAGCGGCGCGCGAATTCACCCGCATCCAGGTCATAGCCCAATTGCGCCATCAGGCCGCGCGCGGCGTCCTGATCCGCCGGGATCATGTCACGGACGGATACACTTGGGGGCCTGCCGCTCAAGGCTTGCCGCCTGAAACCCGCAGGTTGGCGCAGGCGATGTATGACGCCTCGTCGGACAGCAGGAACAGGATGCCCTGGGCGACTTCCTCCGGCTTGCCGGCCCGGCCCATGGGCGTGGCACCGGCCCGGCGGTCGAGGGTGTCGCGGGTCATGTCCGTTTCCGTCAGGCCGGGGGCCAGGGTGTTGACGCGGATGCCTTGTTTGATGACCTCTTGAGCTAAGCCCGTGGAGAAGCTGTTCACCGCCCCCTTGGAGGCCGCGTAGAGCACGCCGCCGCCGGGCGACCCGATGATCGCGGCGCCCGAGGAAATATTGACAATGGCCCCGCCCTGGCCGCCGTTGTCTGTCGACATACGCTTGATCGCCTCTTGGGCGCAGAGAAACAGCCCCAGGACATTGACCTCCAGCACGCGGCGGATGTCGTCGGCGGTCAGGTCTTTGACCGGGCCGCGGGGGCCGTGAACGCCTGCGTTGTTGACCAATCCGGTGACGGTGCCCAATTCCTTGTCCACCGTTTCGAACAGGCGCGCGACGTCGGCTTCATTGCTGGTGTCGGCGGCGACCGCGATGGCCTTGCCGCCCGCGGCTTCGATTTCGGCGACGACGCCGTCGGCGGCGGCGCTGTCGCTGGCGTAGTTGACGCAGACGGCGTGGCCCGCCTTGGCCGCCAACAGGCAGGTGGCGCGGCCGATGCCCCGGCTGCCGCCGGTGACGATGGTGACTTTATCGGTGTTCATTTTTGGGTTTCCTCCTCCCAGAACCGCAGCCGGTTGGCGAACGGGTCCGTGACTTCCATGACCATACCGCCCCATGGGGCCGGTTCAAGTCCGGGGCGATTGAACGGATAATCCTTCGCCGCCAAATCGGCGTGATAGGCGGCCAAGCCCGTCGCCGTGACGAAGACGGTGGACCCGGGCGTGCAATCCCCGTGATGGCCGGTGAGATGAAGCCGCATGCCGTTCCGGGAAATCTGCAGGTAGACGGGGCCCTGATCGCCGGTCTGGTGCCGCCAATCGATGACGAAGCCCAGAAAATCCCGATAAAAGGCGAGCGCCGCCGCTTCGTCGAAGATGCGCAGGATGGGGACGGCGGTAAAGGTCTCGGTCATGGGGATGCCGGGCCCGGATGAGTCAGTCTTCGCCCAGCATATCCTTCGGATCGACCAGGCTGTCGAATTCCTCGCCCGAAAGAATGCCGAGTTCCTCGGCCGCTTCGCGCAAGGTGGTGCCGTCCTTATGGGCTTTTTTCGCGATCTCGGCCGCCTTGTCATAGCCGATATGCGGGTTCAGCGCGGTCACCAGCATCAGCGAATTGTTGAGATGGCGCTCGATGACCTCGGTGTTCGGTTCGACCCCCTTCAACAGGCGGTCGGTGAAGCAATCCATGGCGTCGGATAGCAGGCGGATCGACTGCAGATGCGTCGCCACGATCACCGGCTTGTAGACGTTCAGTTGCAGGTGGCCGTGGCTGGCTGCCATGGTGACGGTCACGTGGTTGCCCATCACGCGGGCGGAGACCTGGGTCATGGCTTCCGCCTGGGTCGGGTTGACCTTGCCGGGCATGATCGACGAACCGGGCTCGTTGGCGGGCAGGATCAGTTCGGCCAGGCCCGAGCGCGGGCCCGAGGCCAGCAGCCGGATGTCGTCGGCGATCTTGTGGTTGGTCACGGCGATGGTGTTCAGCTTGCCCGACAGGTTGACCAGCGCGTCGTGGGCGGCGATGGCGTAGAACTTGTCCGGGCAGGGTTTGAACGGCAGGCCGGTGATATCGGCGGCTTCGGCGCAGAAGGCTTCGTCGAAGCCGGCGGGCGCATTGATGCCGGAGCCGACGGCGGTGCCGCCTTGGGCCAGTTCGTAGACCTGGGCCAGGGATTTATCGAGGCGCTGGATGTTCTGGCGCATCTGATGGGCGTAAGCGCCGAATTCCGAGCCCAGACGCAGCGGCGTCGCGTCCTGAAGGTGCGTGCGGCCGATCTTGATGACGTCGTTGAAGGCTTGGGCCTTTTCCTTGAGGACCGCCTCCATGCCTTCCAACGCCGGGTAGAGGCGATGGGTGCATTCCTGGGCCAATGCGATATGCATGGCCGTCGGCATGCTGTCGTTGGACGACTGCGACATGTTGACGTGGTCATTGGGATGGACCGGGTCTTTCGATCCCAGGGAACCGCCGAGGATTTCGATGGCCCGGTTCGAAATGACCTCGTTCAGGTTCATGTTGGTCTGGGTGCCCGATCCGGTCTGCCAGATGGGCAGGGGGAAATGGTCGTCCCAATCGCCGGCCGCGACCTCGCGCGCCGCCTGAACGATGGCGCCGCCGAGGCGGTCGTCCAGCTTGCCGAGTTTCATGTTGGCCTGGGCGGCTGCCTGTTTCTGCACGGCGAAGGCATGGATCAGGGCCAGCGGCATGCGCTCCGACGGGCCGCCGATGGGGAAGTTTTCCAGCGCGCGTTGCGTCTGCGCGCCCCAATACTTCTCGGCGGGCACCTTGATCTCGCCGATGGTGTCTTTTTCGATTCGGTAGGCCGCTGTGGTATCCGGCATTGGTCCGTTCCGTCCCTGATCTTCGTTTTGGATGACGGTTCACTGAGGCAGGCCCGCGAACCGCTTTCCAAGGAAGATGGGCGATCAGGCCCGGATATACAAGCCGCTGGCGATGCCCAGTGGGAGGGCGGGCATCGCGGCTAAAGGCTCGTCAGGCCGCTTGGGGCCTCTTGAACTCCGCGAAGAAGTCGTTGCCCTTGTCGTCGACGACGATGAAGGCGGGGAAGTCCTTGATCTCGATCTTCCAGATCGCTTCCATACCGAGTTCCGGATATTCCAGCATTTCGACCTTGGTGATGCAGTCCTGGGCCAGGCGTGCGGCGGGGCCGCCGATGGAGCCCAGGTAGAACCCGCCGTGCTTGGCGCAGGCATCCGTTACCTGTTGCGACCGGTTGCCCTTGGCCAGCATGACCATGGAGCCGCCGGCGGCCTGGAACTGTTCGACGTAGGAATCCATCCGGCCCGCCGTCGTCGGCCCGAAGGAGCCCGAGGCGAAGCCTTCCGGCGTCTTGGCCGGACCCGCGTAATAGACGCCCATGTCCTTGAAGTACTGGGGCAGGCCTTCGCCCGCGTCCAGGCGTTCCTTCAGCTTGGCATGCGCGATGTCGCGCGCCACGATCAACGAGCCGGACAGCATCACCCGGGTCTTCACCGGGTATTTGGACAGCTCCTTGCGGACGGCTTCCATGGGCTGGTTCAGGTCGATGGCGACGACCTCGCTGGCGAGGTCCTCTTCCGTGACCTCGGGCAGGTACTTGGCGGGGTTGGCCTCCAATTCCTCCAGGAACACGCCGTCCTTGGTGATCTTACCCTTGGCCTGGCGGTCGGCGGAGCAGCTGACGCCGATACCGACGGGGCAGCTGGCGCCGTGACGCGGCAGGCGGATGACCCGCACGTCATGGCAGAAATACTTGCCGCCGAATTGCGCGCCGATGCCCATGTTGCGGGTCAGTTCGTGGATTTTGGCTTCCCACTCGAGATCGCGGAAGGCCTGGCCGAATTCGTTCCCTTCGGTCGGCAGGTCGTCGAGATACTTGGTCGAGGCGAGCTTCACCGACTTCAGGTTCAATTCCGCCGACGTGCCGCCGATGACCACCGCCAGGTGATAAGGCGGGCAGGCAGCGGTGCCGAGCGTGCGGATTTTTTCGTCCATGAAGTCCATCAGGCGCGCCGGGTTCAACAGCGCCTTGGTCTCCTGATAGAGGAAGGTCTTGTTGGCCGAGCCGCCGCCCTTGGCGATGAAGTGGAATTTGTAGGCGTCGCCCTGTTCGGCATAAAGCTCGATCTGCGCCGGCAGGTTGTTGCCCGTGTTCTTCTCGTCGAACATGTTCAGGGGGGCGACCTGGGAATAACGCAGGTTGGTGTCCAGATAGGTGCGCGCGACGCCTTCGGCGATGGCGGCTTCGTCGTCGAAGCCGGTGAAGACGTTCTGCCCCTTCTTGCCCATGACGATGGCGGTGCCGGTATCCTGGCACATGGGCAGCACGCCGCCCGCCGAGATATTGGCGTTCTTCAAAAGATCCAGCGCCACGAAGCGGTCGTTGTCGGAAGCTTCGGGATCGTCGAGGATCTTGCGCAACTGGGCCAAATGGCCCGGGCGCAGCAGGTGCGAAATGTCGTGGAACGCCTGTTTGGTCAGTTCCGTGATGGCTTCGGGTTCGACGGTCAGGATCGTGCGGCCGCCGATCTCCTGGGTGGCGACGCCACCGTCCATGATTTTCTTGTACGGCGTCTCGTCCGGACCCAGGGGAAACATCGTGTGATGTTCGAAGGTCATCGTATCAGTCCTCGGCGTAGATGGGGGGTAGGGGGTTCAAGTCGTTGGGCGGCGGAAATCCGCCGGCCGGTCAATTCCTGCGACCGGTTAATTTTGGTCGGCGATCATTTCTTGCGAAAGGTATCCAGGGCGATGACTTCGCCCATTTTCTCGTCGTCGCCGTCT
>NZRL01000137.1 GCA_002696205.1 Rhodospirillaceae bacterium | reverse complement strand
CGACGGCGGGCGGGACACATACGTCGGCACGACGCTGGCGACCTCGTTCGGCAACCTGTTCAGCAAACTCGATCTGGTCAATCAGAAGGACGGCGGTTGGGCGACACGCATGATCGCCCAGACGTCGATCCTGGGTTTCAGCACGATCCTCGAGCACAACATCACGCGAAATTTCGTCAGCGAACAGTTCACGGGAACCGGCGATTCGAAATTGAATTCATCGACGACCTTGCGCATCGATGGGGCGATCGCCCTGTTCGATCTGCCTCAGATGCCGGTCAGCCTGTCCTTCGACCACGACCGTTTCGTCAACGGCGACCGGACATCGACCGTATCGAGCCGGACCACCGTTCCCATCGGCCGTCTGTCGGTCACCCATACCTTCGATTACTCGCAATCGAAAACGTCCAGTGGGACCAGCAAGACAGGATCGGGCACGATCCTGATGGGCGGGCGGATCGGCGACGTGCGGTTGCGTGGCACGGTGGGCTACGATCTTCTCCCGACGAAAGATTACGGCGCCATCACCTTGACGGCGGAAAAACGCATTTCAAGGAATCTGGAAGTTCGCCTTGGGCTTGATCGCTCCGCGCCGCCAAGCCCGGTAAACACGTATTCCTTCGGCCTCAACAAGTTGACGGAATGGTCCGCGTGGGGGCTCGATCTTCAGTATTCGGACGATGCGGTCTTCGAGGCGCGGGTCAACATGGCAATGTCTTTCGGGGTCAATCCGGTGACCAACCGGCCGATCGTTCAGGCGGAGCGCACCGCGACCCAGGGCGCGTTGCTGAGCCGCGTATTCGTCGATCACAACGGCAACGGTACATTTGACGAAGGCGATGTTCCCATCGAGGGCGCTAAATTGGAGATCGACCGGGGGATTCGCCGCGTCGCATCGGATGCCGACGGCTTTCTCTATCTTCCGGCCGTCACGCCGAACCGCCGCATGGTCGTCAAGGTCGATCGCGACAGCCTGAAGGACCCCTTCCTGGTTCCGGTCAAGGAAGGGGTCGCGATGGTCGCCAATCCGGGCGGGACCGTGCGCTTGGATTTCCCCGTCGTCACCACGGGCGAAATCGACGGCACCGTCTTCAAGGTCGAGGACAGCCGGGTCTTCCCGGTCTCGGGCGCCGAAATCCAATTGTTCGACGGCGACGGCAATCTTGTGAAGGAACTGCGGTCCGCCTTCGACGGGTTTTATCTGCTCGAATTCCTGCCGCCCGGGCAATACACGGTACGGATCGATCCCGAACAGTTGGCGCGCCTGGGCCTGACCGCCGACCGGATTCATCGCCTGACGATCGACGGCGACGGCACGATCCTCAATGCGCGCGATTTCATGCTCCGCAAGATTGGGGACGACGCCCCGGCATCCGGCGACGCGCCGGCCACCCCGCCGTCGTCGTCTTTGCCGGCACCGTCGGAATTCGATGACCCCTCGGCGGTGCCGTCCGCTTCGCCCGCCTTGTCGGCCCCATCGGCCCCGGCGGCCGCGCCGAGCGGAACAGCGCCTTCCGACGGCCCGCCCGTACCCGACGCCGCGCCCGTGATCCCGGTCACCCCGGCACCCAACTGACTCCCAGGCGGGATTGCGGCGGCGGATTGATCGGAAAATTCCGGTTGGCACGGCGCCCGGCGTCGGTTTATCTGACGGGACGGCTGCCGCGCGGGCGGCCGGAACAGATCACGGGGCGAAAGCGCCCCTCGGCCGCCATCCCGGGGGCTTCCCCCGGCCAAATCCCAGGAGCCGCCTTATGACCGCCGCCTTGTCCCCGGCTGGAACCGACAGCTTCGAGACCGCCGAAATCGCGGGCCTTCGTTTTCCCCGCCGCCGTCTGATTTCCGGTGTCCCGGCGTTGGAGCGCCTGGGCAATATTTCGTCCCGCCCGGATACCGCCGATATCTATGTCAAACGCGACGATATGACGGGATTGGGCCTTGGCGGAAACAAGGTTCGCAAGCTGGAATTCTATACGGGCCATGCGTTGTCGCTCGGCTGCGACACGCTGATCATCACCGGGGCGGTTCAATCGAACTACGTGCGCGTGACGGCGGCGGCGGCGCGGGCGGCCGGGCTCGATTGCCACATCCAACTGGAAGACCGCGTCGCCGGGATGGACGACGGCTACCGGACGGGCGGCAATGTGCTTCTCGACCGCATGTTCGGCGCGACCTTGCATTATCTTCCGGCGGAGGCGTCGGAGGCGGACGCCGACGTGCAGCTCGACGCCATCGCCGACGGCCTGCGCGCCGAAGGCCGCAATCCTTACGTCATTCATCTGGGCGCCTCGTTCGAACCCCGGGGGGCGCTGGGCTATATCCTGGCGGCCCGCGAAATCCTGGGTCAGATCGCCGATCTGAACGCCAAGGTCGCCCGTGTCGTTCTCGCCTCCGGCAGCGGCCAGACCCATTCGGGTTTTCTGACCGGCCTGCGCCTGTGGGGTTCGGACCTGCCGGTGACCGGCGTCTGCGTGCGCCGGGATGCGGTCCAGCAGAACGCCCGCATCACTCAGGTCTGCGGCAATCTGGGTCGGCTGATCGGGCGGCCCGACCTGGTCGGGCCCGACGATATCGTGGTCACCGACGACTACCTGGGCCCGGGGTACGGCAAGAATTCGCCCGAGACCTGGGATGCCCTGCTGACGGCGGCCCGCATGGAGGGCCTGTTGCTCGATCCCGTCTATACCAGCAAATCCTTCGCCGGCGCCCTTGCCATGGCGGCCGATCCGGCCACGCGCGACGCCGGTGCCGTCCTTTATCTGCATACCGGCGGCCTGCCGGCGTTGTTCGCCTATGAAGCCGCGATCGGCCAGGCGATGGCCGATGCCGATGCCGCCGACCCCAAACCAGCCTGAACCGGGAGAAAAGCCATGATGGATTGTTTCGCCAAGCCGGGGGCCGCCGCGGTTCCCATCGCCGCCGTCGCCGCCGCCGATTTCAAAACCTGGCTGGCGTCCCAGGACGCGGCGGTCAAGGCCTGGATCGACGCCAACGATTTCGCGCCCAAGGCGGGGAAGTATCTCGCGGTGCCGGGGGCGAAGGGCGGCCTCGCCCTGGTCGTGCTCGGGCGCGGCGACAAGGCCAGCATGTGGGATTTCGGCGACCTGCCCAAGGCCCTGCCCGCCGGGCGATACCGGCTTGAGGGCATGGACGGCGCTGACGACGGCGATCAGGCGACGGCGGCGGCGCTGGCCTGGGCGCTCGGCAGTTATCAATTCAATCGCTACAAGGCGGGTGGCGAGGCGAAGGCCAAGCTGGTCTGGCCCGCCGCCGCCGACCGGGCCAAGGCCGAACGGGAAGCCAAGGGCGTCTATCTCTGCCGTGATCTGATCAACACGCCGACCAACGACATGGGGCCGGCCGACCTGGCCGATGCGGCCAAGGAACTGGCCCGCGCGTTCAAGGCCAAGTTCAAGGTCATCGAAGGCGATCAGCTTCTGAAAAAGAACTATCCGGCGATCCATGCGGTCGGCCGGGCATCGGACCGCGCACCCCGCCTGATCGATTTCACCTGGGGCCCGGCCAAGGCGCCCAAGGTCACGCTGGTCGGAAAGGGCGTCTGTTTCGATACGGGCGGCCTGGACATCAAGGGCCCGGCCGGGATGAAGTTCATGAAAAAGGATATGGGCGGGGCGGCCCATGTTCTGGGCATCGCCAGCGTCCTGATGGCGGCCAAGGCGAACATCCGCCTGCGGGTGATGATCCCGGCGGTTGAAAACTCGATCTCCGGCAATTCGATGCGGCCGATGGATATTCTGCCGACCCGGCGCGGCACCACGGTCGAGGTCGCGAATACGGACGCCGAAGGCCGCCTGATCCTCGCCGATGCCTTGTGGGAAGCCGTCGCGGAAGAACCGGAACTGCTGATCGATTTCGCGACCCTGACAGGTGCTGCGCGGGTCGCGCTGGGCACGGATCTGCCGGCCCTGTTCTGCAATGACGATACCTTGGCGGCGGATATTCTCGCGGCCGGCGACGGGGTCGAAGATCCGCTTTGGCGGATGCCGCTATGGGACGGATATCGCCCCATGGTCGAAGGCAGCCAGGCGGACCTGACCAACGCGCCCGAAGGCGGCTATGCGGGCGCCATTACGGCGGCCCTGTTCCTGGAGCATTTCGCGACTCCGGAAAAGGGCAAGCCCATTCCCTGGGCCCATGTCGACCTGATGGCCTGGAACCGGTCCGGCAAACCGGGCCGTCCCATGGGCGGCGAAGCCATGGGCCTGCGCGCCATGGCCGCGATGATCCTGACGCGATTTCAATCGGGGCCGGTGAAACCGGCGGCGGCAAAGCCGCGGCGGCCGCGCCGCGTGGTAACACCCGCCCGCCCGGCGAAACCCGCCCGCAAGGCACGGTGACGGCGGCCGGGATGAGGCGGGGCCGCCGCCGGCGGGGCTTGTCAGAGTCCCGGAAATGGATTAGAAGTTGCGACACCGTAATGAAAACCGGTTTTTGGTGGCGATGACGCATCCAGCAAGCCGGAAATGCCGAACACGGCGCGGCGAGAACCCGGACAGGGGGAAATAAGTCTATGGAATTGAACGAACTTCAGGCGCTGGACATTTGGCGCCGGGCGATCGTCTCCAGTGTTCGCCTCGATGCGCCGGACCTTTCGGCGCGGCAGATGGCGCTGCTTTTGACCGTGTACCTGACGCCGCCGCCCCATACGGTGCGCGGCATGGCGGAAATCCTGAAAGTCTCGAAACCCGCGGTGACCCGGGCCGTCGACCGATTGTCGGAATTGAATTTCGTGCGCCGCAAGGTCGATGAGAACGACCGCCGCAGCGTGTTGATCCAGCGCACCGTGCCGGGGTCGGTTTTTCTTCGGGAATTCGGTGAATTGATTACCGCGGCGGCCAAGCTCGAGGCCGCTTCCGACGAAACGGGCCTGCCCCCCGGGTACTGAGCGCGCATTGATCCCGGGCCTTCGGCCCGCAGGTGGATCGAACCGGGCGGATATCGAAACGCCCGAATATCGAACCGAAACCCCATCGAATCGGAAATAGATCGAACCGGGACGGCATCAAGCCGCCCGGCACCCGCGTGCCGTGGCTCAGGCGTTCTGCACGCCCTGCCAGGCGTTGTTCTTGAACCGCATCAGATAGGTCGGCAGGACCGCCGCCGTGGCGCGCGGCACGATTCCCAGGTTCTTGAAGGTCTTGGTCTTCTCGCCGACGACATTGTCCGTGCGCAGCAAGGCGACCTGATCCGAAGTCAGCGGCGGCACCGGGAGCAGGCCCAGGATCGCCCCCTGGATTTCCGCCGCCCAGAACGGCACGTTGACCAGGCAGCGTTTGCGTCCGGTCTGCGCGGTTACCAGTTCCATCACCTGGCGCATGGACATCACCGCCGGGCCGCCCAATTCGTACGTCTGGCCCGCGGTTTTGGGGTCGGCGATGGCGGCCATGATCGCGTCGGCCACGTCGCCGACGTAGACCGGCTGGAACTTGGTGCCGCCGTCCTTGGCGCCGCCGATCACCGGCAGCACCGGCGACAGCCGCGCCATCGAGGCGAAGCGGTTGAAGAAATCGTCTTCCGGTCCGAACACGACGCTGGGCCGCAGGATCGTCGGCTTCTTGAAGGCTTCCTTCACGGCTTCTTCGCCGGCGGCCTTGCTGCGCGCGTATTTGGCGGCGGAATTGGCATCCGCGCCCAGGGCCGACATTTGGATCAGGCGCGGCACCCCGGCCTCCGCCGCCGCCTTGGCGACGTTGGCGGCACCCTCCACATGGACCTTTTGAAAGCCCGATTTTCCGCGTTCATACAGGATGCCGACCAGATTGATCACCACGTCGGCGCCGGCGACCGCGGCGGCCACCGTATCCGGGCGGGTAATGTCGGCGGGCCAGGGCACGATCTGGCCGACATCGCCCATGGGTTTCAGGAACAAGGCCGCATCGGCGTCGCGCCCGGCGGCGCGCACGCCCCAACCGGCGGCGGCCAGACGGCGGACCAGATGGCGGCCGAGAAAGCCGGAAGCGCCGAACACGGTGGCGATGCGTCGTTCCATGAATTTTTCCTCCTTCGGCGCGGCTTGGGGGGCTGATTCACTGTATCGCGGGCGGAGTCTCTGGCTCCGGTCCCGGCGGTGGCCGCGCGGGTCATTCATTGCCGGGAAAGATAGCAATGCCAAACGGATGTGTCGATTGCCTATGCATGGTCGAATGGCGTCTTCCGCGCCGAAATCCGGGGCCCGCCGGCCCCTGCCGCCTGGCCTGCCGGAACACTCTTTGCCGCCGGCTTGCATTGCGGCGCTTGACAAGTGAAAGCCCGACCGTTAACGAAGGCGCCTCACGCCGGGACAAGCGCCCGGCGGACAGGTTCCTAGCCGTATTTTTCGGTGGTGGAGCGGTCCCGTCCGAAGCAATTTCGACGAGACCCCGCAACCGGGCCCAGGTGGCGGAATTGGTAGACGCGCTGGCTTCAGGTGCCAGTTGCCGCAAGGCAGTGGAAGTTCGAGTCTTCTCCTGGGCACCATCTCTCTCCGGTCGGGTATCCCCGAACGGGTCGCCGAAAAGGGCGGCGCGGGATGGATGGTAAAATCCGACGATCAAATAGAGCGGCAGAGACATGGACGCGCCAAGTCAATCCGGAACCCCCGTTATCCATCTGCATAAGGGCGATTTGCCCGCGGACCTGACTTTTACCGATGCGGTCGCCGTCGATTCGGAAACGCAGGGCTTGAACCTCAACCGCGACCGCCTGTGCGTGGTCCAGCTGTCGGCCGGGGATGGCGTCTGCCACCTGGTTCAGATCGCGGCGGGCCAGACATCGGCGCCGAACCTCAAGGCGTTGATGGAAGACGCGGCGGTGACCAAGATCTTCCATTATGCGCGGTTCGATATCGCGGCCCTGAAACGTTGGTTGAACATCGACTGTACCCCCGTCTACTGCACCAAGATCGCGTCAAAGATGGTCCGTACCTACACGGACGGCCATGGCCTCAAGGACGTCGTCCGTGAACTGGTCGGCGTCGAACTGGACAAGCAGCAGCAGTCGTCGGATTGGGCCCGCGACGAACTCAGCCCGGCGCAACAGGGCTATGCGGCCAACGATGTGCTCTATCTGCATCGCGTCCGCGCCGCCCTGGACGAGATGATCGCCCGCGAAGGCCGCCAGGATCTGGTCCAGGCCTGTTTCGATTTCCTGCCGACCCGCGTCGCCCTGGACCTGGGCGGTTGGGGCGAGGTCGATATCTTCCACCACTGAGTCGGCGCCCCGACAGCCGGATCGGGCTGTCCGGCGACCCCGTGGCCTCCCCGATTTGCCCGTAATCCATGGCCGCCGGTTGACGCCCCGACACCCCGGACGCATATTTAGACAAGCTATTTTTTACGATCTGCCAGTATATTAGACGATCTGGCACGAAGATTGCTGGCGCCCGTGGCTCCCCCCGCCTATTCTGGCCCCCCCCGGGTGCGCATGTGCGGTGCCGCCGTAAAGCGGACCGGCCATGACGGCAACGACCTGATGAACGACCGGAAGATCGAGCGGGACATGACGGCGGAAGCGGCAAACAAGACACATTCAAATGATCCGGCGAACGCCCTGGACCAGACCGCCGGCGGATCGGCCGATGACCTGGCCGTGGCGCGCCGCGTGCTGGCCGCCGAAAGCGACGGACTGAAGGCGCTGGCCGCCGGGCTGGGGGCCGACTTCGTCGCGGCCCTGGATATCATGGATCGGGCGACCGGCAGGGTCGTCGTCACCGGCATGGGTAAAAGCGGCCATGTCGCGCGCAAGATCGCGGCGACCATGGCGTCCACGGGCACGCCCGCGATCTTCGTTCATCCGGCCGAGGCGTCGCACGGCGACCTGGGCATGATCACCCGGGCCGACGTCATCTTCGCGCTGTCCAATTCGGGCGAGACGACGGAACTGAACGACCTGATCGCCTATGCCAAACGGTTTTCGATCCCGCTGATCTCGCTGACCGGCAAGGCGGGCAGCACGCTCGCCGCCAATGCCGATGTCGCCCTGGTTTGTCCCGACGCGCCGGAAGCCTGCCCCATGGGCCTGGCGCCGACGACCTCGACCACGGTGATGCTCGGCCTGGGCGACGCCCTCGCGGTGGCGCTGCTGGAGCGCAAGGGCTTCTCGTCCGACGATTTCCACGCCCTGCATCCGGGCGGCAAGTTGGGCCGCCGCTTGATGAAGGTCTCCGACATCATGCACACCGGCGACGAGCTTCCCCTCGCCCCGCCGGAAACGCCGATGACCGAGGCGCTATTGACCATGACGGCGAAGCATTTCGGTTGCCTGGGCGTGGTCGATGCGGATGGCGGCCTGATGGGCATCATCACCGACGGCGACCTGCGCCGTCACATGCCGGACGGGGTGTTGGACCGGACGGCCGGGGAAACCATGACCGCCGGCGGCACCACAGTCGAACCCGACCGCCTGGCGTCGGAAGCGCTCGGCATCATGAACGCCAAGTCGATCACCAATCTGTTCGTGGTCGACGGCGGCCGCCCCGTCGGCATCCTGCATATCCACGATTGTCTGCGGGCGGGGGTCGCGTGAGCACGATGGCCATGGACTCCTACTCAGGGTTCGTCCAGGTCGCCAAGGTGATGTTGCCGGCGGCGGCCGTCGGATTGATCGCCCTGGTGATTCTCTGGCCGCATCTCAGGACCGAGGATCTGCGTTTCCGCATCGGCTTCGCGGCCATCAAATCCAACGTCGACGGGGATCCGAACCTTCTCAATCCACGCTATGTCGGCACCGACGAAGACAACCAGCCCTATGCGGTGACCGCCGATATCGCCAAGAAACTCGACGGCGAAGGCATGGACGTGCGCATCGGCCTGGAGCTGCCGAAGGCGGATATCACCTTGAAGGACGGCACCTGGCTGGTCCTGACGGCGGAAAACGGCATTTATGCCCGGCGCAACAAGACATTGGACCTGTCGGGCGCGGTCAATCTGTTCCACGATTCCGGCTATGAATTCCGCACCGACAAGGCACAGGTCGATCTCGCCCGGGGCGTTGCCGAGGGCGACCGCCCGGTCCGGGGTCAGGGGCCGTTCGGCACATTGAACGCGGAAGGCTTCCGTCTGTTGAACAAGGGGCGGACCATCGTCTTCACGGGCAAGTCCAAGATGATCCTGAAGCCCGGCGCCGAGGTGCCGAAATGACGGCGGCCCGTATCCGGCGGCCGGTCTCCGGCGTGGCGGCGGCGGTCCTGTTGGCCGGCTGGGCCAGTTTCTGGGCCGCGGGCGGCGCGCAGGCCCAGTCCATGAACCTGGGCTCCGGCGACGACACGCCGATCGAAATTTTCGCCGACAACGGGATCGAATGGCAGCAGGACAACCTTGTCTTCCTGGCCAAGGGCAATGCCCGGGCCGTGCGCGGCGGGGTCACCGTTCTGGCCGACCAACTGGCGGCGTTCTATACGGAACGCGCCGACGGCACGACCGATATCTACCGCCTGGACGCCGACGGCTCGGTGCGCATCAAATCAGACGGTCAGACGGCCAACGGGGAAAAAGCCGTCTACGACGTCGGCCGGGAAATCCTGGTGCTGTCCGGCGGCACGCCCAAGATGGTGACCACGGACGCGGTGATCACCGCCCAACAACAATTGGAATATTGGGAACAACGCCAGATGGCCGTCGCCCGCGGCAAGGCCGAGGCGGTGAAGGACAAGCGCCGGGTGCGCGCCGACGTGCTGGCCGCCTTCTTCCGCAAGACCAAGGAGGGCGAGAACAAGGTCTACCGCGTCGACGCCTATGACAACGTCTCTGTCCTGACCGACCGCGACCGCGCGTTCGGTGACCGGGGCGTGTACAACGTGGAAACGGGTATCGTGACCTTGACCGGTTCGGTTAGAATCCTGCGTGGGAAAAACGAGCTAAATGGTTGCAAAGCCGAGGTAAATCTCAATACGGGGATCAGCCGACTGTTCAGCTGCCCGGGGGGGCGGACCAAGGGGACGTTGATCCCCGGGTCGGACCGGGGTGCTGCGGGGAAATAGGGGCGGGCCGCCGAGCCATCGGCAGCGGCCTCCCGTCGATCAAAGGGACGTAAGAACAAGATGAGCGAATTCGACAGGCCTTCCGGCGATTCCGGCCAAACCGTCCCGACGGGTGCGGCGCCGCGTCTGGTCGCCGACAACCAGGGCCTGGTCGCCAAGAACCTGGGCAAGAGCTTCAAGAAACGGCCTGTCGTGCGCGGGGTCAGCGTGTCGATCCAGCGCGGTGAGGTGGTCGGTCTGCTCGGCCCCAACGGTGCGGGCAAGACGACCTGCTTTTATATGATCACCGGTCTGGTGCAGCCCGATTACGGCACGATCATTTTGGACGGCCAGAACATTTCCGCCCTGCCCATGTATCGCCGCGCCCGATTGGGTGTGGGCTATCTGCCGCAGGAAGCCTCGATCTTTCGCGGCCTGACGGTGGAACAGAACATCCGGGCGGCGCTTGAGGTCGTCGAATCGAACCGCGACCGGCGCGAGGCGATCTTGGATGCCCTGCTTGCCGAATTCTCGATTTCCCATCTGCGCCGGGCGCCGGCGATCGCGCTGTCGGGCGGCGAGCGGCGGCGTGTCGAGATCGCGCGGGCCTTGGCGTCGAACCCGCATTTCGTCCTGTTGGATGAACCCTTTGCCGGGATCGACCCGATCGCCGTGGGCGACATCCGCGATCTGGTCGCGCATTTGAAGGACCGCGGCATCGGCGTGTTGATCACCGACCACAACGTGCGCGAGACGCTGGATGTGATCGACCGCGCCTACATCATTCACGACGGCATGATGCTGATGGAAGGCAAGCCGTCCGACATCGTCGGCAACGAGGACGTGCGCCGTGTGTATCTGGGCGACCGTTTCAGTCTGTAACCGCCGCCGCCTGATCGGCGCGCGCGCCGCCGGCCCCGGGGCCGGCGGGGGGG
>NZRL01000136.1 GCA_002696205.1 Rhodospirillaceae bacterium | reverse complement strand
CTCGGCGGCGGGACGTTCCTGGTGACCTGGGATTTCCCCGCGCCGTCCCAGGACGTGAAGAAGGTTCTGCCCGATGACCGATTCCCGCGTTAATCGGCCGGGCAACGCGCGGCGGCTGACCGCCGCCCTGGTGATCGCGGGACTGGCCTGGGGCCTGACCGGCGTTTCGGTGCAGGCTCAATCGCCCTTGCGCACCCCCGTTCGTCCGGGTGAATTGCCGCCCCCGCAAACACAGACCCAGACCCAGGCGCCGGATACTCCGGCGCCCGAGTCGCGAGAGCCTCAGGCCAGCCAACAGCCGCCTGAAAATCCAATGTCGCTGGAACCGCCGGCCGCTCTGGCGCCGCCGCGTGCCCTGAAGCCCGTTGGCCCGGCGGCGCCGCAAACCGCCCCGGCCCGCCAGGCGGAAGGACCCGCAGCCGAACGTAACCGGCCCGGCACCGGCAGTGAGCCCGGGGTCGAAGTCGATACGTTGGCGACCGTCGATCCCGAGACGGTCGGTACCCTTGGGCCCGACAGTGGCGGCTTGGGCTTCAACCTGTGGCAGGGGGCGGACCGGGCCTTCGTCGCCGCGTTGATCGCCGAGATGCCGGTGCGCGCCCCGTCGCCGGTGATGCGCGACCTGATGCGCCGGATGCTTTTGACGGCGGCGCAGCCGCCGGCATCCCGGGCCCCCGTGGCCCCGGCAGATGGTGACGCCGCACCGGTTAAGAAACAAAGCCTGATTTCCCTTCGAGTGCAGCAATTGGCGGCGATGGGCGATGTGCCCGGTGTCGGTGAGTTGCTGGCCGTTGTGCCCGGCACCGTCAGCGATCCGGCCTTGTTGCAGGTCGAGGCCAACGCCCGGTTCCTCGCCAACGACAACGCACGGGCCTGCGGCATCACCGCGCAGGAAGTCCAGGCGGGCGTCGAAGCGGCCTATTGGCAGAAGGCGATGATCTTCTGTCAGATCCTGGCCGGTGAGCCGGAGAAGGCCGAAATCGGCATTTCCATGCTGAACGAATTGGGCGCGAAAGAGCCGACCTTTTATGCCCTGACGGATCGGCTGCTCGGCGGTGCGACGGGTGAACTCAGCACGGTCAGCAATGCCGACGGGCTCCTGTTGGCCATGGCGCGGGCGTCGAAGACCCCGCTGCCTGCCGATGCGATCCGGTCCAACCGGCCGGGCGTTCTGCGCGCCATCGCTCAGAACCCCAATGTCGCTCCGGATATCCGCCTGGAAGCGGCGGAACGGGCCGAGGCCGCCGGGGCGTTTGACACGGAAGCCCTGCGTCAGCTCTACGCAACCGTATCCTTTGAACAGGAAGACCTGAACCGGCCGCTGTCCCGGGCCGAGGAAATCGGCGGCCCGCTGGCCCGTGCGCTGCTCTATCGTTCGGCCCTTCTGCAGAAAATTCCGACGGCTCAGGCGGAAATCATCGGCAAGGCGTTGCAGATCGCCGTGGGCGAAGGCCGCTATGGCGCCGCCGCCCGGGTGTTCCAGCCCTTGATCTCGAAAATTCCGCCCTCGGCCGATCTGTTGTGGTTCGCGCCCGACGCCGTGCGGCTGATGCTGTCCAACAACGATCCCGAAGGTGCGGAGGCGTGGTTCAAGCTCCTCCAGGCGAGTGCCCTGTTCCAGGACGACAGCAAAGCGCTGTTGATCCGTCTGACGCCCTTGGTCCGACTGGTCGGCACCATGGGATTGGAGAACGAACCGCGCGATCTGAACGTCTGGTGGCGAAGCGTCGCCGAGGAGCCGGACGCGGCGCGGCGCGCGGCCCTGTTGTATAGCCTGCTAGACGGGTTGGGAGATTTCGTGCCGCTGGATACCTGGCAGGCCATGGGTCCGGTGACCGGTCGCTCGGCGGTCGATACGGTTCATCCGGCGCTGTGGTTCCGCCTGATCGCCATGACCGGCGCGGTCAACGACTGGACGGCCCGGCGCGAGGCCCGCGAAGCGGCCTTTCTTGCCGATGCCGCCGCCGGGGCGCCGGTGGCCGAACCGGTTCAGGAAGCCCAATTGGCGGCTTCCGGCGAGGCTCAGGTTCTCCCGGCGCCGCCGGAGCAGACGGTTCTGCCGCCCCACCGCGGGGAGATCATTTTGATGGCGCTCGGCGTCCTCGGCGATGCCGGACCGGCGCAGGCCGGTGCGGCGGCCTTGCGTCAGGTGGTGGAGAGTTTGCGGGCCATCGGTCTGGAGCAGGAAGCCCGCGACCTGGCCCTGGAGGCCGCGCTGTCGGCGGGGCTGTAGGTCCGGCCGCGCCCGCGAACAACCATCGAAAAGGGGAGGTGCGTCCTGTCCCGTTACGTCAATCTGTTTCTGGACATGCTGGCTGCCGAGCGGGGGGCCGCGCGCAACACCATTGAATCCTATGGCCGTGATCTGGCCGATTTCGCGGGCTTTTGCATCCGCCGCAAGACCGAGCCCGATCAGGCCGGGCCCGGCGATATCACGGATTATATGAAACGCCTGTCCGGCGCCGGCATGGCGGCCAGTACACAGGCCCGGCGCCTTTCGGCGCTGCGCCAGTTCTTTCGTTTCCTGCAGGCCGAACGCGTCCGTGACGACGACCCGACCCAGGCCGTCGACGCGCCGCGTCAGGCCCGCTCTTTGCCCAAGTACCTGAGTGAGGACGAGGTCGAGCGTCTGCTCGACGCCGCCCGGGAACGGCCCGGCGCCGACGGTCTGCGGGCGGTCGCGTTGTTGGAAGTTCTCTATGCCACGGGATTGCGGGTCTCCGAATTGGTCGGCCTGCCGTTGGCGGCGTTGTCGCGGGACGGGCGGGTTCTGGTCGTTCGCGGCAAAGGCGGGAAGGAGCGCATGGTGCCCGTCGGCGGCCCGGCGCGGGAAGCCCTGGGCGATTATCTCGCCGTGCGAGACGGGTTTCTGAAGTCGGGCCGGGACGGTGGCGCGGCCTTTCTATTTCCGTCGCGGTCCCGCGAGGGGCACCTGACCCGTGCCCGGTTCGGTCAGTTGCTGAAGGACCTGGCCGCCGTCGCAGGGATTCCGCCGAAGCGGGTGTCGCCCCACGTTCTGCGTCATTCTTTCGCCAGCCACCTGCTGGCCCACGGCGCCGATCTGCGGTCGCTACAGCAGATGCTCGGTCATGCCGATATCTCGACGACCCAGATTTATACCCATGTGTTGGAAGAACGGCTCAAGGCGTTGGTCGATCAGGCCCATCCGCTGTCCAAGGTGCCGCTCGACTGACCGGATGGCGGTCTGCGCTGTATCAGGCCGGGGGCAGGGCACGGCGGTAGAGATGCCAGGTGGCGTGCCCCAGCACCGGTAGCACGACGAACAATCCGACAAGCCCCGACAACAGCGAGACCGCGACCATGGCGGCGATGGTCGCGCACCAAACCGCCATGACCTTCGGATTGCGGGCGACGAATTTCACGCTGGTCAGCATGGCGGTGATGAAGTCGATATCGCGGTCGAACAGCATGGGGATCGAAATCACCGAATAGGAAAAAACCGCGAAGGCGATCAAGGCGCCCGCCGTGTTGCCGACCAGCAGGAACAACCATCCCGTCGGCGTGGTGAAGATATCGGTGATCAGTTCCTCGAACCCGAAGAACTGAAAGCCCATGAAGCCGAAGGACATGATCGCCGCGATGTCCATCCAGAAGAACAGAGAGAACCCGGTGACCAGGGCCATCCAGCCGAGTTCGTGGCCGAACATGGATTTCACGGTGCCGAGTACGATCTTCCACGAAAGCACGGGGCCGTCGGCGGGCGGCGTCTCCAGGCGTTTGCTGACGATATAAAAGCCGCTGGCGATGAAGGGGGCGATCAAGGCGAACCCGGCGGCCAGGGGGTAGACGAGGTAGGGCAGGTCGAAGGCCATCAGCATGAGAACCAGGAGCCAGCCGCCGACCGCGTAGATCGCCGCGAAGAACAGATCGTATCTCATGGCCGTGCGGAAATCGCGCAGGCCCAGGGCCAGGACCTCGATCAGATCGTTGATCCCGACGGCATTGACCTCCGGCAGGCGTTTGGGGCCGGACGATGCGGGGCGCGTCGCGCCGGGTGTCGTGTCAGGCTCCGCCGTCGCCAAGGTTCCGCTCTTCTTTCTTGCGCGCGAAATGGCTGCCGCCCTGGCGCAGTTCCCGGAGGATGAAATAGGACGCGATCGCCAGGACAATGCAGATGACGACCCACAGGTCCGGCTCGGCGACGAACTTCATGAGGATGTAGCAGAAGACAATCAGCCCGGCGAGGGAGCCGAGGGCGAGAATTCTATCGAGCAACTGCATGGATATTACCCCTGCTTTCTTCCGTTCTTGATGTTACCACGCCGGCGCCGTCAGGCCAGCGCCGCGACTTTGTCGATCAACCACCGCGCCGTCCGCAACAGGCGGGCGTCGTCGCCCTTGGGGCCGATCAACTGTACGCCGATGGGCAGGCCCTTGGCCCCGACCAGCAACGGCAGCGTGATCGCCGGCACACCGCATAACGACCAGAGTGAACAGAACGCCGGATTGCCGGTGGCGTCCAGACCCTCGGGCGCTTCGCCCGTGGTCGCCGGGGTGAGGATGGCATCGCATTCCTCGAACATCTCGTTCAGGGAATCGTTGTAGATTTTCTGCCAGGCGCGAGCCCCCATGTAATCGACGGCGCGGGTCTTCTGGCCGTCTTCGATCATGCCCTTGAGGACGTCGCTCAGCCGATCGGCGCCGCCTTCGTAATACCGTGCCAGCGATCCCGCCAGGTCCACGTTCATCACCATGTTCTGAACCTTCACCGCGTCGTCGAACGGGCCGGGCAGGGTCTGTTCCTGACAGACGTCGCCGAGGGCTTCGGCCAACTCGGCGAAGGCTTCCTTGCAGTCGTCGTCGGCCAGGTCCCAGGCCGCGGTCTTGACGAAGAACAGGTTGGGTTCCAGCGGCGGGGTGGAGGCAGCAACCTCGGCCAGGCCGGCGCGGCCCTGGGGCGTCATGTCCGGGTCTTGCGGATCGTAGGCCATCAAGGCGTCGCCGATCAGGGCGGCGTCCTCGACCGATCTGGAGAACACGCCGACATGGTCGAGGAAACGCGACAGGAACAGCGCACCCGTGCGCGAGATGCGCCCGAAGGTCGGTTTGAACCCGTAGACCCCGCAATAGGACGCCGGGCGGATGACCGAACCGTTGGTCTGCGATCCGACGGCCAGCGGCACCATGCCCGCTGCCACCGCCGCCGCCGAGCCCGAGGACGAGCCGCCGGGCGTGTGGTCCGGGTTATGCGGGTTGCGGGTCTTGCCGGGGCCGTATACGGCGAGTTCGGTCGAGACCGTCTTGCCCATGATGACCGCCCCGGCATAGCGCAGCAACTGCACCGCCGCCGCGTCCTGGGTCGGCCGACGCCCGGCGTCCAGAACCGTGCCGTTCTCGGTCGGCCAGGCGATGGTGTCGAAGATGTCCTTGATCCCGACGGGAACACCGTGAAGCGGCCCCAGGGGCCGGCCGGACGCGCGCTCCATGTCGCGTTGGCGGGCTTGCTCCATGGCATGTTCCGGGTCGAGGTGCGCCCAGGCCTGGACGGCGGGCTCCCGTTCGCGGATGCGTTCCAGGCAGGCGGTGACCAGATCGACCGACGACAAGTCGCCGGCCGCGATCATGCGGGCCGCGTCGGCGGCGCCCAGGTCGGCCAGGTTTTCTCCCAAGCTCATATCGTTCATTCCAATGCCTTGTGATGGATGCTGGCGGTCTTTTTGTGTCGGCTCAGCCGTAGGCCAAGGTCGGCAGCCAAAGGGCGATGCCCGGGAAGTTGTACATCAGCACCATCGCCAGCAGGATCAATGCCAGATAAGGCATGACGCCGCGGAAGATGTCCATCAACTGGATATGCGGTGGCGCGACCCCCTTCAAGTAGTAGGCCGCCATCGCCATGGGTGGCGTTAGGAACGACGTCTGAAGGTTGAGCGCGACCAGGATGCCGAAGAACAGCGGATCGATCCCGAAGTGCGGCAGCATCGGCAGGAAGATCGGCACGAAGATGATGATGATCTCCGACCATTCCAAGGGCCAGCCCAGCAGGAAGATGATGATCTGCGCCATGATCAGGAAGGCCACGGGCGACAGGTCCATGCTGAGCACCCAATGTTCGATCAGGTCGTGCCCGCCCAGATAGGAGAACACGGACGAGAAGGTCCAGGAACCGACGAACAGCCAGCAGACCATGGCCGAGGTCCGGACCGAGAGATAGACCGACTGTTGCAGCCCATCCTTGTCCACGGCCTTCCACGCCATCCAGCCGATCAGGCCGATGAAGAAGCCGTCGTCGAAGGCCCAGGGGTTCAGTTCGTGGAAGATGAAGAAATCCTGTTCCGGGTCCGACGCGACGATGACCGTGTAGACCGCGCCGAAGAACAGGCCGATCAAGGCGCCCCGGCCACCAAAGGCCAGCAGCGGGCGAATGAACGGCCGAGACGGCACCAGGAAACCCAGGATCGGCAGGTTGCCGTTCGTGAGTCTGATCGCCACGGCGAGAACCACCGACAGCGCGACACCGACGCCCGGTGCGCCCGGCAGGTGCGGTGCCGGCGCGGGAATGCCGAAGAAACTGGTCGCGATGCCGTGCAGAACGAAATAGGCGACGAATAGGATCAGGGCGAGCACCCCGCCCGATCCCAGGGCGAATAGCCATTCGTTGGCGTTTTCGTCCCTGGTGCCCATCCAGGGCGGCGTCAGGTCGCCGTTGTACATGGCGCCGATGCGGTAGCTGATGGCCAATACGATGCCGCCCATGGCCCCCATGGAGGCGGCTTCCGACGGGGTCGCCAGGCCGAACAGGATCGCGCCCAGCACGGACAGGATCAGGAACGCCAGCGGGAAGAACGAGGTCAGCATGCGCCAGCAGATTTCGGCGAAACCGATATGGCCGATGTCTTCCTCGCGCGGTTTGGGCGCAAGGCTCGGATTGATCATGGCGCGTGAAATCACATAGGCCATGTAAAGGCCCGCCAGCATGAAGCCCGGGATGATCGCCCCGGCATAGAGCCGCACGACCGAGACGCTGGCCGCCGCCGCATAGACGATCAGCATGATCGACGGCGGAATGAGAATGCCCAGGCAACCGCCGGCGCAGATCACGCCCGCCGAGAAGCTGGTGTCGTAGCGCGCCTTCAGCATCGCCGGGAAGGCCAACATGCCCATCAGCGTCACGACGGCGCCGATGATGCCGGTCGCCGTGGCGAACAGGGCGCAGGTCGCCAGCGCGGCCACCGCCATGGAGGCGGGCAGGCGCTTGGCCGCGATCTGCAGGGTGACGAACAGCCGATCGACGATGTTCGCCCGTTCGACCACGTAGCCCATGAACAGGAACAGCGGCACGGCGGTCAGCACGTCGTTGGCCATGACCGAATATGTCTGGTTGACCATCAGGTCGAAGACGTTGTTGTTCAGCAGCGCTTCCAGGCTTTGCTCGAAGCCTTCCGCCTTGTCCCAGCCCATGCGGGCGGGATCCCAATAGGCGTAGTAGCCGAAGAAGACCCCCATCGCCATGAGCGTGATCCAGATGGGAAAGCCCAGCAGGATCGAAAGCACGAAAACGGCCAGTTGCAGAACCGCGACTTCAGCGTTTGTCATTTTTTATCGTTCCCCCCTAGGACGCGGTTTGGCCGCTGTTTTCCTGTTCCTGCTGTTTCTGCAACTCGTGTTGCTGCAACAGGACCGTCTCCATTTCCTCGACGTCCTCCAGATGGGACGGCCATTCGCCGGTGCGGATGCAGACGACGCAACGCAGGATCTGCGCGATGCCCTGGATGAACAGCAGGCCCGCGGCGATCGGCATGATCGTTTTGAACTGGTAGATCGGTACGTTGGCCGGGCTCATCACGCTGACTTCGCCGCGGCCGCCGTTGTAGGACCAGCTTTCGGCGGCGTAATCGGCGCCCGCGAAGATCAGGGCCAGAATGCCCGGATAGAAAAACAGGATATAGAGCGTCAATTCGACGATGGCCTGGGTCTTCGGTTTCCACAGCCGGTAGATGACGTCGCCGCGAACGTGGCTTTCGCGCGATAGCGCATAGGCGCCGGCCATCATGAACAGGGAGCCGTACATCATGTAACTGACGTCGAAGGCCCAGGACGTGGGATTGCGAAGGATGTAGCGGACGAAGACTTCGTAGGCGACGCCGAAGGTGAGCAGAAGAATGGTCCAGGAAAAGGCCTTGCCGGCCCAGGCGCTCAACGCGTCGATAATGAAAATCATGCGTTCCATGAAAGTGTCCTTGGAACCGAAAAATCTAAACGAATAAGGAGTTCGGTAGGGGCGGTGCCGAACGCACCGCCCCCGCCGATTTGATCTGCGAGCCTTTCAACAGGCGGCTGCGTCCCGTTAGGACGGCAGCTTGCCCGGGAAATAGTGCTCGTAAGCCAGCCGGTAATCGGCCGAGTTGGTCAGGTCGTAGAATGCGACCCGCTCGGACCAGGTTTTCTGGCTGTCGACGATCTTCTTGAAGAACTCGTCCTTGTTCAGGCGCTTGAGGACCTTGTCCCATGATTCAAGCTGTGCCTGCAGGATGGTGGAGGACGTGCGGTACACGTTCACCTTGTCTTCGTTGATCAGCTTCTGCAGGTCCTTGGAATACTGGTCCATGGCCCAGCCGTAGCTCGCCGTGTTGGCGGCTTCCGCCGAATATTCGAGGATCGCCTGATGTTCCTTCGGCAAGGAGTTGTACTTATCCTTGTTGAAGATGATTTCGAAGAACTCGGCCGCCTGGTGATAGCTGCCCATGTGGTAGTGCTTCGAAACGTCCTGGGCGCCGAAGCGCGAGTCGGCCGTCGGGTTGTTGAATTCGAAGGCCTCGATGACGCCTTTTTCCAGGGCCGGCATGATTTCGCCGCCCGGAAGCTGGGTCACCTTGACGCCCATGCCCTGCATGATGTCCGTGGCCAGGCCGACGGTCCGGTACTTCAGACCCTTCAGCTGATCGGCGGACTTGATGTGGCTCTTGAACCACCCCAGCGGCTGGGTCGGCATGGGCATGGAGAAGAAGCCCACCAGGTTCAGCTTGAGGATATCGTTGATCAGTTCGGCATAGAGCTCCTTACCGCCGCCATAGTGAATCCAGGCGAGGATCTGGGAAGCGTTGCAGCCGAACACCGGGCCGGTGCCGAACAGGGACGCGGCCTTGTTCTTACCGTACCAGTAAGCGGTCACCGTATGGGCGGCATCGAGCGCGCCTTTGTGGCAGGCGTCCTGCACCTGGAACGCCTTGACGACGGCGCCGGAGGGAAGCAGGTCGATCTTCAAACGGCCGCCGGCCATGGCGGTCGCGCGGTCGATGTACTGTTGCGCCATCAGCTGGAACGGGCTCGTCGAGCCCCAGGACGACTGCATCTTCAGGGTCGTGGTCTCGGCTCTGGAGACGTTCGGCATGGCGAGGGTGGCAGCCGCAGCACCAGCTGCGACGGCGCCCCCTTTAAGGAACTTCCGCCGGTTCGTATTCGTGGTCATATGTGTTTCCTCCCTGTCTTGATCGCCGGATAACCACCATCGGGCGAAGGGTGTATTGCGCGATAGGCGCGCACGATTGCTGACGGCCCGGTTATGGATGTCGTTTTTTGTTTTTGATTGCTTCTGGGCCGGGTACAGGCACGCCCGCCCGCTTCGGGGTCTTAGGTGCTGTATCCTGCAGGGAATCTCACGAATAGATGATGCCCTGGCAAGGCTTTTTCACGCTGCACGTGCGTACGGTTATGCCGCACCTGCGTTGTGCCGGGCCGGGTGCCGGGGACGCAAGAGAACCGCATCGGCTGGGTCGAACGCAGGCATTCCGCCGATTATCGGGACGGTCAGGAGACCCCGGCCGATGAACCGGGGACCGTCATCGGTTTTTCACAATGCGGAATTCACCGGGGGAGACGGCCTTCGACGCGGTCAGGCGACGCGGTCGCCCGGTTCGCGCCCGGCGAAAAACGCGTCCAGATTGTCGAGGGCGCGAAAGCCCATGGCGTCGCGGGTTTCCCGGTTGGCGCTGCCGATATGCGGCAACAGGAAGGTATTGTCCAAAGCGGCGATTCGCGGATCGACATTGGGCTCGTTGTTGTAGGCGTCGATCCCCGCCGCGAACAGCTTGCCGGATTTCAGGGCGTCGATCAGGGCGTCGTCGTCGATCACGGCCCCCCGCGCCGCGTTGGCCAAAACCGCACCGTCCGGAAGCAGGGCAAAGCGTTTCGCATCCATGATGCCGCGTGTCTCCTCGGTCACGTTGCAGTGCAGGGAGAGGAAGTCGCAATGGGGCAGCATGTCCTCCAGCGTCTCGTGAAAGACGGCACCCTTTTCCTTGTCGGGGCTCAGACGGGATCGGTTGTGGTAGTGGATTTCCATACGGAAGGCCCGGGCCAGGTCGGCGACGGCCTGGCCGACGCGGCCCATGCCCAGGATTCCCAGGCGCTTGCCCGTCACCGCGACACCGACCATGAAGGCCGGCGACCAGTCCTTCCAGCCGCCGGAACGGACCAGGCGTTCGCCTTCGCTGGCCCGGCGGGCGGCGCCGAGCATCAGCAGAATGGTTGTTTCCGCCGTGGCGTCGGATAGGACCTCCGGTGTGTTGGTGACGACGACGCCGTGCTTGGCGGCGGCCTTGACGTCGACATGGTCATAGCCGACGGAGAAGTTGGCGATGATCTTGACGCTGTCGGGCAAGCCGGCGAAGACGTCTTCCGTGAAGTGCTCGGTATGACAGGGCAGGATCGCGTCGGCGCCTTGGGCGGCGGCGATCAACGCGTCTTTGTCATAGAGCCGGTCTTCCGGGTTCAGGCGGGCGTCGTAGTCGCGTTCCAGCCGCGCGTGCACGGCATCGGGCAGGCGGCGGGTCACCAAAACAGTGGGTTTGCTGTCGGCCATCGGATCCTCCCATCGGATATGTCCGTTTGGGGGTACACCAAGGCCGGCGAACTTGTCGAGGGGAAGCGGTCAGGCCTCGGGCGCCGGATGGTCCAATTGGGGGCGGGGGATATCCATGTCGAGAACCGGATCGCTGATCATGACCTGGCCCAGCAATTCGTCGCGTAGATCCGTCAGATAGACATAGGTTTGAGCCTCGGCCTTTTTCTTGTCTTCCTTGCGCAGGACGGCAAGCGCGCCTTCGATCCCGACGCGCAGGCGGGGGATCGCCATGTCGTCCGGCCACAACAGCGAGACGATCCGCTCCGACCAATCGAGCATCGGGGCCAGCGCCGCCGCAGCCCGGCGGTTGCCGGTTACGCCGACGACGGCCAGTCGAAACCGGCGGTCGGCTTCGAACATGGCGGGGCGGGACCGGTTGACCTCCGGCTTCGCGGCGTCGCGGGCAATCGCCTCGAGCCCGCGCAGGTCGTCGGCGGTGATCATCTCGGCCGCCATGCCCATGGCCGCCAGTTCGATCAGCAGGCGGAAATCGAAGACTTCCTGAATGTCGCGGATGGTCACGCGGGACACGGTATAGCCCTTGCGGGGGGCGGCCTGAATCAGCCCCTCGTGGGCCAGGCGGATCAACGCCACCCGCACGGTGGCGAGCGTCGCGTCGAAACGGGCGCAGAAGTCCTGTTCCGTCAGGTCCAATCCCGGCGGCAGGCCGCCTTGGATGATGTCGAAACGGATGCGGTCGTAGACCAAGTCGCTGAGCTTGGGTTTCTCCA
The DNA here is from genome assembly GCA_002696205.1 of Rhodospirillaceae bacterium. Taxonomy (GTDB): domain Bacteria; phylum Pseudomonadota; class Alphaproteobacteria; order Rhodospirillales; family Casp-alpha2; genus UBA1479. Next base: position 16,783 of record NZRL01000136.1, on the reverse strand, counting down.
TGGGGCATCTGATAACATTAGATTCGACATTTAACAATGTCAGTTATACCATTATAACATTCCAGATAAAATTCCCCTCGGACGCAGGATCAACACACCATGACCAAAGACCGCTTCGGCAACGAATTCGCCCCCGGCCTCGCCTATGCGCGGGGCGAGATTTTGTCTTCCACCGCCGACGATCTGGCAAAGCTGCGCGCCGCCTGGGCCCATATCCGGGCGCGCGAGGCGGAGGGCGAGGAAACGGTCAACGCATCCGGGCTGGAACGTTGCATGTCGGTTGAACCCGGCGAGGAGCGGTTGCTCGACGACGAACTGGCGGCGGCGCTGCTGACCGACGAGTTGAAGGAACTGGGTCTCAAGATGTTCGGCGGCGACGCCGATGCCCACGACATCATGATGACCAACCGCCTGACGGCGGGGCTTTGGGTTGCGGCCAACGTGGTCGTGCCGCGCGGGTCGCACGTCGTCGGGTTCTCGCCGACCTATTCCCATCCGGCGGTGCAGCGCGCCGTGCGCGACGCGGGCGCGACCTTCACCGATCTGACGGACATGGAAGAATTGAAGGCGGCCCTGGCGGCGGACCCCAAACCGGGGGCGCTGTTCCTGACGCGCCTTGCGGTCAGCTATCAGATCCTCGACGAAGCCGACCTGCGCGCCGCCGTCGATATGGCGGTCGCCCGCGACATTCCCGTCGTCGTCGACGATGCCGGCGGGGCGCGCGTCGGCCCGGCTTGTTTCGGCCATCCGCGCACCCTGGAACTGCCGGTCACCGTGGCCTGCACGGGGCTCGACAAATACGGCACGCTGGGCCCGCGCCTGGGCCTGATCGGCGGCAAGGCCGAAGTCATCGCCGCCATGCGGGCGCGGGCTTACGAGCTGGGAATGGAGGCGCGGGCCATGTTGTACCCGCAGGTCGTGCGCTCGCTGAAATACTATTCCGATGAAAAGGTCCGCGATCTGGTCGATTGCACGATGACCGTGCGCGACGCCGTGGTCGGCAAGCTGGGGGCGGAGCGGGTACTGGTCACGCCGGTGACGGCGCAACTGATGGCCGAGGACATATTGGAAATCGCCATGGCGCGCTCGGGCGTCAATGAAGCCCCTTGCGTGCCCTATGAGGCGACGGCGGCGCTGGCCATGTTGCTGCTCCGCGACTACGGAATCCTGACCGTGCATTTCGCGGGTATCCCGCCGGGCACCTCGGCGTTGATGCTCAAATTCATCTCGCCGGAGGTTCTTGCCCGGATCGGCGGGGCGGACGGTTTCGCCTCGGCGATCGATGCTTCGCTCGACAAGCTGGGCAGCATCCTGACCGATAAGGACGAGTTGGCGCGGCTCCTTAAGGGCGCCGAGGCAAATGTGCCGAAGGTCGCCGCGGAGTAGCGCGCCACCTATTTTTCCGCTATTTTTCCGCAATGCGGTATAGCCTTCCGCTATCGCCCAATATGGCTTGCGGGCCTTTGGGGGGCTGGGTATTTTGCGCCCGCGAAATAACAATTCATAATCCGGCGGCGTTCCAGGGGGCGCCCCGATGGTTTTCAGGAGTTGACCATGAGCTTTAAAATCGTTGACCAGGCGCCGGCGCGCCTGAACCGCAGTGAGTTGGCCGTTCCGGGCTCCAACCCGACCTTCCTTGAAAAGGCGTCGCAGAGCAGCGCGGACGTGGTCTTCCTTGACCTGGAAGACGCCGTCGCGCCCGACGACAAGGCCCCCGCGCGGAAGAACATCATCGAAGCCCTGAACGACCTGGACTGGTCCGGCAAGCAGGTTTCCATGCGCATCAACGGCCTGGACACCCATTACATGTACCGCGACCTGGTTGAAATTCTCGAAGGGGCGCCGGGCAAGCTCGACCTGATCATGATCCCCAAGGTCGGCACGGCTTCCGACGTTTATGCCGTCGACATGATGGTGACGCAGATCGAAGACGCGACCGGCGTCGATAAGCGCATCGGCTTCGAGCTGATCATCGAAACGGCGCTCGGCATGCAGAACCTGGCGGAAATCGCGCCCGCGTCGAAACGTAACGAATCCCTGCACTTCGGCGTTGCCGACTACGCCGCCTCGACCAAGGCGCGGACCACGGTCATCGGTGGCCCGAACAAGGACTACGCCGTGCTGACCGATCCGGACGACGCCGGCAACCGCGATGTCCACTGGGGCGACATGTGGCATTACCCGATCGCCAAGATGGTCGTCGTCGCGCGGGCCAACGGCCTGCGTCCGATCGACGGCCCGTTCGGTGATTTCTCCGATCCCGACGGCTACAAGGCTCAGGCCATGCGGGCCTCGACCCTCGGCTGCGAAGGCAAATGGGCCATCCACCCGTCGCAGATCGACCTGGCCAACGACCTGTTCAGCCCGTCGGAAAAGGAAGTCACCCAGGCCCAGCGTATTCTGGACGCCATGGAAGAGGCTCAGAAGGAAGGCCGCGGGGCGGTCTCTCTCGACGGCCGTCTGATCGATCTGGCTTCCATCCGGCAGGCCAAGGTGCTGGTCGAGAAGGCGGCACAGATCAAGGGTGCGGGCTGAACACCGGCCTTATCCCCGATCATTCATAGAATGATGTGCAGCGGCGGGCTTCGGCCCGCCGTTTTGCGTTCCGGATACGGAAAAATACATTCCATATGGCGAAAGTAAGGATGTTCATGGCCGTTCGATCATTCTTATAATGACCGGCAAAAGAGCGGGCAGGGAAGATTGATGGCGGAACAAACCGCACAAGGGGAGCAGCAGACGCGCCGGTTTTCGGACCGGGACCGTTTCGTCGCGTTCTCGTTCTGCTGGGCTGAGGCCATTCTGGAACTGGATTCCGACCGTAACATCACCTTCGCCGGTGGGATCCTTCCTATCCTGACGGGCAAGGACACCCGCGCGCTGAAGGGCCTGCCCATGCTCGAGATCATCTCCGAGGATGATCGCGCGCTCGCCGAACAGATGCTTGACGCCATTGCGCGGACCGGCCGGTTCGACAACATTCATCTGCGTTTCAAGGGGGCGAACGGCAATTCCCAGCCGTTGGTCACGTCCGGCTATCGCAATCCTGAATTGGAAAACCGATATTTCCTGGCCTTCCACCTGGCCGGTGGGCTGACCTCCGACAAATCCCTGAAGAAGACCGGCAAGGAAGGGCTCTACGACGCCGACAGCTTCGGCAAGATGGCCTCCAAGATGCTGGCCGACGGCGTCGACGGCGCCGACAAGATGACCTTGCTGGAACTCGACGGTCTGGCCGAAGCCGAAAAGGACATGGACGAGGCCCAGCGGGAAAACCTGATGGGCGCCGTCGGCTCGGTGCTCAAGATGTCGTCGATCAACGGCGACGCGGCGGCCAAACTGGGCGAGGGCAAATACGGCGTGGTCCATGGCGACGGCCTGGATGTGGATGCCATGAAGGCGCGCATTTCCTCGCTGATCACCAATATCGCGCCGGAGGCCGAAGGCATTTCCGTCGGTGCGGCGACGATCGAGACCGATGGCGAAGGCCTGACCGAAGAAGCGCTGACCAAGGGCGTGATCCACGCCATGAACGAGTTTTCCAAGTCCAAGGGCGGTGTCTCGCTGGAGGCGCTGTCCGGCAATATGGACGACTTGGTCGCGGACGCCATGGAGACGGCGGAAACCTTCAACCGGGTGGTCAAGAAATCCGATTTCCGCATGGCCATGCACCCGATCATCGGGATTGAGGACGGCGTCATTCACCATTACGAGGCGCTCGCCCGGTTTCAGGGAAAGCACGGCGAAAGTCCCTATAAATACATCACTTTCGCCGAGGAAACGGGCCTGATCGGGGCCTTCGACCTGTCCGTCGTCGACAAAGTCATGGCCTGGATCGACGAGAACAAGGACGACCCCATGTTCGCCTCGGTCGCGGTCAATATCTCGGGCAATTCGATCATCGACAAACGCTATATCGACGGCCTGCAGGAACGCTTGAAGGCCAATCCTTGGACCCAGGGCAAGCTGATCTTCGAGTTGACGGAATCCTCGCGGGTCGAAGACCTGGAAACCGCCAACGAGTTCATTCAAAACCTGCGCGGCCTGGGCTATCCGGTCTGCCTCGACGATTTCGGGGCCGGTGCCGCCAGTTTCCAATATCTCTCTGCCATCGACGTCGATGTGGTCAAGATCGACGGGCCCGTGGTCAAGAACGCCGAAGCCATCGAACGCGGGCGCGCCTTCCTGACGGCGCTGGCTTCGTTCTGCCGCGAATTGAAGGTCGAAACCATCGCCGAAATGGTCGATACCCCGGAAACGGTCTCGTTCTGTCACGACTGCGGCATCGATTTCGTGCAGGGCTTCCTGTTCGGTCCGCCCAAGTTCGACCTGACCGAGTTCTCGGATTTCCGGGAAAAACTCAAGGGATCCAGTGCGCCCGGCCAGAATGCCACCGGCACCCTGACCTCGACCCACGCGGCGCCGACGGCGACCGCCGGTACCGCTGCGCCCGCACCCCAAACGGGGGCCGACGCAGCACCGCAGGCCGCGCCCGAACCAGCGGCCGAGGCCGCGCCGGCTGCGGCCCCGACGCCGGAGCCCGCGACGCCTTCCTAACCCGGACCGGCGGTTTTTCGCGGTCGATTTCTCTGATTTTTCCGAATTTTCGCCGTCGCCTTGCCATATGGCCTGTGCTAGAAGACGCAAATGCACAATTACCTGGATTTCGAGAAGCCCATCGCCGAATTGGAGGGCAAGATCGAGGAGCTGAGGCATCTCTCGTCCGACGGCGAGATGAACATCGCCGATGAGGTCGGCAAGCTCCAGACCAAGGTCGACAAGCTCCTCACGACGACCTACGAGAAGCTCTCGCCCTGGCAGAAGACCCAGGTGGCGCGGCATCACGACCGCCCCCATGCGATGGACTACATCAACGCGCTGATCGACGATTTCACGCCCTTGGCCGGCGACCGGCAGTTTGCCGAGGACCCGGCCGTGGTCGGCGGCATGGGCCGCTTCCGGGGCCAATCCGTGGTCGTCATCGGTAACGAAAAGGGATCGGACACGGCGGCCCGCGTGCGCCACAACTTCGGCATGGCCAAGCCCGAAGGTTACCGCAAGGCACAGCGCCTGATGCAGCTGGCCGACCGCTTCAACCTGCCGGTCATCACCTTGGTCGACACGCCCGGTGCCTATCCGGGCGTCGAGGCCGAAGCCCGCGGCCAGGCGGAAGCCATCGCCCGGTCGATCGAGGTCTGTTTCGGCATCCGCGTGCCCTTCGTCTCCGTCGTTATCGGCGAGGGCGGGTCCGGCGGCGCCATCGCGCTGGCATCGGCCAATGTCGTGGTGATGCTGGAACATGCCGTCTATTCGGTGATCTCGCCGGAAGGCTGTGCCTCGATCCTGTGGCGCGACGGCGAGATGGCGGAAGAGGCGGCGGGGGCGTTGAAGCTCACGGCGCAGGACCTGGAACAGTTGGGCGTCATCGACGCCGTGGTCGATGAGCCGCTCGGCGGGGCCCACCGCGAACCGGCGGAAGCGATCAAAAGCGTCGGCCGCGAGATCGACCGGCAACTGGCCGAACTGGCCCCGATGGCGGGCGAACAGCTGCGCTCCGCCCGGCGCGAGAAATTTTTGAAGATGGGTGCGTCCGGACTCGCGTAAAGTCCCCCCATGTCGTCCATTCAAAAGCGCATTGTCGTCCTGAGCCTGATCGGCGCCGCCGGTCTGGCCGTTGTTCTATGGGGCTTGTTGGCTTGGCTCGACGGTTGGCCGGGACCGATCCCCGATGCGGGTGAGCGAATACAGCTGGCGTTGAAGCTGGCGGTCGGGCCCGTGGCGTTTCTGGTCGTCGTCGTGCAGACGGTCGCCCTTTGCCGCCTGCTGACCGGAGCCGTTGACCCGCTGGACGACGACGCGCCCCGATGGCGGCGGGTCGATATGCGGGTTTTGTCGAACACGGTCGAACAGACGCTGATCTTCCTGCCGCTGTTTCTCGCCACGGCGATGGTCATCAAGGCTGATGAAAGCCCCTGGCTGCCTGCCTTGGCGGCGGCCTTCGTGCTGGGGCGGATCGTGTTCTGGATCGGCTACCGCCATTCGACATTGGGCCGCGCGCCCGGCATGTCGACGGCGTTCTACATCAATCTGGGTATGCTCGGCTTCGTGCTCGCACGGTTCCTGGGCTGAGCCTTCGAACCGATACGGGCGGCCTCAAACCTTGCCGTGGCAGTGCTTGAACTTCTTACCCGATCCGCAAGGGCAGGGCGCGTTGCGCGGCACCTTGCCCCAGGTCGCCTGATCGTTGGGATCGACCTCGGCCGCGGCCTGGCGGTTGACGACGGTCATCGTCGCGCTGCCTTCGACCGCTTCTTCGTCGTCGGCATCGGCGAAGGCGTTCATGTCCTCGTGATGGGCCTCGCCTTCCGTTCCGGCATGGGCGGCCAGATATTCCTCTTCCGAGAACTCCATGTTCAATTCGACGTGCGACAGCATCATCGAGGTGCGCTCACGCAGGGTGACCAGCATTTCCTCGAACAGGGCGAAGGCTTCCTGTTTGTATTCGTTCAAAGGATCGCGCTGGCCGTAGGCGCGCAGGCCGATGCCGTGACGCAGGTGGTCCAGGGTCAGCAGGTGATCCTTCCACAATTGGTCCAGCAGCTGCAGCAACACGGCCTTTTCGACCGAGCGGAAGACCTCCGGCCCGGCATTGGCGGCCTTGGCGGCGATCTGGCCGTCGACGGCCTTGAGCAGGCGTTCGCGGACCTCGGCATCGGCGATGCCTTCTTCCTTGGCCCAATCCTGAACCGGCAGGGTCAGGCCGAAGATGCGCAGAACCTCTTCGTGCAGGGTGTCCATTTCCCACTGCTCGGCATAGGCCTTTTCCGGCATGGTCAGGCCGACCAGGTCGTCGACGACCTGATGGCGCATGTCGGCGACGTCTTCCGAGACGTCCTCGGCGGCCATCAATTCCTTGCGCTGTTCGTAGATAACCTTGCGCTGGTCGTTCATCACGTCGTCGAACTTCAGCAGGTTCTTACGAATTTCGAAGTTGCGTTCTTCGACCTTCTGCTGGGCTTTCTCCAACGCCTTGTTGACCCAGGGGTGGACGATGGCTTCGCCTTCCTGCAGGCCCAGTTTCTGGAGCATGCTGTCGATGCGTTCCGATCCGAAGATGCGCATCAGGTCGTCTTCCAGTGACAGGAAGAACGACGAGGCACCCGGGTCGCCCTGACGGCCCGACCGGCCGCGCAGCTGATTGTCGATGCGCCGGCTTTCGTGGCGTTCCGTGGCGATGACGTAAAGGCCACCCGCCTGCTTGACGACTTCGCGGTCGGCCGCAATTTCCTCGTCGATCTTCTTGTAGGCAGCCTCGTATTCAGGGCTGCCGGGCTCGGCGGTGATTTCCTGCAGGGCGCGCATTTCGACGTTGCCGCCCAGTTGAATGTCCGTGCCGCGGCCGGCCATGTTCGTCGCGATGGTGACGCCGCCGGGGCGGCCCGCCTGGGCGATGATCTGGGCTTCCTGGTCGTGGAAGCGGGCGTTCAGGACATTGTGCTCGATCTTGCGCTTCTTCAGGCGTTCGGACAGGTCCTCGGATTTCTCGATCGATACGGTGCCGACCAGGACCGGCTGATTGCGCTTATGGCAATCCTGGATCAGGTCCATGATCGCTTCGAACTTTTCCTCGCCCGTGCGGAAGACGATGTCGTCTTCGTCCTTGCGGATGCAGGGCACGTTGGTCGGGATTTCGATGACTTCCAGGCCGTAGATTTCGTGGAATTCACCGGCTTCGGTCATCGCCGTGCCGGTCATCCCGGCCAGCTTGGGGTACAGCCGGAAATAATTCTGGAAGGTGATCGACGCCAGGGTCTGGTTCTCGTTCTGGATCTCGACCCGTTCCTTGGCCTCCAGGGCCTGGTGCAGGCCTTCGGAATAGCGCCGTCCTTCCATCATGCGGCCGGTGAATTCGTCGATGATGACGACCTTGCCGTCCTTGACGATGTAATCCGTGTCGCGTTGGAACAGGATATGCGCGCGGAGAGCCGAATTGGCGTGATGGACGAGCGAGATGTTCTGGATGTCGTAAAGCGAGCCTTCTTCGATCAGGCCGGCCTCGCGCATCATTTCTTCCATCTTTTCCATGCCGTCTTCGGTGAAGGTCACGGAACGGGCTTTCTCGTCCTTTTCGTAGTCGTCGGGCGTGACGTTCTTGAGAAGTTTATCGACCGAGACGTAAAGGTCAGAATTGTCCTCGGTGGCGCCCGAGATGATCAGCGGTGTGCGCGCTTCGTCGATCAGGATGCTGTCGACTTCATCGACGATGGCGAAATTGAAGGGGCGCTGGACCATGTCTTCCAACGAGAACTTCATATTGTCGCGCAGGTAATCGAAGCCGTATTCGTTGTTCGTGCCGTAGGTGATGTCGGCGCCGTAGGCGGCGCGCCGTTCCTCGTCGTCCAGGCCGTGGCGGATGACGCCCACGGTCAGGCCCAGCATGTTGAAGACGGGCTCCATCCAGCCGGCGTCACGGGTCGCCAGGTAGTCGTTGACGGTGACGACATGCGTGCCCTTGCCTTCGATGGCGTTCAGGTAGACCGGCAGGGTCGAGACCAGGGTCTTGCCTTCACCGGTCTTCATTTCCGAAATCATGCCCCGGTGCAGGACGATGCCGCCCATCAGCTGTACGTCGAAATGGCGCTGGCCCAAGGTCCGCTTGGCCGCCTCGCGGACGGTCGCGAAGGCCTCGACCATGATGTCGTCGGTGGTTTCCCCGGCTTCCAATCGGCGGCGGAAATCGTCGGTTCGGGCCTTCAGCGCATCATCGGAGAGCGCCTCCAACTCGGGCTCCAGGCCGTTGATGGCGTCGACTTCCTTTTGCAGGCCGTTTAGGAACCGATCATTGGCGGAACCGAACAGGCTCTTGGCGATGGCGCTGAACATTCGGGGGTCGTCCTTGAAAGCGGAAAATCTATGCGAGAAGTATGAAGCGATTATGGCGGTTCCTAGGCGGAATCGCTGGGCAAGAGATAGAGGTGCGCCCGGGTCCTGTCAATGAGCCGCCGCCCCGCAATTCCGCCCAAATTTCGCCTCACATTCAAATGATTGTCTTTCCCCGGGGCCCTTCGCTAGGGTGGGGCCCGATTCAACGGCCGGGCGAACGGCCGCCAACCAATCAAAAGGCCGCCCCGAGAGACGGCCGACCAGTGAAAAGGATTGCTTCATGACGTTCGTAAACTCGCTTCGGGCAGGTGGTATCGCCGTAATGCTTGGACTCGCCCCCATGAGCCTCGCGTCCGGCCCGGCCCAGGCGGCCGACGACCCGGTTGTCGCCACCGTGAACGGCACGAAAATCATGCGCTCCGACGTCACCCAGGCTTATGGCCAGCTGCCCGATCAGTACAAGCAGGTTCCGTTCGAACAGATTTTTCCGGCTTTGCTGGACAGTCTGATCGACACCAAGCTCGCGGCGGGGGCCGCGCGCAAGGCGAAGATCGATGAGACACCGGCGTTCCAGGCCGAATTGCAGGGCTTCACCGAACGCCTGCTGGGCTCGACCCTGATCCAGCGCGAAGTCGAGACCAAGGTCACGGACGCTGCGGTCAAGGCCCGTTATGACGAGGTCACCAAGGAAATGGGTGGCAAGTCCGAGATCCACGCCCGCCACATCCTGCTCAAGACCGAGGACGAAGCCAAGGCGGTGATCAAGGATCTGGCCGGTGGCGCCGATTTCGCCGAAACGGCGAAGAAGAAGTCGACGGGCCCGTCCGGCCCCAACGGCGGCGACCTGGGCTACTTCGGCCAAGGCCAGATGGTGCCCGAGTTCGAAAAAGCCGCTTTCGCGCTGGATAAGGGCGGGATGACCGACGCGCCGGTAAAGACGCAATTCGGCTGGCACGTGATCAAGGTCGAGGACAAACGCACCCAGCAGCCGCCGACCTTTGCCGAGATGGAACCGCAGATTCGCCAAAGCATGATGCGGGAAGCCGGGGCGGCCTTTACCCAGGGGCTGCGCGAAGACGCGAAAATCCAACGCTTCAATTTGGACGGCACTCCGGCTAATTAAGGGTTCCCGGGGGCGGCGGTTTCGCCGCGCGCCCTCATCCCTTTACACGGACGAGTGCCCGACCATGCCGGAAACCACGTTATCGCCCCTGGCGCCTGAAAAATTCCCCGACATCCCCGCCATCGGTGGTGTGCGCGTGGCGACCCGCGCCTGCGGCGTGAAGTACAAGGGACGGACCGACGTTCTGTTGGCCGAACTGGCCGAAGATACGCAGGTCGCAGGCGTGTTCACCAAATCGCTGACCGCATCGGCGCCCGTCGAATGGTGCCGCAAGTCGCTGCCGGGCGGCATCGCAAGCGGCCTGATCGTCAATTCCGGCAACGCCAACGCCTTCACCGGGCGGCTTGGGGACGAAGCGGTCGAACAGGTCGTCGAGGCCGTGGCCGACCGTCTGGCCTGCCGGCCGTCGCGGGTTTTCGCCGCCTCGACCGGCGTGATCGGCGAGCCACTGAACTTCAATGCCATCACCGATGAATTGGACGCCCTGGCGGCCGATCTCGCCCCCGGCAAATGGGACGAGGCCGCCAAGGCGATCATGACCACCGATACCTTCCCCAAGGGCGCCTACAAAGAGGCGGTCATCAACGGCACGCCTGTGAAGATCGCCGGGATCGCCAAGGGGTCGGGCATGATCGCGCCCGACATGGCGACCATGCTGGCCTATGTCTTCACCGATGCGGCGATTCCGTCGCCGGTGCTGCAGGGCATTTTGGCCCCGGCCTGCGTGCGGACCTTTAATTCCATCACCGTCGATTCCGATACCTCGACCAGCGATTCCCTGATGCTGTTTGCCACCGGGGCGGCGGGCAACGCGGCGGATTTCTCCGGTGCGGACGATCCGGCACTCGATGATTTCAAGGCCAAGCTCGAGGCCGTGATGCTGGACCTCGCGCATCAGATCGTGCGCGACGGCGAAGGGGCGACCAAGTTCGTCGAAATCACCGTGACCGGCGCCGAAAACGACGCGGCGGCCAAGACCATCGGCCTCGCCATCGCCAATTCGCCCCTGGTCAAGACGGCGATCGCCGGCGAGGACGCCAACTGGGGCCGCATCGTGATGGCCGTCGGCAAGGCCGGCGAGCGGGCGGAACGCGACCGGTTGAACATCGCCATCGGCGGCGTGACCATCGCGTCGAACGGTTTGGCGGTGGAAGGCTATGACGAGGCCCCGGTGACCGCTCATATGCAAAGTCCGGAAATCAACATCGCCGTCGACGTCGGCATCGGCAATGGCCGGGCCACGGTCTGGACCTGCGACCTGACCCACGGCTACATCGCGATCAACGCCGACTATCGGTCTTAATGTTCCCTCAGTCGCCGGGTAGCCACGTCCGTGGCCTTGGCTTTCGGGCCTGACCGGCCCGCGGCCTCAATGGCCGTTGGTTTCCGGCGGAGTTCGACCAGAAGAAAGGCAGCTTTGAAGAATGTCCGGTGATCTCCCCGAAGGCGGCTGCTGGGACGCGGAATTCCGCAAGGCCCAAGGCGATGTGAAGACGGTCATCGTCGTCGCCGCCGTGCTGGTCGATATCGACGGCCGTGTCCTGGTCGCGCAGCGGCCCGAAGGCAAGGCCATGGCGGGGCTTTGGGAGTTTCCGGGCGGCAAGCTGGAGCCGGGCGAATTGCCGGAAACGGCCCTGGTCCGTGAATTGAACGAGGAACTGGGCATCGATCTGACGGAAAGCTGCCTGGCGCCCCTGACCTTCGCCAGCCATCTCTATGAGGATTTCCACCTGCTGATGCCGGTCTACGTCGCCCGCCAGTGGAAAGGGGAGCCGCAGGGCCTCGATGGCCAAGCCCTCAAATGGGTGCAGCCGACGCGCCTGCGCGACCTGGATATGCCGCCGGCGGACGAACCGCTGATCGCCCTGATCCGGGATTTCCTGGGCTAATCACTCGGGCGGCTCAAGCGAAGTACCAGAAATCCACCAGGTAATGGGTGAGGATCACCAGGGCGAGGCTGCCGCTGCGCCGATAGACGGCCATCAGCAATAGCCCCCAAAGGACCGCGATGGCCGTGTCGGCCAGGCCCTGGGGCAGGTGCAGCAGGCCGAATACCACCGACGATCCCAGATAAAGCCCCGCGATCCCGCCGCCGCGCGCCACCCACCATTCCAACCAAAGGCGGCGAAAAACCAGTTCCTCGGATACCGCGACCAGCACGAGGCCGAAGGTCAGGTCGATGATTTCCCAAAGCGGATCGTCCAACGGCGGGAACGAGACGTCTTCGAATAGCAGCGTATCCAGCGCCTCGCGCCAGGGCTGGCCGTCGGTCGCCTGATCGAACAGGATGATCGCCACCGACCCGGCCAGGGCCCAAAGCCAGGCCGTGTTGGAGAGTAAGGGCAGGGGGCGGCGCAAGGCGTCCCGCAACATCCCCCAGGCAAGGGCGATGATGACGATCCGCTGGGCATAGTCGATCAGGTAAACGTCGGTATCCGTGGCGAGGAACTTGCCCCAGCCGAGGTAGAACAACGCGAGAAGAAAGGCCAGGCGGGCGCCGGGAGAAAGAGCCGCCATCGGCTACTTCATGCCGTCGATCATCTTGCAGGTCTTGCGCATCTCATCGACGACGAAATCGAAATAGACGTCCAGGCGGTCGCGCAGATCGTCGGACAGGGTCAGCAGCTTTGAGCGCGCGTCCTTTGGGTTGTTCTGCTCGATGATCAGGGCCTTTTCCAAGGCGACCTCGAGATATTTGCCCGCCGTATGCGCGCTTTTGATCGTGGTCATGAACTTGAGGGCGTCGGTCTTCCGGACGGGGGTTCGGGCCCGCCACATGTTGGTCAACAGATCCCAATAGGCCGCGTCGACGAAATCCGTGTCGCCCTCGAACACGCCGGCCCATTCGTCGATGACGGAATCCGTAAAATCCATATAGGTACGATGTTGGTCATTGCTGAATTTCAGCTTCATTTTTACCCCGTTTGTTTCCCGATGCGCCCCGGGTTTCCCCCTCCCGGATGCGCCCCTTTCCCCGACATTCTTATAGCCCATCGAAAATTAGAGGCAAAAAGAAAAACTGTTATTGACTTCAAAATTGCATTCAAATATACATGTGAATGTTGACCCGCATTGCCGGGGAAACATCACTGCCGACCGGCAGATTTAAATTGGAGGTACCAATGACGAACATGCAGATCGACCAGGCCGTGACGACCGGCCCGACAGAAAGCAATCAGACGACCCAACCGCGCAAGATCAAGCGCGCCGGCCGCCGGACGGCCGTCGCCCTGGCCGCCGCCATGATGGCGGTTACCGGCTTGGGCGGTTGCGTGACTGACGGCATGGGCACCAAACAGGGGGCGGGCACCTTGCTCGGCGCCGGTTTGGGTGGCTGGGCCGGCTCCCAGGTCGGGGGCGGCCGTGGGCAGTTGGCGGCGGTTGCCGTCGGCACTTTGCTGGGCGGCGTCGTCGGCAACCAGGTCGGCGTCTCGCTCGACCGGGCCGACCGCATGTATCAATCGCGGGCCCAGAGCACGGCCATGAACAGCGCCGATTGGCAGCCCGTCGCCTGGTCCAACCCGGACAGCGGCAACCACGGCACGATCACGCCCGTGCGGACCGTGCAGAACACGAATACCGGCCAGTTGTGCCGTGAATATCAGACCTCGGTGACCATCGGCGGCCGGGTCGAACAAGGCTACGGCACCGCCTGCCGCAGGGCCGACGGAGATTGGCGCATTCAAAGCTGACCCATCGGCAGGGACGCCTTTTCCGCACTCTCCCGTTCCCCCGCAGGGACGGGCTACCTCCCCTAGTCCCTGTCCAAGCAAGGGCCGCCCTGATCTTCCTCGGGGCGGCCCTTTTCTTGTTCGGTCGGGGTGGGGGCGGCAATCCGAACATCGTTGCCAAGCGGGCCGCTTGCCGTTACCTAGAACGCCATCATGAGCGAGCAAAAAACCGTCACCGCCTGTCTGATCATCATCGGCAACGAGATTCTTTCGGGCCGCACCCGCGACGCCAATCTGCAGTTCCTGGGCGAGAACCTGAACAAGCTGGGCATCCGCATGATGGAGGCCCGGGTCATCGCCGATGTCGAGGAGACGATCATCGCCTGCGTCAACGACGCCCGGGCGCGCTTCGATTACGTCTTCACCACTGGCGGCATCGGGCCGACCCATGACGACATCACCTCGGCCTGCGTGGCCAAGGCGTTCGGGCGCAAGCTGATCCGTCATCCGGATGCCGAGGCCCTGTTGCTGTCCCACTACAAGCCCGAGGACGTGACCGAGGCCCGCATGAAAATGGCCGACGTGGCGGAGGATTCGATCCTGTTGGAAAATCCGGTCAGCCGCGCCCCCGGGTTCCAGGTGGAAAACGTCTTCGTGCTGCCCGGCGTGCCGCGAATCATGCAGGCCATGTTCGACCTGTTCAAACACCGGCTGGTGGGCGGGGCGGAGATGCTGTCGAAATCCATCGCGTCGTACACGCCCGAAGGAAAGATGGCGGCCCGCCTGACGGCGCTGCAGGACAGTCATCCGGACTTGGAAATCGGAAGTTATCCGTTTTCCCGCGACGGCAAGCACGGCTCGACCATCGTCATTCGCGGCACCGACGCGGCGGAGATCGACCGGGCGGCCGAAACCCTGCGCGGCATCATGCGCGACTTCGGCAACGAGCCCCAGGAAGTCGATCTGTAAGAACGTCCGTCGATCCGGCGCGGGTTAGCGTTTCAGGATGAATTCCCCGATCGCGGCGCGGTCCTGCCATCCGGCGCGGACCAGTTCCGGGTCGCGGTGTTCTTCCTCGGGCCGGCCGAGGCAGAGATAGGCGACCAGCCGCCAATCCGCCGGCACGTCCAGGACCGCCGAGACTTTCTCCGGATGCAGGATCGAGACCCAGCCGACGCCGACCCCCGCCGCCCGCGCGGCGAGCCACAGCGTATTGACCGCCGCGACCACGGAATAGGGCAGCATTTCCGGCATGGTGTTCTGGCCCAGGCCGTGGCCGCGCTCCGTCGCCTGATCGGAAAACACGGCAAGCTGCACCGGCGCCTTGTCCAGCCCGGCCAGTTTCAGGCCCGCGTAGGTCTGCGCCCGCTCGCCGGAATAGCCGTTCAGCGCGTCCTGATTGGCGGCCTCGAAATCGTCACGCACGCGGCGGCGGCGCTCGGTGTCCTCGACCAGGACGAAGCGCCAGGGCTGCGAATTGCCGACACTGGGGGCGAGGGCGGCTTGGCCCAGCAATTCCTCGATCAGGCCGTCCGGCAGCGGGTCGGCCAGAAACCGCCGGACGTCGCGCCGCCACAGGAACAGGTCCTTCAGCTTGTCGCGGAAGGCGGCGTCGAAATCGGGCGGCGGGGCGGCGTTCTCGTCGGTCATGGGGGCAAGGTGTAGACGCTGGCGCGCATACGGGCAACCGCCCTTGGCCCTTGCGGCGCGACGCCCTTAGGATTACCAGAGGAGGCCGCAGCGACGGCGCTCCAGCGGGCGTGGTGAAATTGGTAAACACAAGGGACTTAAAATCCCTCGGCCTTACGGCCTTGTCGGTTCAAGTCCGACCGCCCGCACCATTAACAACGCAGGCGACTTGGGGTTGGCCGGGTCGGCCAAGTCGCCGTTGAGGGGACGCTCCCTGGGGGCTGGCCGGGTCGGCCAGGTCGCCGTTGAGAGGTCGCATCTGAGGCTGGCCGGGTCGGCCAGGTCGCCGTTGAGAGGTCGCACCTGGGGTTGGCCGGGTTGGCCAAGTCGCCGTCGAGCGCAACTCGTCGTACCGTCTAAGCCGCCGTCACCTTCAACCCCACGATGCCCAGCGCGATCAGGCCGATGCAGGCGAGGCGCATCAGACTTGCCGGCTCATCGAACAGCCAGATGCCGAAGGCGGCCGCGCCCAGGGTGCCGATGCCGGTCCAGACCGCGTAGGCCGTGCCGAGCGGCAGGTCGCGGATCGCCAGGCCCAGGAACCCCATGCTGGCGATCAGGGCGACGGCGGTGAAGAGGCTGGGCAGCGGGCGGGTGAAGCCTTCGGCGTATTTCAGACCGAGCACCCAGCCGACCTCGAGCAGGCCGGCGAGAAACAGATAGAACCAGGGCATTGTCCCCTCCATGACGTTCGGTCGGGGTCGTCCCCAGAATGAATTCGCGGATACGCGGCGGGGGCGTCCCCGCAGGCCGACAAATGGGCCTGAGGACCATGGGTGTCAACAGAATGAATGGAATGGGATGCGATATGCGAAGTAGGCTCAGCCGGTCGGGAAGCTCTCGGTGACCTTGTCCAGGTAGGCTTCGAACTTCTTGCGGAAGGCATCGTTCAAGGTGACGAGCTGCGTGCGGGAATCGTTTTCCTTCTGGCGCTTGTCGACCACGCCGTTGCTGGCCAATTGGGCGATGAGTTTCAAGGTCGTCGATTTCGACGCGGCAACGGAAACGCAAATGTCGGAGACATTCAGGTTCTGACCCGCGTATTGGGCTTCGGCGATGAGGAACAGGACATCCCAGGTCAGGTTCTGGGTGCCGGCGTTTCGATAGAGTGCGTTTTGTGCACGTCGGACTTCTTGGGCCCATCGGACAAGATCGAGATACGACGATCCCGCCCTGGTTTGGGTGCGAGCGTTCACCATTTTTTCTCCTCCCCCGAGGATATTAATTTCCGTAGACCACTGGATTCATTACGGATCATCACTCGTATATTCTTTTGCTGACAAAAATGTGAGCAAAAAAAGGTCTAGAAAATAAGGCCGTTACGCGTTTCACGATAGTAATCAGGCGATCTAGAACCGCTAAAATAAATAACGTCGGGCAGTATACACCATGTTTCATCGAGGCGTTCGACAGGCTT
>NZRL01000135.1 GCA_002696205.1 Rhodospirillaceae bacterium | reverse complement strand
CGTGATCGCAGCCGTCAGCGTCGTCTTGCCGTGGTCAACGTGCCCGATCGTGCCGATGTTGCAATGCGGCTTATTACGTTCAAACTTCTCTTTCGCCATCTTTCAATACTCCCTTGGGCCCGTCGGCTTAGCCGGCCAGGCGGGTCTGAATTTCTTCGGAAACCTGAGACGGAACGACCTCGTAGTGGTCGAACTGCATCGTGAACTGGGCGCGGCCCTGGCTCAGCGAACGCAGCGTGTTCACGTACCCAAACATGTTCGCCAGCGGCACGTGCGCATCGATGACACGCGCAATTCCGCGCTGATCCATCGCGTTCACCTGACCGCGACGCGAGTTGAGATCGCCGATGATGTCGCCCATGTACTCTTCGGGCGTCACGACTTCCACTTGCATCATCGGTTCCAGCAACTGCGGGCCGGCCTGCTGGCAGCCTTCGCGGAACGCCGCACGGGCGGCGATTTCGAAAGCCATCACGGAGGAGTCCACGTCGTGGAAGCCACCGTCATACAGCGTTGCCTTGATACCGGTCACCGGGAAGCCGGTGAGAACACCCGACTCCATGGAGGACTTGAGGCCCTTTTCCACGCCCGGGACGTATTCACGCGGGACGTTACCGCCGACGACCGTATTTTCAAATTCGAAGCCTTCAGCGATCGGCTCGAACTTGATCTTCACACGAGCGAACTGACCCGAACCACCCGTCTGCTTCTTGTGGGTGTAATCGATATCGGCTTCGCGTGAAATCGTCTCACGATAGGCGACCTGCGGCTGACCGACGTTGGCGTCGACCTTGAATTCACGGCGCATGCGGTCGACCAGGATTTCCAGGTGAAGTTCACCCATCCCCTTGATGACGGTCTGGCCGCTTTCGACGTCGGAGGTCACGCGGAAGGACGGATCCTCGGCAGCCAGGCGGTTCAGGGCGACGCCCATCTTTTCCTGGTCGGCTTTGGTCTTCGGCTCGACGGCCACTTCGATGACCGGATCGGGGAACTCCATGCGCTCCAGAATCACCTGATTGGACGGATCGCAGAGCGTGTCACCGGTGGTCGTGTCTTTGAGACCCACGACAGCGACGATGTCGCCGGCAAAGGCTTCCTTGATTTCTTCACGCTGATTGGAGTGCATCAGCAGCATACGGCCGATGCGCTCGCGCTTGCCCTTGACCGTGTTCATGATCGAGGACCCGGCTTCCAGCTTGCCCGAATAGATCCGGATAAAGCCCAGGTTGCCGACGAACGGGTCGTTCATGATCTTGAACGCCAGCGCCGCGAAAGGCTCTTCGTCGGAGTTGTTCCGCTCGATTTCCTTCTCTTCGTCGTCGGCGGCCACACCCTTGATCGCGGCGACGTCGGTCGGCGCGGGCATGAAGTCGACAACGGCGTCAAGAAGCGGCTGCACACCTTTGTTTTTAAAGGCGGAACCGGTCAGAACGGGAACGAAGTCGCCGGCCAGCGTACCCTTACGGATACAGGCCTTCAGGGTTTCTTCGCTCGGCTCGTTGCCTTCCAGATAGGCTTCCATGGCGTCATCGTCCTGCTCGACGGCGGTTTCGATGAGCTTCTCACGGTATTCGGCAGCCTTTTCGGCCAGATCTTCCGGAATGTCCTTGTATTCGAACTCGGCGCCGAGGCTTTCATCCTTCCAGATGACGGCCTTGTTCTTCACGAGGTCGATAATACCCAGGAACTTGTCTTCCGCACCGACCGGCAACTGCATAACCAGCGGCGTGGCGCCCAGACGATCAATGATCATATCGACACAGCGATAGAAGTCGGCGCCGGTACGGTCCATCTTGTTGACGAAGCACATCCGCGGCACGCCGTACTTATCGGCCTGACGCCAAACCGTTTCGGACTGCGGCTCGACACCGGCGACGGAGTCGAACACAGCGACGGCACCATCGAGCACGCGCAGCGAGCGTTCGACTTCGATCGTGAAGTCAACGTGACCCGGGGTGTCGATGATGTTGATCCGGTGATCGTTCCAGAACGTCGTGGTCGCGGCGGAGGTGATGGTGATGCCGCGTTCCTGTTCCTGCTCCATCCAGTCCATCGTGGCGTTGCCGTCGTGGACTTCGCCGATTTTGTAGGACTTGCCGGTGTAATACAGGATGCGTTCCGTCGTCGTCGTCTTACCGGCATCGATGTGAGCCATGATGCCGATATTACGGTAACGGTTAAGGGGGGTTTGGCGTGCCATGTCGTTAATCCATCAAGCCTGGGGTTACCACCGGTAGTGCGAGAAGGCCTTGTTGGCCTCCGCCATCCGGTGGGTGTCTTCCCGCTTCTTCACAGCGGCGCCGCGGTTGTTGGCGGCATCCAGCAGTTCCCCGGAGAGCCGTTCGGTCATCGTGTTTTCCGACCGCTTGCGGGCGTTGTCGATGAGCCAGCGAATGGCCAGCGCCTGGCGGCGATCGGAGCGGACTTCGACGGGCACCTGATAGGTGGCACCACCGACACGGCGAGAGCGAACCTCAACGGACGGCTTCACGTTATCCAACGCTTCATGGAAGACCTTCAGCGGATCGCCGCCGGTCTTCTTTTCGATCGTTTCCATGGCGCCATAGACGATGCGCTCGGCGGCGGACTTCTTGCCGTGGAACATCAGGCCATTGGTGAATTTGGAGAGAACCAGATCGCCGAACTTGGGATCGGGAAGAATCTCACGTTTTTCTGCGCGGTGACGACGAGACATGAACTGCTCTCCTTACTTCGGCCGTTTGGCGCCGTATTTGGAACGACGCTGGCGGCGGTCGGAGACGCCCTGGGTGTCCAGAACGCCGCGCAGGATGTGATAACGCACACCGGGCAAATCCTTGACACGACCACCGCGGATCAACACGACAGAGTGTTCCTGCAGGTTGTGGCCTTCGCCGGGGATGTAGCTGGTCACCTCGAACCCGTTGGTCAGACGCACACGGGCGACTTTACGAAGGGCCGAGTTCGGCTTCTTCGGGGTCGTCGTGTAGACGCGGGTGCAAACGCCACGCTTTTGCGGGCAAGCCTTCAGGGCCGGAACCTTGTTGGAGGTGGTCGGCGCCTTCCGCGGCTTGCGGATCAATTGGTTAATCGTCGGCATACGTTTCTCAATTCCTAGCCGCGCCGGGCTTCAAAGCCCGGCAAAACCTTCGTTATCTCTCATGCGCCTTGCGGCACATACCTCAACTCGGGGCGCCTTTCGGCGTTGGTAATCCCAGTTGCGCCACCTCGCCGAGGCGCTGGCGGCGCGAAGCATGTTTTCTCAACGGAAACGACGCTCAGAAGCAGACCCCCTGTCTTTTATTCGGGTGGGGATCACCCTGGCGCCGCGCGCTGCCCTTTAAAGGGCAAAAACGACACTCCGAGGCCTCTTGCGAGGAGCCCCAGAGGAGCCGTTCGGAAAAAACATCCCTACACTTGCCGCATCGAGGACCGCGTTTAGCGGGGAGAAGCCCCTGGAAACCCAGGCGTTTCAGCCGCTACCACCGGCCCCTGCGAAGTGGGGCGCACTATATGGATGCGCCCCCAATGCGTCAAGCGTAAACCGGCAGAAATTTCACCGGAAAAAAACGGCGGAAATCCTAGGATTCCCGCCGAAAAATCGCTTAACGCCGGCGCCTCCCCATACCTTTGAACAGGCTGGGAGAGGCGCCGGGTATCTTTATCAGTCCGCGTCGACCGTCTGAGTCGCTTCGTCCGGAGAATCGCCGGTCGGGAGCGCTTCCGCCACCGCTTCCTGGTTTTCCGCGTCCAAAGCGGCCGCATCCTTGTCCCGATCGCCCGCAATGGCGCGGAACTGCTTCATCACAGCCCCGGTGCCGGCGGGAATCGGGCGGCCGACGATGACGTTTTCCTTCAGACCGATCAGCGAATCGACCTTGCCGGAAACCGCGGCCTCGGTGAGGACACGAGTCGTTTCCTGGAACGACGCCGCCGAGATGAAGGAACGGGTCTGCAGGGAGGCCTTGGTGATACCCTGGAGAACCGGTTCGCCCATGGCGAGCTTGCCGCCCTTCTCCTTGGCCACCGCGTTGGCTTCGTCCATGTCGACCCGGTCGATCTGCTCACCGACCAGCAGCGTGGTGTCGCCGGCTTCGGTGATTTCGACCTTCTGCAGCATCTGACGCACGATGACTTCGATGTGCTTGTCATCGATCTTCACGCCCTGCAGACGGTAGACGTCCTGGATCTCGTTGATCAGGTATTCCGCCAGGGCGGCGACGCCGAGCACACGCAGGATGTCGTGCGGCACGGGGTTACCGTCCATCAGCGGATCGCCGATACGGACATAGTCGCCTTCCTGCACCGAGATGTGCTTGCCCTTGGGCAGGAGATATTCGACGGGCTCCTCCCCTTCCTCGGACGGCACGACGACGATGCGGCGCTTGTTCTTGTAGTCCTTGCCGAATTCCACGCGGCCTTCGTTTTCGGCGATGATCGCGTGATCCTTGGGCTTGCGGGCTTCGAACAGTTCCGCAACGCGCGGCAGACCACCCGTGATGTCGCGGGTCTTGGCCGATTCACGCGGAATGCGGGCGATCACGTCGCCGGCAAACACACGCTGGCCGTTATCCACGGACAGGATGGCGTCGACCGAGAGGAAGTAGCGGGCTTCCAGGCCGTTATCCAGGGTAATGACCTCGCCCTTGTCGTCACGCAGGGTGATGCGCGGCTTGAGGTCGTTGCCCCGGGGCTGCTGCTTCCAGTCGACGACCACCTTGGACGCGATGCCGGTGGCTTCGTCCATGCGTTCGGTGATCGACAGGCCTTCGACCAGGTCCATGTAGTTGGCGGTCCCTTCCTTCTCGGTCAGGATCGGCAGGGTATAGGGATCCCATTCCGCCATCTTGTCGCCGCGTTCGACCTTGGCCTTGTCCTTGACCAACAGGCGCGCACCATACGGCAGGCGGTGACGGGCCCGTTCGCGCTTCTTCGAATCGATCAGCACCAGTTCGGCGTTACGGGCCATGATGACCTCGACGCCGGCCGAGTTCTTGACCGTCGTGCAGTTGCGCAATTCGACCTTGGCATCCGCCGAGGCTTCGATGGAGGACTGCTCCGACCCACGCTGGGCCGCACCACCGATGTGGAACGTCCGCATGGTCAGCTGGGTGCCCGGCTCGCCGATGGACTGGGCGGCGATGACGCCAACGGCTTCGCCGATGTTCACGGTCGTGCCCCGGGCCAAGTCACGGCCATAGCACTTGCCGCAGACACCGTCTTTCTGCTCGCAGGTCAGGACCGAACGGATACGAACGGTTTCGACGTCCGCTTCCTCGATCGCCGCACAATGCTCTTCGACGATCATGTCCCCCTTCGGCACGATCACGTCGCCCGAAGTCGGGTGCAGGATGTCGTCGGCGGCGGTACGGCCGAGGATCCGCTCCGGCAGCGGCGAGATGACCTCGCCGCCTTCGACGATGGCCGAGATGGTCAGGCCTTCATCCGTGCCGCAGTCGTGATCGACGATGATGCAGTCCTGCGCGACGTCGACCAGACGACGGGTCAGGTAACCGGAGTTCGCCGTCTTCAAGGCGGTGTCGGCCAGACCCTTACGGGCACCGTGCGTGGAATTGAAGTATTCCAACACGGTCAGGCCTTCCTTGAAGTTGGAAATGATCGGCGTCTCGATGATTTCCCCGGACGGCTTGGCCATCAGGCCGCGCATACCGGCGAGCTGCTTCATCTGGGCGGCCGAACCACGGGCACCGGAGTGGGCCATCATGTAGACCGAGTTGACCGGCTCGCCCGGCTTCTCCGCCGAGATTTCCTTCATCATGGCGTCGGCGACACGGTCCGTGCACTGGGCCCAGGCGTCGACGACCTTGTTGTACTTTTCGCCCTGGGTGATCAGGCCGTCCATGTACTGCTTTTCGAATTCCTTCACCCGGGTTTCCGTCTCGGCAACCATGGTTTCCTTGGAAGCCGGGATGACCAGATCGTCCTTGCCGAAGGAGATACCCGCGCGGCAGGCGAAGCCGAAGCCGAGCGTCATCATGCGGTCGCAGAAGATGACCGTCTCCTTCTGACCGCAGAAGCGATAGACCTCGTCGATCAGGGTGGTGATGTCCTTCTTGGTCAGGACGTGGTTGATCAGGTCGAACTTGATCTTCGGGTTACGCGGCAGGATTTCCGACAGCAGCATGCGGCCCGGCGTGGTTTCCACACGCTGGACAATCGGATCGCCGTTGTCGTCGACCGTGCGATAGCGCGCCGTGATCTTGGCGTGCAGGCTGACGGCACCGGCATCCAGCGCCTGCTGGATTTCGGCGGCGTCACCGAACAGCATGCCCTCGCCCTTCTCGTTCTCGCGCATCATGGTCATGTAGTACAGACCCAGCACGATATCCTGAGACGGAACGATGATCGGCTTGCCGTTGGCGGGGCTGAGGATGTTGTTGGTCGACATCATCAGCACGCGGGCTTCCAACTGCGCGTCCAGCGACAGCGGCACGTGAACGGCCATCTGGTCACCGTCAAAGTCGGCGTTGAAGGCGGCGCAAACCAGCGGATGAAGCTGGATCGCCTTGCCTTCGATCAGCACCGGCTCGAACGCCTGGATGCCCAGACGGTGCAGGGTCGGCGCCCGGTTCAGCATGACCGGATGTTCACGGATGACTTCTTCCAGAATGTCCCAAACTTCCGGACGTTCTTTTTCCAGCATCCGCTTGGCGGCCTTGATGGTGGTCGCCATGCCGTAGAGTTCGAGCTTCGAATAGATGAACGGCTTGAACAGCTCCAACGCCATCTTCTTCGGCAACCCGCATTGATGAAGCAGCAGTTCCGGGCCGACGACGATGACCGAACGGCCGGAATAGTCGACGCGCTTGCCCAGAAGGTTCTGGCGGAAGCGGCCCTGCTTGCCTTTCAGCATGTCGGACAGCGACTTCAGCGGGCGCTTGTTGGCCCCCGTGATGGCGCGGCCGCGACGGCCGTTGTCGAACAGGGCGTCGACGGATTCCTGCAGCATCCGCTTTTCGTTACGGATGATGATTTCGGGTGCCCGCAGTTCGATCAGGCGCTTCAGGCGGTTGTTCCGGTTGATGACGCGGCGATACAGATCGTTCAGGTCCGACGTCGCGAAACGGCCACCGTCCAGCGGCACCAGCGGGCGCAGTTCGGGCGGGATGACCGGAACGACTTCCAGGATCATCCATTCCGGACGGGCTTCGGAGGCGATGAAGGCCTCGACCAGCTTCAACCGCTTGACCAGCTTCTTACGCTTGGCCTCGGACCCGGTTTCCTCCAGGTCCATGGTCAGGTTGGTCAGTTCTTCTTCCAGGTCGATGGCCGACAGCATGTCGCGGATCGCTTCGGCGCCGATACCGGCGGTGAAGGAATCCTCGCCGTATTCCTCGACGGCGGCCTGATACTGCTCTTCCGTCAGCATCTCGTGCAGCTTCAGCGGGG
>NZRL01000134.1 GCA_002696205.1 Rhodospirillaceae bacterium | reverse complement strand
TCCTGCTCGGGCTTCATGGCTTTGACGAGAATGCCGCCTCGGGCGGCCTCGCCTGCCCCACGGACCAGGGCTTCGGTGCCTTCCGGGCCTTCCTCGCAGATCACCTTACCACCTTTGGCGATCACCGCTTGCCCGAGGTCGCGGCGCCCAAGATCACGCGCACCCGCGATCCCGGCGGCTAGGTCCTCGGCCATGGCGGGGCTCAGCACATGGCTGCCGACGGGACCGGCGGGGGCCAGAAGGTCGGGGGCGATCTCGCTCGGCCCGACGACGCGGAAGCCCTCTTCCGTCTCCAACGCCTGGACGATGGCGGACAGCAAGCCGTCGTCGCCCAACCCCATAGCCTTGGTGCGCGCCAGGAACTTGGTGGTCCAGAGGTCGGGGATCAGATCGGTCGCCTTGGGCCGCCGAACGGAGCCCGCGAAGGCGACTTCTTCCACATCTTCGGCGCGGAGGTGCTTGATGAGCTTTCCGGCCGCGCCCAAACGAAAGGACTCGGTGCAATCGGCGGGATAGCGCGTGGGGTCGCCCTGGCCGTTCAACACGGCGACGAACAGGCCCCGGCCGCTGTCGCGGCAGCGCTTGGCCAGGATTTCGGGCAGCAGACCGCCGCCCGCGATCAGGCCCAGCTTGGGGGCGTTAGGCGGCATCCTCCACCATGGGCTGGCAGATGGAGCGCGAGGAATCGGAGCTGATGAATTCGACGATTTCCATGACCGGCTGGTTGTCGCCGAACAATTCGGCGACATCGTCCAGGCGTTCGGCCATGGTGCCTTCCTGGGCGAAGATCAGGCGGTAGGCCTGACGCAGAGCGTGGATCGTTTCGCGGTCGAAATCGCGGCGTTTCAGGCCGACGAGGTTGAGGCCTTCCAGCTTTGCCCGGTTGCCCGTGACCGAGCCGTAAGGGATCACGTCCTGCGTCACGCCGGTCATGCCGCCGATCATGGCGTGGCGGCCGATCCGCACGAATTGGTGAATAGCCGACAGGCCGCCGACGATGGCCCATTCCTGGATCGACACATGCCCGGCAAGGGTCGCGTTATTGACCAGGATGACGTTGTCGGCAAGTTGGCAGTCGTGCGCCACATGGGCGCCGACCATGAACAGGCAGTTGTTCCCGATGCGGGTTTCGAGCCCGCCGCCTTCCGTGCCTGGGTTCATGGTGACATGTTCGCGGATGATGTTGTTGGCGCCGATCACCAGGCGCGAAACCTCACCTTTGAATTTCAGGTCCTGCGGCGCGTGGCCCAACGAAGCGAATGGAAATGCGCGGGTATGGGCGCCGACTTCCGTATGTCCCTCGACAACGACGTGGGACAGCAATTCGACTCCATCGGCCAGACGCGCGTTCGGACCGACGACGCAGAACGGGCCGATCTTGACCCCGTCGCCGATCTCCGCGTCCTTGTGGACGACGGCGCTGGCATGGATATCAGTCATTTTTGTCTCGCGATCATGGCCGAATAGACGGCCTCTGCCTTGAGCACGCCATCGACGATGGCACGGCCTTTGAATTTCCAAACGTCGCCGCGGTTCTGCACCATCTCTACGTGGATGTGCACGCAGTCCCCGGGGACCACGGGTTTGCGGAACCGAGCGTTCTCAACGGTCATGAAATAAACCAGAGCGTTGTCGGCGTTGTCCAATCCTGCCATGACCAGCGCACCGGCCGTTTGCGCCATCGCTTCGACGATCAGCACGCCCGGCATGATGGGATGGCCCGGGAAATGGCCCTGAAAGAACGGCTCGTTGATGGTCACGTTCTTGATGCCGATGCCGCTTTGGCCCGGCACCGCGTCGATGATCTTGTCGATCAGCAGGAACGGATAGCGATGCGGGATCAATTCCATGATCCGGTTGATATCCATTTCCATGGTTTCCGTGCTTGCTTCGGAATCCATTACGCCCGGTCTCCTTTCTTCCTGGCCAGTTTCGACAACGCCGCCGATTCCTTGAGCCAGTCCCGCATGTCCTTGGCGGGCGAGCCGCCCACGGTTGCCCCCGGTGGAACGTTCCGCATGAGGCCGCTTTGCGCCGCGATGCGCACACCGGCGCCGATCTCCAGATGGCCGGCAATCCCCGCCTGGCCGCCGATCATAACAAAATCGCCCACCTTGGTGCTGCCGGAAATACCGACCTGACTGACGATGATGCAGCCGCGCCCGATTTCCACGTTGTGGCCGATCTGAACCAGATTGTCGATCTTCGATCCCTGGCCGATCACCGTGTCCGGCCCGGCGCCCCGGTCGATCGTCGTATTCGCGCCGATCTCGACATCGGATTCGATGACCACACGGCCAATTTGCGGCACCTTCAAATGGCCGTCCGCCCCTGGGGCGAAGCCGAATCCGTCCTGCCCGACCCGAACGCCGGGATGGACGTAGACCCGATCACCAAGCACGCAATGCTGCAAGGTGACATTGGCGCCAATCTCGCAGTCCGATCCCAGGGTTACCCCCCGGTCGATCACCGCTGCCGGACCAATCAAGCAATTGGCGCCGATTTCAGCCCCGTCCTGCACCACAGCCCCGGGTTCGATCCGGCACCCGGCACCGATGGTGGCGTTCGGCGAAACATAGGCACCCGGCGATATTCCCGGCTCGACAGCCGGGCGCGGGTAAAATGCCGCCGCGGCCTTGGCATAGGCCCGATACGGATCGTCACAGAGCAGCAAGGCCGCTTCGGTCGGGGCCTGATCGGCCAAATCCGGCGCGGCCAGAATGGCCGAGGCCTTGGTCGCTCGAAAGGCGTCGAGATATTTGCGGTTGTCGATGAAGGTCAGGTCGCCCTCACCCGCCTTATCCAGCGGCATGACATCGACCAGGTCGAGATCCGCCGGCGCACCCGGGGCGATACCCGCCCCGGTGACCTTCGCCAATTCGGCCAATGTGAAGGGCCCGGCCCTCGTGAAAAATCGGGGGTCGGCCATGATCGGCTCTTATTGTTTCGCGGGAGCCGTCGTCGGCGGGGTGACCTTAACCGCAGGCAGTCGTTTGTCGAGACGAGCCAGCACCTCCGGCGTCACCTCGATCGGCGGGTGTACGACGATGGTGGCGCTTTTGCGAAAAATCAGGCCGTATGACCGCTCATTGGCGAGTTCCAGAACGATCTGGTTGTAGACTTTCTGAACCTCGATCACCGCTTCGGCATTCGCCCGGTCCAATTGCTGATTACGCGACTGCACCAGGCGTTGAACGTCGGCGACTTTCTGATCGAATTTGCGGCGTTCCTCGTCGAAGGCATCGGACGACAGAATCGTCCGTTTGCGGCGCAGATCTTCGTTTTCGCTGCGCAGGTCCGCCTGTTTGGACTCGATCTCCTGCTGGTACGCCTTGCGCAGCTGCGAGACCTGATCGCGGATGGTTTTCATGGCCTTTGCTTCGCGCAAAATGCGCTGAACGTCCAGAACAGCCACCTTCGCCGCGCGGGCGGCGATATCTTCCTGGGTTGCCTGGTCGCCGGTTTGCGTCTGTTGCTGTGCCTGGGCGGCGACGGGGACGATCAAACAAAGCGCAGGGACCAGGGCCCGCCGAATCATAAACTTGGCGTAGGTGAACAAAAGAACCTCCTAGAATCGCGTACCGAAATTGATACGGACGATCTCGGTTTCATCAAAGGATTCCTTCACGATGGGAATCCCGAAGTCCAGCCCGAGCGGACCGAACGGTGATTTCCAGGTAATGCCGAACCCGGCAGCGGCACGGAGGGAGCCCGTATCCTCGATACCGGAGCGATTTGTCGCAATCGCGCCGGCGCTCCCGACATCGGTAAAGACGCGGCCGCTGACACCGAGTTCACTCGGCAGGCCCAGCGGGAAGCCGAGTTCGAGCGTGCCGGAATACATCCATTCGCCACCGAGCGAATCGTCCGTTGATACGTCGCGCGGACCGACACCGCCGGGCGCAAAGCCGCGCAGGTCGCGGCCGCCGACGAAGAAGCGTTCGGAAAGCAGGACATCGTCCTGCACCGCGACGACATAGCCCGTGCGGCCGCCGAGCGTGACCAGGAACCCTTCGCGCGGCGTCCAGTGATAGGCGCCGGACAGAATGTTTTTGACGCTGTAAACGTCACCGCCAAGGCCGGCGAAATTGGTCGCAAGGCGGGCGAAATAGCCCTTGGTCGGCGTCAGGCGGCTGTCTCGCGTATCGTACATGATGCCGTGTTCGACGGAGGAGAACAGGAATGTCCCCGCCGCGTCCTGCACGACCAGCGATGCCGACGTATCGACATCGGTGATCTTTTCCTGGCGCAGTTCATAGGCCCAGTTCTGGGTCAGCAACTCGGTGATGTGGTAGCCCGCGCGCAGCCGGAAACCGGTGCGTTTCTTATCGAACGAGCCGTAGTCCTGCAGATCCTCGGTGACCCGGAAGGCATCGGCGCCGGCCGTGATATCGCGGTTCAGGAAAAACGGTTCCGTGAACTTCAGATCGATTTCGCTGCGCCGCGCGGCGATGATGAAGCGCAGAGACAGATCGCGGCCCGTGCCCAACAGGTTGCGTTCACGCAGACCGAAGTCGGCGAGAGCCCCTTGGTCCGTCGAGAAACCGGCACCGATGGAAATAGAGCCGGTCGATTTCTCCGCCACGGTCACGTTGATGACCGCTTTGTCCGGGGAACTGCCGGGCGTCGGCTCCAATTCAACGTTTTCGAAGAAATCCAGGTTCTGAATGCGTTGACGCGACCGGCGCAGCTTGGCCGAATTGAATGCATCGCCCTCGACCAGCCGGAATTCGCGGCGGATCACTTCGTCCTTGGTCCGCACGTTGCCGACGATATTGATCCGTTCGACAAAGACACGCGGGCCTTCGTTGATTTCGAACTGGATGGCAATGACCTTGTTGTCGCGGTCACGATCCAGGCGCGGACGCACTTCGACGAAGGCGAACCCCTGCTCGCCCACGGCATCGGTCAGCTTCTGAATGGTCTCGTCGACGAGACTGGCGTCGTACCAATCGCCTTCGTCGATATCGACCTCTTTCTTCATGGCTTCGACATCCAGATTTCGGATCGTCGTGACCACATCAATCTTGCCGAACTTGTAACGCTTGCCTTCCTGGACACTGAACGTGATGAAGAAGTTCTTGCGGTCGCGGGTCAATTCGGCGACCGCCGACTGAACGCGGAAATCGGCAAACCCGTTGCGCAGGTAGAACCGGCGCAGCAATTCGCGGTCGAGCGTCATGCGGTCCGGATCGTAGCTGTCGTCCGTCGACAGGAAGCGGTACCAGATGGATTCCTTGGTCTGGATGTTTTCCCGCAGATCGTCGTCGTCGAAGAATTCATTGCCGATGAAGGCGATGTGCTCGACCTTGGTCGGCTCGCCTTCGTTGATCTCGAATGCCAGATCGATGCGGTTCTGCGGCAGGCGGATGACCTTAGGCTCGACGGTGGCGCCGAACCGGCCGGTCGCGCGGTAAACCGCGAGAATACGCTGCAAATCGGCCTGGACCTTGGCGCGGGTGAAGATGACGCGCGGCCGCAAGGTGACTTCACCCTCCAGCGTGGAATTCTCGACCTTCTTGTTTCCTTCGAAGGCGACCCGGTTGATGATCGGGTTTTCGACCACGTTGACGATCAACCGCGTGCCGTCCTGGCGCATGGTGACATCGGCGAACAGGCCGGTGGCGAACAGGCTTTTCAGGGATCGGTTGATGCGAACCGGGTCTGCCGGCTCACCTTCCTTGATCAGGAGGTAAGAACGGACGGTGCCCGGCTCGACACGTTGGGCGCCCTCGACCACGATTTCGCTGATCACGGCGCGGCCCTGCGCGGACAGGGGTGACGGCGCGCCCCAAATGGCGGCGATCATCACTAAGCCGGTAAGGAGTCGTAATAGACGCTCCAATTTATTCCCCCGAACGCATTTGCCCAGTTCCCAGGTAACGGCCTCTTATGGACCTAAATGATTGGCAAGACGTTAAATTAACCCCTTGAACCACTCAACCACCCGGTCCCACGGCATCTGGGTTATATCATTCCAGGTCACGAATACGACGAGAAACAGCACCAACGCCAGACCGAAACGCATCCCATATTCCTCGATCTTGGGTGCCACCGGACGCCCCCGCAGCCCTTCCGCCGCGTAGAACACCAAACGACCGCCATCGAGCACCGGAATCGGGAACAGGTTGATCAGGCCCAGATTAACGGACAGCGCCGCCATGAACATCATCAGTTCCTTGATCCCCAACTGCGCGATATCGCCGGAAAGCTGGGCGATTCGAAGCGGGCCGCCCAATTCCTCGGCGGAACGGTGGCCGGTGACCATCTCACCCAGAACACCGAAAATCCGGGTCACCATGCCGACCGTGTAGCCGACTCCAGTAGAGACAGCGTCAATCGGGCCCTGGCGAATGTATTCGACGGCTTCGGGATCAAACCGCACGCCCAACAGGCCGATCGGCGCATCCTGGCCTTCGACCGTATGAGGTGCCGGCGTAACGGAAACGATCAGCGTTTCAGACCCGCGCGCCACATCCATGGACATTTCCTGTCCCGGTTTGGCGGAAACCATACGGCGTAGATCGTCGAACCATTTGACCGGCTCGCCGTCGATGGCGGTAATGCGGTCACCGGGCTGCATCTGCGCCTCGGCGGCGGCGCTGCCCTCCTGCACTTCGCCCACGGCCGCCAAAGGCCGCGCCGTGCCCACGATCCCGGCCAGCAGGGCGACCAGAACGGCGGCAAAAATGAAATTGGCGATGGGGCCGGCGGCAACGATGGCCGACCGCTGCCAGAGTTTCTTGTGGTGAAAGGAAACGGCTTTTTCTTCGGGCGGCAACGGCTGGGCTTCTTCCTCTTCTTCCCAGCCGAGATCGGCCTCGCCGAACATCTTCACATACCCCCCCAGCGGGATGGCGCTGATCTTCCAGCGGGTATCGTGCTTATCGGTCCAGCCGTAAATTTCAGGCCCGAAGCCGATGGAAAACACCTCGACCCGCACACCAGCGCGCCGCGCGACCCAGTAATGACCCCATTCGTGGACGAAAACCAGAATCGTCAAAACGATCAGGAAGACCACGACGTAATTAAAGGCGAAGTCGACGATTTGCATTTGGGGTCCTTCTAACACTGGCTGGCTGGGGCCGAACGGGGCAGTCCCCTACCCGGTTCAGGCCGGCAAAAACCCTAGCCGCTGGAATAGCTGAAATTTAGGAATTAACCAACTGATTTCGAAGCAATTTCCTCTGCGGCACGGCGGGCGTCGGCATCCGCCGAGAAGACGTCGTCAAGGGACATAAGCGGCTGGGCAGGAACTGTTTCCAGGACCTTCTCGACCACATCCGTGATCTTCAGGAACGGGAGCCCTTTCTCCAGGAACCAGGCGACGGCGACCTCGTTGGCGGCATTCAATAAGGTAGGTGCGCTATCGCCCCGCCGCAATGCTTCCCGGGCCAAGCGAAGGGCTGGAAAACGCACGGAATCCGGGGCTTCGAAGGTCAACGTCCCGATTTCTTCCAATTTCAGGCGCCCGGCCGGCGTTTCCACCCGGTGGGGCCAGGCCAAAGCATAGGCGATCGGGGTCCGCATATCGGGCGTCCCCAACTGTGCCAGGACCGATCCGTCCACATAGTCGACCATGGAATGGATGACCGATTGCGGGTGAACCAGGATCTCGATGCGGTCTTCCGGGACCGGGAACAGATGGAAGGCCTCGATCAGTTCCAACCCCTTGTTCATCATCGTCGCACTATCGACGGAAATCTTGGCGCCCATGTCCCAGTTCGGGTGCGCCACGGCCTCCGCCGGGGTAATGGCGGCAAGGTCCTCGCGCGGTCGTGTGCGAAACGGCCCGCCCGATGCGGTCAGAACGATCCGATGCACCTTGTCCGGCTGGTCGAAATCGAAAACCTGGAAGATCGCGCTGTGTTCGGAATCGACGGGCAACAGGGTCGCCCCCGCCGCTTCAACCTCGCGAACCATCAGATCGCCCGCCGAAACCAGGCATTCCTTATTCGCAAAGGCCACGGTGCCGCCCCGCCGGACGGCATTCAGGACCGGTTTCAATCCGGCCGCACCGACGATGCCGGCGACGACGATATCCGCGGGCTGATCGCCTGCTTCGGCGATGGCCGCCGTGCCGGCCGCGGCCTCGATACCGGTTCCGGCCAGCGCCGATTTCAGATCGGCATATTTCCCGTCGTCCCCGATAACGGCGCGTTTCGCGCCAAGGTCGCGCGCCTGTTTCGCCAAAAGGTCGACATTCCGGTTGGCGGTCAATACCTCGGCCCGAAAGGCGTTCGGGTGATGGGCCAGGATATCCACCGTGCTGCAGCCGATGGAGCCCGTCGCCCCCAGGATGGTAACGCTACGCGGGGGCGCGTCCGCCTCTGCCGTGGGGCCGTCGCCCGAAATTCCCGATTGTATGGCCAGATCCATTCCTCGCCCCGTTTTGTTACCGCCAGATTCCGGCACCCGCGGCAGCCACCGCAAGGGCCGCCGCCAGAAGGCCGTCGACCCGGTCCAGGATACCGCCGTGACCGGGGATCATACGGCCTGAATCCTTGACCTGGAAATGCCGCTTCGCCGCGGACTCCAACAGGTCGCCAATCTGACAGGCGATGCTGCCCAAGGCGGCGACGACGGCAATCTGCACATCGACCGAATGACCGGTCAACCACCATATCAGGATACCCGCACCGCCCCCAGTCACCAAACCGCCGATGGCCCCGGAAATCGTCTTCGACGGGCTGACCCGGGGCGCCAGTTTGGGCCCGCCCAATGCGCGTCCGGTAAGGTAGGCGCCGGTATCCGTCGTCCAAGTCACCGCGAACAAGAAATAGATCAGGTCTCGCCCTGTCTGTCCGTCGCCCCGCATCAGGTACATAAAATATGCCGCGCCCAGCATGTAGACTATCCCCGGCACCAGCCAGGCCAGGTCACGCCCGGCAAGATGAACCCATTCCCAAACCATGGCGGCGGCAAGGATGACGATCAACGCGCTATACCAAGGAGGCCCGAAATGCACAGCGGCAAGAACGGGCGGAATCATGACCGCCGCGGAAAGGATGCGCCTCAGCAACTCGCGGTCAGCCAACAAAACTCTCCGATCGAGGAAACACAGGCAGTCCGGCCTTAAACGGCCGCGCCGCCGAACCGCCGTTCCCTGCCTCGGAATTCCGCCAGGGCGTCGGCCATCTGTTCCTGGCCGAAATCGGGCCATAGAACGTCGGTAAAGACAAATTCGGCGTAGGCCATTTGCCACAACAGGAAATTGCTGATCCGCTGCTCGCCACTGGTCCGGATCAACAGGTCCGGTTCCGGCAGGCCGGCGGTATAAAGCGCGCGTTCAAACCGGGTCTCGTCGATGTCCGCGGGCGCGATTTCGCCGCGCTGCACCTGTTCCGCCAGGCTGCGGGCGGCGTCCAGAATTTCCTGCCGCCCGCCGTAGGACAGCGCAATCGTCAGATGAAGCTTGGTATTGCCTTGGGTGCGTCCTTCGGCGTCGGTGATCAGGCGCTGAATATCGTCGGCAAAACGCGACCGGTCGCCGATCACCCGCAAACGCACGCCCTGCCGATCCAGTTCGGCGATTTCATTGCGGAGGTACAGCCGCAACAACCCCATCAGGTCACCGACCTCGCCCGACGGCCGTTTCCAGTTTTCGGACGAAAACCCGAACAGCGTGAGATAGGGAACACCCATCGCGACAGCTGCCTTGATCGTCCGCCGAACGGCTTCGGCCCCTGCCTTATGCCCTGCCGTACGCGGCAATCCCCGGGCCTGCGCCCAGCGCCCATTGCCGTCCATGATGATGGCGACATGGTCGGGGCCGGTCGGCGCGTCGGAGTATTGCAAAGGGTTCTCGGGCATACGTGCTAGACCTGCATGATCTCGGTTTCTTTGTGGGCGATGATCTCGTCGATCTTGGTGACATGGGCGTCGGTCACCTTCTGCACTTCCTCGGTGTAACCGTGATAGGCATCTTCGGAAATGTCGCCGTTCTTTTCAGACTCCTTGAGCTCGTCCATGGCGTGGCGCCGCACGTTGCGCACTGCGACGCGTGCTTCTTCGGCGTATTTATGGGCGACTTTGCTCAATTCTCCGCGGCGTTCTTCGGTCAGGGCCGGGATCGGCACGCGGACCATCTGGCCGTCGGCCGCCGGGTTGAGCCCCAGACCGGAATCGCGGATCGCTTTTTCAACGGCGCTGACCAAGCCTTTGTCCCAGACCTGAACGGTCAGCATGCGCGGTTCCGGTACGCCGATGGTGCCGACCTGGTTCATCGGCATTTCCGAGCCATAGGCCGAAACGGTGACCGGCTCCAACAGGCTGGTTGCCGCCCGCCCGGTACGCAAACCGGCCAATTCCCGGTGCAGTACCTCGATCGCGCCGTCCATGCGCCGCGAGATATCGTCTTTCAACGTGGAAATACTGAATTCCGCCATAACTACCTCCCAATTCGGCCTTCGGACCGGCCTTGAGGAACCGGACAGCACCCAGATTATCGACTGATATCAATCGACAAGGGTGAACCGCCCCTCCCCTTTGATAACTTTGGAAAATTCCCCGGGATTGTGGATCGAAAACACGAGGATGGGAACCCGGTTGTCACGCGCCAACGCAATCGCCGAGGTATCCATGACCTTCAAATCGCGGGCGAGGACTTCCTGGTACTTCAAATTATCGAAACGTTCGGCGTCCGGGTTGGTCTTGGGGTCCGAATCGTAAACCCCGTCGACCTGAGTGCCTTTCAGCAGCGCGTCGCATCCCATCTCCACCGCACGTAGCGCCGCCGCCGTATCCGTCGTGAAGAACGGGTTGCCCGTCCCGGCGGCGAAGATCACGACCCGGCCCTTTTCCATATGGCGCACGGCGCGCCGCCGGATATAGGGCTCGCAGACGGTCTGCATGGGAATTGCCGAAAGCACCCTGGTGGCGACGTCCTTTGATTCCAGGACGCTCTGCACCGCCAAGGCGTTCATCACGGTGGCCAGCATGCCCATGTAATCGGCGCTGGTGCGCTCGATCCCCTTGGCCGCCGACGACATGCCGCGAAAGATATTGCCCGCCCCGATGACCAGGCAGACCTCGGTGCCCATGGCATGAACCGCCGCGACCTCGTCGCAGATGCGGTCGACCATGTCCGGGTCCAGGCCGTAGTCGCGCTGCCCCATCAGGGCCTCGCCGGAGAGCTTCAAAAGAACGCGGTGGTACTTGGGTGTGGCGGGATCAGAGGGCACGGGCGGTTCTCGCGTCTTTCCATCGAAATCCGCCGCCGGCTCCTGGATGGGAACCGGCGGCGGGAATGGCTTCCGGATGACAGTCTACATCACCCGTGGGACGGCGTCTCGCCCGAGGCCCGAAAGCCCCAAAGGCGAGAACCTGAAAGATCAGGAACCGGCCGCCGCGGCGACTTCGGCAGCGAAGTCACCTTCTTCTTTTTCAATGCCCTCGCCAAGGACGAAGATCTTGAAACCATTGATGGAAATCGCACCACCGGCATCCTTTCCGGCGGCTTCGACGGCCTTCGCGACCTGCGTTTCACCGTCCATCACGAAGGTCTGGTCCAACAGGCAGACTTCCTCGTAGAACTTGCGCAGGCGGCCTTCGACCATCTTCTCGATGATCTCTTCCGGCTTACCCGATTCGCGGGCCTGTTCGGACAGAACGGCGCGTTCGCGTTCCAGGATTTCCGGATCCAGATCGTCGCGCGACACGGCCTGCGGCTTGGCGGCCGCGACGTGCATGGCGACCTGCTTGCCGAAGGTTTCCAGCTTGCCCTTGTCGCCGTCGGATTCCAGACCGACCAGAACGGCAATCTTGCCGATGCCGTCGGCCATGGCGTTGTGCACGTAGGTTGCCAGCACACCGTTGGACACGGTCAACGCGTCGCAGCGGCGGATCGTCATGTTCTCGCCGATGGTCGCGATCATGTCGGTCAATTGATCGGCAACCGTGCCCTTGCCGCCCGGGAAGTCGGCGGCCAGCAGCTTGTCCATGTCGCCGTCGGCGGCCAGCGCCAAGCCGGCGATATCGCTGACAAAGCCCTGGAACTGCTCGTTGCGCGACACGAAGTCGGTTTCCGAGTTGACCTCGACGACGGCGCCCTTGTTGCCGTCGACGGCAACCGCGACGAGACCTTCGGCGGCCACACGGCCGGCCTTTTTGGCGGCGGCGGCAAGGCCCTTGGTGCGCAGCCAATCGACGGCCTGCTCCAGATCACCGCCATTTTCGGACAACGCCTTCTTGCAGTCCATCATGCCGGCGCCGGATTTTTCGCGAAGCTCCTTGACGAGAGCCGCAGTAATTTCAGCCATAATTCTACCTTCTCTTCAGATCGTTCCCGCAGGCGTCCTAACGGATTAGGAAGCCGGGGTGGTTTCTTCGCCTTCAGCCGGGGTTTCCGGCGCGGCTTCCGCGACGGCTTCGGCCGGGGCTTCCGCGTCAGCCGGAGCGGCTTCGGCGGCGGCTTCGGCCGGGGCGGCTTCGGCAGCGGCGGCTTCAACCGGGGCATCCGGGATCGCTCCGCCGGCGTTTTCATCGGCGCCGATGTCGACACCCTTGGCCGTCAGCGAGGCGGACAGGCCGTCCAGCACGGAATCGGCGACCAGGTTGCAGTAGGTCGAGATCGCGCGGATGGCATCGTCGTTGCCCGGGATCGGATAGGTGATGCCGGCCGGATCGCTGTTGGAATCGATGACCGCGACGACCGGAATGCCCAGCTTGTTGGCTTCGGCGACGGCGATGTCTTCCTTGTTGGTGTCGATGATGAACAGGATGTCGGGCAGACCGCCCATTTCCTTGATGCCGCCCAGCGCGCGTTCGAGCTTTTCCTGCTCGCGGCTCAGGCCGAGTTGTTCGCGCTTGGTCAGGCCCTGCACTTCGTGGCCACCCAGCTTCTCGTCCAGTTCGCGCAGGCGCGCGATGGACTTGGAAATGGTCTGCCAGTTGGTCAGCATGCCGCCCAGCCAGCGGTGGTTGACATAGTACTGGCCGCACTTCTTGGCGGCTTCGGCGACGCGCGGCGAAGCAGCGCGCTTGGTGCCGACGAACAGGATACGGCCGTTCGACTTGACCACGTCGCGGACGGCGGAAAGCGCCTGATGCAAAAGGGGAACGGTCTGCTGCAGGTCGATGATGTGGATGCCGTTACGGTCGCCGTAGAGATACGACGCCATTTTCGGGTTCCAACGACGGGTGCTGTGACCAAAGTGAACGCCGGCTTCCAAAAGCTGACGCATGGTGAACGACGGAATCGCCATGATAGAGTACCTTTCTCCGGTTATGCCTCCGCAGGGTGTCATTCGGCCCCATGACCGAACACCGGAGCGGCAAAACCCGTGAATTTGCACGAGCCGCCGCATCCCCGCGTGCGATATGGGGCGGGTTCTATAGGCTTAAGGCCAGCCGATCAAGGGAAAAACGCGTGACAACGAGGGCTTGGGCAGATCAGGTCTCGACGACTTCCAGCACGCCCTGCACGGACTTCAGCGCCTGGATCACGGCAGGCGAGACGGCATAGGTCTCGTTCAGGGTCAGGACGACTTCACGGTTGTCCTCCAGGCGCGGCACCACATGGACCGGGACACGGCCCCTGCCCTGGCTTTCCAGGACGTCGCGCAGCGGACCGAGCGGGCTTTCGCCGCCGATCACCACCGTGACTTCGCCGACGGAATTAAGCGCGGCGGCTTCAAGCGGGCGCAGGCCCTGGACCATGAAGCGCGGCGCCTCGGCCTCGATCTGGACTTCCATTTCGATCAGGAACGAATTGCCTTCGGTCAGGTGTTCGCGGGCCGCCCCCAGGACTTCCGAGAACATGATGCCTTCGAAGGTGCCGGTGGTGTCCGAGAAGCTGACGAAGGCGTAGCGCGAGCCCTTGGCCGAGGTGCGTTCCTTCATGGCGACCAAGGTGCCCGCCATGCGGCGGTGCCCGGGTCTGGCCGCCGTCAGAACCTCGATGAACGGCGTGACCTTCTGCTTTTCCAGAACACTTTCATACGTTTGCAGCGGATGGGACGAGAGATAGAAGCCGACGGCGTCGAATTCCTCTTTCAATCGGTCCATCGGCGTCCAGTCGGCGATGTTGTCGAGGCGGATTTCCGGCGTTTCCGCCGGTCCCTCTCCGCCGCCGCCGCCGAATAGCCCCATCTGGTCCGACGTGCGGTCCTGGTGGGCGGAGACGGCTTCCTTGAGGATGCGCTCCAACCCCGTGAACAACTGCCGGCGGTTGGGATTGATGCTGTCCAACGCCCCCGCGCGGATCAGGTTTTCCATCTGCCGTTTGTTGATGACCTTGGGGTCCAGGCGATGGGCGAAGTCCGACAGGTTCTTGAACGGCCCATCCTCGCGGCGCGTTTCGACCAGGGCCGCCATGGCCCCCTCGCCCACGTTCTTGATCGCGGCAAGCGCATAGCGGATGGCGCTTTCCGATTCCTCTTCGCCGGTGCGCCCCCGTTCGACGGAGAACGAGACCTCGGACTTGTTGATATCCGGCGACAGCAGGTCGACGTGCATGCGGTCGAGTTCCTGCTTGAAGATGTTGAGCTTGTCCGTGTTGTGCTGGTCCAGCGTCATCGAGGCCGCGAGGAATTCCACCGGGTGGTTCGCCTTCAGATACGCCGTCTGATAGGCGACCAGGGCATAGGCGGCGGCGTGGGATTTGTTGAAGCCGTAGCCCGCGAATTTGGCGACCTGATCGAAGATGTCCGACGCCTTGCGCCCGTCCACGTCGCGCGCGACGGCGCCGTCGACGAACAGCTGGCGCTGCTGGTCCATCTCTTCCTTGATCTTCTTACCCATCGCCCGGCGCAGCAGGTCGGCGCCGCCGAGGGTGTAGCCGGACAGCAACTGCGCCGCCTGCATAACCTGTTCCTGGTAAATCATGATACCGAAGGTCTCGGTCAGGATCGGCTCCAGGATCGGGTGCAGGTAATCGGGTTCCTCCTCGCCCTTCTTACGGGCGATGTAGCTCGGGATGTTGTCCATCGGACCCGGACGGTAGAGTGCGACGACAGCGATGATGTCCTCGAAGGTATCGGCCTTCATCTGGCGCAGGACGTCACGCATGCCCTGACTTTCCAACTGGAAGACGCCGGTCGTCTCGCCGCGGCCGATCATTTCGAAGGTCGCGGTGTCGTCGAGAGGGATGGTCGACAAGTCGATCTCGACGCCCTTTTCCTTGCACAACTCGACGGCGGTCGAGAGGACCGTCAGGGTCTTGAGGCCCAGGAAGTCGAATTTCACCAGCCCGGCGCTTTCGACGAACTTCATGTTGAAGCCGGTCACCGGCAGGTCGGAGCGCGGATCGCGGTAGAGCGGGATCAGTTCTTCCAGCGGCCGGTCGCCGATGACCACACCGGCGGCATGGGTCGAGGCATGGCGGTAGAGCCCTTCCAGCTTCATGGCAAGATCGACCAGGTGCTGGACTTGCGGATCCTCCGACATCATCTGGCGGATCTGCGGCTCGGCCTCGACCGCTTCGTTCAGGGTCACCGGATTGGCAGGGTTGTTGGGCACCAGCTTGCAGATCTTGTCGATATACCCGTAGGGCATTTCCAAAACCCGGCCGACGTCGCGCAGCACGGCGCGGGCCTGCAGCTTACCGAAGGTGATGATCTGGGCGACATGGTCGTCGCCGTATTTCTTCTGCACGTAGCGGATGACCTCGTCCCGCCGGTCCTGGCAGAAGTCGATGTCGAAGTCGGGCATGGACACGCGTTCCGGGTTGAGGAAGCGTTCGAACAGCAACCCGAAGCGCAGCGGGTCCAGATCGGTGATCAGCAGCGACCAGGCGACGACGGAGCCGGCGCCCGAACCACGGCCCGGGCCGACGGGAATCCCCTGTTCCTTCGCCCAACCGATGAAGTCGGCGACGATCAGGAAGTAGCCGGGAAAGCCCATTTCGTTGATGACGCCCAATTCGTAATCGAGGCGTTCGCGGTAGGGCTTGGCGGCCTCCTCGCGCGCGGCGTCGTCCATGCCGTCGGTGAAAACATGCATTTCCAAGCGTTTTTCCAGGCCGTCGCGGGCCTGGGCGCGCAATTCGTCCTCTTCCGTGCGGCCCTCGCCGCAATCGAACGGCGGCAGGATCGGGTCGATCTTTTCGACCATGAAGGCACAGCGCTTGGCGATGACCAGGGTGTTGTCCACGGCCTCCGGCAGGTCGGCGAAGGCCTGGCGCATGTCGTCGGCGCCCTTGAACCAATGCTGCGGCGTCAAGCGGCGGCGCTCGGTTTCCGAGACATAGGCGCTTTCCGCGATACAGATCAGGGCGTCATGAGCCTCGAACATGTCGGCGGTCGGATAGAAGCATTCGTTGGTCGCGACCAGCGGCAGGTCCATGTCATAGGCCATATCGAGGAACGCGCCCTCGGTCTGTTCCTCGGGCAGCATGCCGTGGCGCAGAATTTCCACATAGGTCCGCCCGTCAAAGGCGGCGGCCAGACGCTGCATCAAATCGCGCGCCGGTTCGGCCTTGCCTTGCAACAGCAGGCGCCCGACGGGGCCGCCGGGCCCGCCGGTCAGCAGGATCAGCCCGGCGTTGTATTCCATCAACACATCGAGCGGCACCGCCGTTTCGGCATCGTCCTCGCCGTCCAGATAGGCGACCTTCAGCAAATGCAGGAGGTTCCGGTAGCCTTCCGGATTCTGGATCAGCAACACCACCGACGGCTTCTTTTCCGGGTGGCGCGGATTGCCGCCGCCGTTCGGTTGGCCGTTGCCGCTGTCTTCTTCCGCCTCCATCTCGACGGTGAGTTGGCAGCCGACGATGGGCTGCACACCCTTCTCCCGTGCCGCCAGCGAGAATTCCAAGGCCCCGAACAGGTTGTTGGTATCCGTCACGGCGACGGCGGGCATCTCCTTCTCACGGCACATCTTGGCCAGGTCCTTGACCCGGATGGCGCCTTCGGAAAGGGAATAGGCGGAATGAACCCGCAGGTGAACGAAATCAGCGTGGGACATGACCGGAATAATTCCACATATGGCCGCGCAGGTAGACACGCAAATCGCACATGAAAACGAGGACACCGGGGATAACCCGGTTTCCTTCGCCTTGCGGCCCTTCACAGTCGATTGAACGGGGCGCGGCGGCGTGGCATCTTTGGCGAAAGATCATACGTTTGGGGAGAATCGCCGATGCCGCACGACGGGCATAATCACGATCACGACCATACGGAGCCGCCGTCGGACGTGGCGCTCCGCGTGAAGTCACTGGAAAGCCTGCTGATCGACAAGGGACTGGTCGATGCGGCGGCGATCGACGCATTGGTCGACCGCTATGCCCATCGCGTCGGCCCGCAGAACGGCAAGAAGGTCGTCGCCCGTGCCTGGACCGACCCCGAATTCAAGCAACGTCTGCTCGATGATGCGCGCGAGGCCGTCGGCGAGTTCGATTTCAAGGGACGGCCCGGCGAACGGCTGGTCGCGGTGGAGAACACACCCGAGGTCCATAACCTGGTCGTGTGCACGCTCTGCTCCTGTTATCCCTGGAATGTCCTGGGATT
This sequence comes from Rhodospirillaceae bacterium, assembly GCA_002696205.1. GTDB lineage: Bacteria > Pseudomonadota > Alphaproteobacteria > Rhodospirillales > Casp-alpha2 > UBA1479. The sequence goes on along the minus strand of NZRL01000134.1, from coordinate 36,086 downwards.
GCCGCCCGTCTGGTACAAGTCCGCGCCCTACCGGGCACGGGCGGTGTCCGATCCGCGCGGCGTGCTGGGCGAATTCGGCACGGAATTGCCGGACGAGGTCGAGGTCCGCGTCTGGGATTCGACGGCCGAGATGCGCTACCTCGTGCTGCCCGAACGGCCAGCCGGGACCGAAGGCTGGTCCGCCGAGCAGTTGGAACAGCTCATCACCCGCAATTCCATGATCGGCGTCGAGCAAGCCAAATCCCCGGCGGACCTGGAAGGCGGCGCCTGATGGACAACGTGCATGACATGGGGGGTATGCAGGCCTTCGGGCCGATCAACCCGGAGCCGGAAACCGAAGAGCCCGTCTTCCATGCCGAATGGGAAAGCCGCGTCTTCGCGATGACGCTGCTGTCCGGCTTTCTCCGCCAGTGGACCAACGACATGGCGCGCCACGCCCGGGAAAGCCAGAATCCGGTGACCTACCTGCGCAATACCTACTACGAGAACTGGCTGGCCGGGCTGGAGACCCTTTGGGTCGGGTCCGGCCGGGTGACGGCCGAGGAACTCGCCAAAGGCATCTCCTCCGGCAAATCCGACATTCAGGCCGTCGATGCGGACAAGGCCCTCGTTTCCGTCAAGGGTGCCGGCGGGCCGGTCGACCCGGCGGCCCCCGTGAACGCCGGCCTCAAAGTCGGCGATCGGGTGCGCGTGAAAACCTTCCACCCGATGGGCCATACCCGGGCTCCCCGCTACCTGCGGGGCCGCGAAGGGGTGATCGACCGCATCCACGGGCGTCACATCTTTCCCGACACGCACACCGTTGGGCACGTCGAGGATTACCCCCTCTACTCCGTGCGGTTCGAAGGCGAAGAACTCTGGGGCCCCGACGGCAACCAACGCTCGGCGGTTTACGCCGACCTTTGGGAACCGTACCTGGAGCGGCCCTAGGCATGGCGACCGACGACGCCGAGCCCGGTTTTTGCGAACCCTGGCAGGCCCAGGCCTTCGCCCTGGCCAACGCTCTGATCGACAAGGGCGTCTTCTCTGCCGATGAATGGGCGCAAACCCTGGGGGACGAGATCAAACGCGCCCAGGCGGCGGGCGATCCCGATACGGGCGAAACCTATTACAATCACTGGCTGGCCGCCCTCGAACGCCTCTGTGCCGAAAAAGGCCTGGCGCAGGCAGGCGAAATCGGCACACGCGCCGACGAATGGCGCGATGCCTATCTGGCGACCCCCCACGGCGAGCCGGTATCCCTGCCCTAACCTCCTGATAGGAGACCGTCATGAAATTCCTGAACCCGTTCAAAGACGATATCTACAGCCTACTCCGCCTGATGACGGGGCTGTTGTTCCTGCAACACGGGACGACGAAGTACCTGAGCTTTCCGGTGACGAAATACTCAGGCGTCGATCCGACCTCGCTGATCGGCATGGCCGGGATGATCGAATTGGTCGGCGGCGCGCTGGTCGCGGTCGGCCTGTTCACCCGCCCCGCCGCGTTCGTCTGTTCGGGCTGCATGGCCGTGGCCTATTTCCACGAGCATTTTCCGCAAAGCTTCTTCCCCATCCTGAATTGGGGTGAGCTCAGTGCGCTGTACTGCTTCGTGTTCTTCTACATCGCGGCGGCCGGCGGCGGGAAATGGAGCATCGACGCCATGCGCAAGGGCGGCGGTTGACCCAGCCGCCGGCGGCGTTCGCCTAAACGGCCTGCGCCGCCGTCACCTCGATTTCGATCTCCACGCCCGGGCGCGGAAACGGCCCGACGCAAAGCAGTACCGCCGGCGGGTTATGGTCTCCGAAATAAGTATTCCGCTGGGCGTAGAAATGATCCAGGTGCTTGGCATCGGTGAAATAGACCGAGACCTTGACCACGTCCTTGAATCCCATGTCGGCGGCAGCGAGGATCGCCTGGATACGGTCGAAGGCGACAGTCACCTGTTCGCCCACGTCCTCGGGCACGGTGCCGTCCTGTTTGCAGCCGACCTGGCCATTACAGAACAATAGCCGCGAATTGGGCGGAACTTCTGTTGCATGGCCTGCGTTTTCGCGGTGGGCGCCGATACGGTCGTTCAGGGTATGAATTTTCAACATGGCAAGATGCCCTCCTCCGGCATGTTCGATGTTACGGGTGACGGCAGCGCCCGGCGCTCCGGCCGGTCAAACCTTGGACCGATGCCCGAACGTGGCGACTTTTGTGACCGTCACGCCGTCGTCGGACAGCGGCACCCGGACCTGAACCTGTTCGACGTTCAGGCGCCGGCCGTATTGTTCCCGATAGACGATATCACGCGATGCGACGGGGCGCCTTTCACGGACGACCTGGAGATATTCCTCCCACCCTTCCGAGGTTCGGTATTCCGGGAAATCACGGGTCCGTTTGCCGGTCTTGTCCGACCCCTTCCATTCGGTCTGGCCGGTGCCCCAGAAGCGGATCACGAAATCCACCAACTCCCCATTCACCGGCTCGTAGACGGCGTCGGCGACGATCACGTAAGGCACGAGCTTCGGGTTCAGGTTGGGCAGATTGAACTGCTTCCAGGAAGGCGCGAAGGCGTCTCCCTTCACTGACGACCAGTAGGCGACGAATTCGTGGATCTCAGGTTCGGCGATATCCGCCAACTCGACGATCATGGTTCAAGTATCCGCAAGAACGCGGGTGGACTGGACAGAGACGTTCTTCGCCCTCTGTCATACCGCGTTATTCTGGAAACAGGAACCCGTCGGTCAGGCGCAGGGTACGGTCCATGCGCGCGGCCAAGGCCGGGTTGTGTGTCGCGATCAAGGCCGCCAACCCGGCACCGCGCGCGAGGCGCAGCAGGATGGTGAAGACCTCTTCCGCAGTATGTGGGTCGAGATTGCCGGTCGGCTCATCCGCCAACATGACCTTGGGCGCGGTCGACAGCGCCCGGGCGATCGCGACCCGCTGCTGCTCGCCGCCGGACAGACGCGCCGGGCGGTGGGTCAGGCGGTCGGACAGGCCCATCCAATTCAGGATCTCCTGGGCCCGGTCCTTGGCGTCCTTATACGGGATGCCGGCGATGATCTGCGGCACGATGACGTTTTCCAGGGCCGAGAATTCCGGCAGCAGATGATGGTGCTGGTAGACAAAGCCCAGGTTGTAGCGGCGCATCAAGGTGCGCTGTTCGTCGCCCATGGCGGAACAGTCCTGGCCGCAGATTTCGATGGTGCCGCTGTCCGGCGATTCCAGAAGACCCGCGATATGCAGCATGGTCGACTTGCCCGCCCCGGACGGGCCGACCAGGGCCACGACCTCGCCGGGCCGTACGGTCAGATCGATGCCCTTGAGGATTTCTAACTCCGACCGGCCCTGGCGAAAGGTCCGCCGGACGCCGCGAAGGGCAAGCGAAGGAACCGTGTCACTCATAGCGTAGCGCCTCCGCCGGATCCGTGCGGGCGGCCCGCCAACTGGGATAGATGGTCGCCAGGAACGAAAGGCCCAGCGCCATGCCGATCACGGCGATGACCTCGTTCCAATCGATCACGGCGGGCAGTTGCGACAGGAAATAGATTTCGGCGGCGAACAGGTCCGATCCCGTCAGCCCCTGGATCCATTGCCGGATGGCTTCGATATTGTCGGCGAAGGCGATGCCCAGGATCGATCCGGCGATGGTGCCGATCACGCCGACGCTGGCCCCCGCAATCAGGAAGACCCGCATGACCATGCCCCGCGTGGCGCCCATGGTGCGCAGGATGGCGATGTCCTTACCCTTGTCCTTCACCAGCATGATCATTGACGAGATGATGTTGAACGCGGCGACCAGGATGATCAGGGTCAGGATCAGGAACATGACGTTGCGTTCGACCTGAATGGCGTTGAAGAAGCTGGCGTTGGCCTGCTGCCAGTCGTGTATCCGCCCCACCCCTTTCACGGCGCCCGCGATGCGGGTCTTCACCTCCAGCGCTTCGTCCGGATCGGTGATGAAGACTTCCAGGGACGAAACCGCTTCCTTCGGGAACTTGAAATAGATCTGGGCGTCGGCGAGGTCCATGAACACGAAACTGGAATCGTATTCGTACATCCCGACCTCGAAGGTCGCGGCGATGGTATAGGCCGCGGTGCGCGGCACCGTGCCGAAGGCCGTTGCATTGCCCTTGGGCGAAATCAGGGTGATCCGGTCGCCGACGCGCAACCCCATCTTGTCCGCCAGGCGGTCGCCGATGACGACGTTCTTGCCGCCCGGTTTGAACTTGTCGAGGCTGCCCCGGATGATGTTATCGGCGATCAGCTTGCGGCGGCTGATGTCGGACGGGCGGATGCCCCGCACCAACGCCCCCTGCGCCGTGCCGTTGGCCGTGGCCATAACCTGGCCCTCGATCAGCGGCGTGACGCTGACCACGCCCTTGACGTTACGCAGGCTGTCGGCGATGGGATCGAAGCCCTTGAGGTCGCGGAACTGGCCCTGCACGCTGAGGTGGCCGTTGAGCCCCAGGATGCGGCTCAACAATTCCTCGCGGAAGCCGTTCATCACCGACATGACGATGATCAGGGTGGCGACGCCGAGCGCGATACCGAGCAGGGAAAACCAGGCGATGACGGAAATGAAGCCTTCCTGCCGGCGGGCGCGCAGATAGCGCATCGCCATCATCCATTCAAATCGGCTGAACACGGGGGCCGTCTATCCTTTCCGGGGCCCGAGGCCCCCGTCGTCTTTATCCCGGGCGGCGCGTCAGGGCCGGGCCAGGGTGCTGCGGACCAGTTCCACCCGTTCGGGCGGGGCGGTTTCGAAATCGCCGGCGTCGAACGGCGGCTCCGGATCGTATTCGATGCCGAGCTGAATCGCCTTGGCGATTTCCTCCCCGGCGATGTCGGCGGCCAAGGACAATGCCATGTCGATGCCCGACGACACGCCGGCGGCGGTCACGACCTTGCCTTGCTTGACGACGCGTTTGCGCACGGGCGTCGCACCGAAATCTTTCAAGGTTTCCATGGCGCGCCAATGGGTCGTCGCCTCCAGGCCGTTCAGCACCCCGGCGGCGGCCAAAACCAGCGCCCCCGTGCAGACCGAAGTCGTCCAGGTCGTGGTCTGGTGCACCGACTTCACCCAGTCGACGATTTCCGGATCTTCCGCCGACGGATCGGCCCCCGGCCCACCCGGGACGAGCAGGATATCCGGCGCCGTCACATCAGCCAGCGTGTAGTCGACGTTCAGGCCGAGGGAGAGACCCTTGGTCCGCACCAGTCCGGTTTTCTTGCCGACGCATTTGACATGCGCGCCCGGTACCTTGCCCAGCACGTCGAACGGACCGATGGCGTCCAGCGGCGTGATGCCGTCGAACAGCAGAATGGCGATATCGAAATCCTTGTTCATGGCTTGCTCCTCCCCGTCCTGTCCGGCTCAGCCGCCGGTCAGCCGCGCGAGCGCCGATTCACGGCTGATTTCCTCGCGTTCGCCGGTCTTACGGTTTTTCAGCTCGACCATGTCTTTTTCAAGGCCGCGGGGGCCCGCAATCAACTGCCAGGGGAGCCCGATCAGGTCCATGTCGGCGAACTTGCCGCCCGCCCGCTCCTCGCGGTCGTCGTACAGCACGTCCTGCCCGGCGGCGGTCAATTGGTCGTACATGCCCTGGCAGGCGGCATCGCACTTCTCGTCGCCGGAGCGCAGATTGATCAGGCCGACACGGAACGGCGCCACGGGCTCGGGCCAGATAATGCCGTTCTCGTCATGCGACGCCTCGATGATGGCACCGACCAGACGCGACACGCCGATGCCGTAGGACCCCATCTCGCAGACCACTTCCTGGCCGTCCGGCCCGGCGACCTTGGCGCCCATGGGCTCGGAATACTTGGTGCCGAAATAGAAGATATGGCCGACCTCGATCCCGCGCGCGGTGATCAGATCGTCGCCTAACGCGGCCTCGGCCGCCGGATCGCGCTTCTCGTCGGTCGCCGCGTATTTGGCGGTAAAGGTGTTGACCACGCTTTCCAGGTCGCCGTCCATGTCGACGCCGTCGAGCCAGTCGTTGTCGAGAAAATCCTTATGGCAGGCGATCTCGCTTTCGCCCGTGTCAGCAAGGATCAGGAACTCGTGGCTCATGTCGCCGCCGATGGGCCCGGTATCCGCCGCCATGGGAATCGCCTTCAGGCCCAGGCGCTCATACGTCTTCAGATATGAGACGAAATGCTTCTGATAAGACTTTCTGGCACTTTCATAATCCAGGTCGAAGGAATAGGCGTCCTTCATCAGGAACTCGCGCCCGCGCATGACCCCGAACCGGGGCCGCACTTCGTCGCGGAATTTCCATTGGATGTGGTAGAGCATCTTCGGCAGATCCCGGTAGGACCGTACGGCTTCGGAAAAAATCTGGGTGATCTGTTCCTCGTTCGTCGGGCCGTAGAGCATGTCCCGGTCGTGCCGGTCGGTAATGCGCAGCATCTCCGGACCGTAAGCGTCATAGCGCCCGCTTTGCTTCCACAATTCCGCCGGCTGGATGGTGGGCATCAGGACCTGCTGGCAGCCGATGGCGTCCTGCTCTTCCTCGACGATGCGGGTGATCTTCTTGAGCACGCGGTAGCCCAGCGGCAGCCATGAATAGATCCCCGCCGAGGATTGCCGCACCATTCCGGCGCGCAGCATCAGCCGGTGCGACGCGATTTGCGCGTCGGCGGGCGTTTCCTTCAAGGTCGGCATGAAAAAGCGGGAGAGGCGCATGCGCTCGGGCATCCTTCCTGTGTTGATGATCCGACGCCCGGAATACCGATCCGACCGGCGCCGGTTGAATTGACGAAGGGGACGGAAATCGGACCGGGACCCCAGGAAAACCGGTGAGAAACTTATGGCAAGCTCTTACTCCTGTCCACGGGGCGTTGTCCACGGGCGAAGCGCCTTCGTTCCGCGTCAGGAGATGAACGAATAATCTTCCGACGAATTGCGAGAAAAAGGGTGACCAACGCAGAGGCCGATAGTATGATGCCCGCGCTCACAATGATGAGCACCTGCCGGTCAGACTGGGCCCGGGTTTTGGGAGGAAAAAAGTAAGAAGCAATAACAAGCGGCAGCCGAAACGGCGCGTTAGCTTTTAGGAATATCGGACTTATCAGGGGCAAGACCGTTTCGGTCTTGCCTTTATTTTTGGCTGAATTCCTTGGGTTTTCAACCGGAATGTAAAGTCACTTTACGAAGCTGAACCGCTGGCCATCGCCGCGATGCCCTACCCGCCGACTGGCCCGCCTATTGGCGGAACGTGACCAGGCCGGATTCGTGAATCCAATAGATGATCCCGAAGATCACGCCCGACAGCACCGAGGTCGCGAAGAACTTCAGCAGGATTCGCGGCTTCGCCGGAGCGCCCGGGTCTTCCCCGGGGTTCAGGTCGGCGGGATCGATGCGCTTCACGCCCCAGGGCAGGACAGCGAACAGCGCGATCCACCAGACCACGAAATAAATGGCGATACCGGTCTGCCAGCTCATGGGATCAGGCCTGCTCCAACTCAATCAAGGTGCCGTTGAAATCCTTCGGATGCAGGAACAGGACCGGCTTGCCGTGGGCCCCGGTCTTGGGCTCGCCGTCGCCCAGCACACGGGCTCCCTGCTCTTTCAAATGATCGCGGGCGGAGTAGATATCCTCGACCTCGTAGCAGACATGGTGAATGCCGCCCGACGGGTTCTTATCCAAGAAACCCTGGATCGGCGAACCATCGCCCAAGGGGTGCAGCAATTCGATCTTGGTGTTCGGCAGTTCGACGAAGACCACCGTGACCCCATGGTCCGGTTCCGGCTGCTGCGGCGAGACCTTGGCGCCCAGGCCGTCGCGATAGGTCGCGGTCGCGGCGTCCAGGTCCGGCACGGCGATGGCGACGTGGTTCAGCTTTCCGATCATGGTCAAAGTTTCTCCGTCTTTTCGGTCCCTGCCCGGTTCGTTCGGGCCGTTCCCTATCAGATACGCACCAAATGCACCGTTGTCACGGGCTTCATGTCGAGATTCGCACGGAACGTGCGGCGCACGGCCAGGCGCACGGCTTCCAGCACCTCTGCGTCGTCGGCCAGTTTGCGGGGCGGCATCGATTTGACCGCGTTGATCGCGGCTTCCCGTGCCGCCTCGATCACCGGATCGTCCTCGGGCATTTCGGAAATTCCCAGGGTGGTGATCTGCGGCTCGTCCGCCAGGCCGCCATCGTCGACCGCCACGGTTACCGTAACCACGCCGTGCCAGACGCCACGAATGCGTTCCTTGATCAGGTTTCCGTCCAGAGGCACCAGACGCCCGCCGACCATGGCCAACCGTCCCGTCGGCACGTGATCCACCGTTTCCACGGGGTCCGGGGCCAGCCGCGCCATGGTCCCGTTGGGGGCGACGATCGCGGCTTCGACCTGGCATTCGCGGGCCAGCCGCGCATGTTCCACCAGATGGCGCAACTCGCCGTGCACCGGCACCGCGATGCGCGGGCGGACCAATTGGTACATATGCGACAGCTCGTCCCGATTGGGATGGCCGGACACATGAATGAAGGCATCGCGTGACGTGATGATCCGCACGCCGCGCGCGACCAGATCGTTCTGCAGGCGGGAGATGGAGGTTTCGTTGCCGGGGATTTCCCGGGACGAGAAGACGACCCAATCGCCCTCCCCCAATTCGATCCGGGGATGATCACCGTTGGCGATGCGCGACAGCGCGGCGCGCGGCTCGCCCTGGCTACCGGTGCAGATGATCAGAACCTTGTCGTCCGGCAGGTTATTGGCCTCGGCTTCGTCCAGAAATGCCGGAATATCGGCGAGATAGCCGTTTTCCCGCGCCGCACTTTGGATACGCCAGAGAGACCGCCCCGCTAACACTACCTCGCGACCGTTTTCCTGGGCCGCGCGGGCGATGGTTTCCAGGCGCGCGACATTGGTCGCGAAACAGGCGACGGCGATCCGGCCCGGGCAGTCCGCGATGATGTCCGACATATTCTCGAAAATGTCGCCTTCCGATCCGGACTGGCCCGGCGAGAAGACATTGGTGGAATCGCAGACCATGGCCAGCACGCCGTCGTCGCCCAGCGCCCTGAGGGCCGCCTGGTCCGCCTGATCGCCGATCACCGGGTCCGGATCGAACTTCCAGTCGCCCGTATGCAGGATGGTTCCCAGCGGCGAGCGAATGACAACGGCGTTGGGTTCGGGGATCGAATGGGTCAGCGTGATGAGTTCCAGATCGAACGGCCCGACCGAGAACTTGCCCTGCAGCGGCACGATGTTGACCTCGGCCCGGTCTTCCCAGCCGGGCTCCGCCAGTTTGCGGGCCAGGATATGGGCCGTGAACGGCGTCGCGTAGATCGGGCATTCCAGCCGGTCCCACAGGTACGGCACGGCACCCAGGTGGTCCTCGTGGGCATGGGTCAGGATCAGGCCGTCCAACCGGTCCACCCGTTCCTCGATGAATGTCGGGTCGGCCATGATGACGTCGACGCCCGGCGGCCAACCGTCGGAGAACGTGACCCCCAGGTCGAGCATGATCCACCGCTCCTCGCCGGGCGGGCCGTATCCGTAGAGGTTCAGGTTCATGCCGATCTCGCCGGCGCCGCCAAGCGCCACGAAGACCAGTTCGTTGCCGTCTTTGGCCGCCGAAGAGGAAGATGTCATGCAGTATTGTTCCGGTGGATCATGTAAAGCCCGTCCAGGGTCAGGTTGCCGTCGACCTCATCGATGACCGAGGCCGAGCCTGCGAACAGCGGCGCCAGGCCGCCCGTCGCGATGACCTTGGCGTCGCGGTCGCCCATTTCATGGCGGATGCGGGAAACGATGCCTTCGATCAGGCCGACGTAACCCCAAAAGATGCCCGACTGCATGGCCGTGGTCGTGTCCAGACCGATGACTTTGTCAGGTTTCTCGACACTGATCAGCGGCAGTTTCGCCGCCGCGCGGTGCAGTGCCTCCAGCGACAGGTTGATGCCCGGCGAGATCACGCCGCCCATGTAACTGCCCTGCCCATCGATCACGTCAAAGGTCGTCGCCGTGCCGAAGTCGACGATGACCAACGGCCCACCGTACTTGGCATGCGCCGCGACCGTGTTGACCAGGCGGTCGGCACCGACCTGTTCCGGCCGTTCAACCAGAACCTTGATGCCCAGGTTCACGTTGGCATCGCCGACGACCAACGGGTCCACCCCGAAATAATCGCGGAACAGTCCGGTCAAGGGAAAGCGGTTGCTCGGCACGACCGTGGCCAGGATCCCATGGGTGATCGCCGCCGGGTCGATATCGTTCATTTCCAGAAGCGGACGCAGCCAGACGGCATGTTCGTCCTTGGTGCGTTCCAGCTTGGAATTGGCCCGCCAGGTGCCCTTCAACTCGCCGTCGTCGCCGAACACGGCAAAGACGATATTGGTGTTTCCGGAATCGATGGCCAGCAGCATGGCGTCCCTACCCTTCCCTCAAGCGTCCGAGGATTGGGGAAAGTATACGTCGCCGGCGGTGATCGTGCGCGGCCCGTCTGCGGTTTCCAGGATCAGCGCGCCGCTATCGTCCAGGTCCTTGAAGGTGCCGGTCAGGGTTTCGTTGGCCAGACGCACCTCGACCTCTTTTCCCACCTGACCACACCGCCAGACCCAGTTCTTGCGCAGGCGTTCAAACCCTTCGTCGACCCAGATGCGCGTCCAGGCCAGGAAATGCTTGGCGAACCCTTCGAGAAATTCCGGCGGCATGACTGTCGTGCCTTCATCGATCAGGGCTGTCGCCGGAAACTCCACATCTTCGGGATAGGACATCAGATTGACGCCGACGCCGACGATGACGAAGTCCGGCACCGCGTCGGGCCCGGCGCCGCCCTGGGCTTCCAACAGAATGCCCGCGACCTTGCGCCCGGAAATCAGCAGGTCGTTCGGCCATTTCGTCTGGGCGTCCGTGCCGGGCTGGGCCAGGCTGCCGATGGTATCGAAGGCGGCCAGCGAGGCGACGAAGCCGAATTGGGCGGCGTCCTTCAACGGGATTTCGGGGCGCAGGACGATCGAGGCGTAGAAGTTTCCCTTGGGGCTGACCCAGGTCCGCCCGCGCCGCCCGCGACCGGCGGTCTGCTCCGCGGCCCAGACCAGGGTGCCCTCGGGCGTTTCCTCGGGTCCCTTTTCGGCCAGACGGCGGGCTTCCGCGTTGGTGCTGTCGACGCTGTCCAGCGCGACCAGATTGAAAAGCGAGGGAAGTTTCGGCGCGTCCATGGCGGACTCCTGCTCGGGGCGACCTGCCGGGCCGGTCAGCCCGCGAGCAGCGCCTTCGCAGCCGCCGCCGCCGGATCGAGAATCAGGTTCGGCTGAACGAAGAAGAACGAGATGATGAAGGCGGTGACGCCGATCAGGATCTTCAACTCACGCCCGACCTGCGCGTCCAACGGATCCTCGGCGTCCTCGAAATACATCACCCGGACGATGCGCAGGTAATAGAACGCGCCGATGACGCTGGTCAGCACGCCGATGATGGCGACCGTGTAGAGCCCCGCATCGACGGCGGCCGAGAAGATGTACAGCTTCGCGAAGAAGCCCGCCAACGGCGGCACGCCGGCCATGGAGAACATGAAGATCAGCAGCGCCAGGGCGATCTTGGGATGGGTCTTGGACATGCCCGCCAGATCGGAAATCTGTTCGACCATCCGGTCGCCGCGCTTCATGCAGAGGATGCAGGCGAAGGCGCCGACGTTCATCACCAGATAGATGGCGAGATAGATCAGGATACCGCGCACGCCCGCTTCGTTGGCGACGCACAGGCCGATCAACGCGTAGCCCACATGCCCGATGGACGAATAGGCCATCAGGCGTTTGATGTTCTTCTGCGCGACGGCGGCGACGGCGCCCAGGATCATCGAGGCGACGGAAACGAAAATGATCACCTGCTGCCAGCTGGCGGCGGCATCGCCGAACGGCTCCATCATCACGCGGGTGAACAGTGCCAGGGCCGCGATCTTGGGTGCGACGGCGAAGAACGCGGTGACCGGCGTCGGCGCCCCTTCGTAGACGTCGGGCGTCCACATGTGGAACGGCACGGCGGAGACCTTGAACGCAAGGCCCGCGATCACGAAGACGATGCCGACGACCAGCCCGACCGAAGGCTCGCCACCCTGCAGCAAGGCCGCCAGGGCCGAGAAATTGGTCGTGCCGGAGAAGCCGTAGACCAGCGACGCGCCGTAGAGCAGCATGCCGGACGCCAGCGCCCCCAGGACGAAATACTTGAGGCCGGCTTCGGTCGAGCGCTGATCTTCCCGCTGGAACGACGCGACGACGTAAAGCGACAGCGACTGCATCTCAAGCCCCATGTAGAGCGAGATCAGGTCGTTGGCCGAAATCATCATCATCATGCCGAGCGTCGCGAAGACCACCAGGATGGCGTATTCGAAGCGCGCAACGCCGTGGCGTTCCATATACCCGGACGACAGCACGATGGCGGCGGCCGAGGCGATCAGCACCAGAACCTTGGTATAGGTCGCGAAGCCGTCGACCACGAACATGCCGTTGAAGGCCATCAACTGGCGGTCGGCCAGCATGACGACCAGCAGAATGGCCAGGCCCAGCACCCCGATGGAGAGGCCGGAAATCAGGCGGAAGCTCTTCACGTCCTGATCGGCGAGCGCGCCCTTCTGGAACACGCCCAGCATCAGCAGCGCCATGATCATGCAGGCGACGAAAACTTCGGGCAGAGCCGGAATGATTTGATCGATGGTCATCGCGTCCGTCTCTCCCTCAGCGCCCGGCCATGCCGACGTGGCCGGCGGCCGCCAGTGCCGTTTCGACGTGTTTCAACAGGTTTTCGACCGAGACATGCATGACGTCCAGGAACGAGGTCGGATAAATCCCCATCCACAGCGTGATGACGACGAGCGGCGCGAAGACCGCGATCTCACGCTTGTTCATGTCCTTGATCTTGGCCAGATGTTCCTTGGTCAGCTTGCCGAAGATGATCCGGCGGTACAGATAAAGCATGTAGACCGCGCCCAGGATCACGCCCGTGGCGGCCAAGGCGGCGACCCAGGAATTGGACTGGAACGCGCCCAACAGAACCAGGAATTCGCCGACGAACCCGCCGGTGCCCGGCAGGCCGACCGAGGCCAGCATGAACAGCATGAAGGTGATGCCGTAGGCCGGCATCCGTTCAACCAGACCGCCGTAATGGGCAATCTCGCGCGAATGTTCGCGGTCGTAGACCACGCCGACGACCAGGAACAGCGCCGCCGAAACCACGCCGTGGCTGAGCATCTGATAGATCGAGCCTTCGATCCCCTGCACGGTCATGGTGAAGGCGCCGATGGTCACGAAGCCCATATGCGCGACCGATGAATAGGCGATCAGCTTCTTCATGTCTTCCTGGGCCAGCGCCACCAGCGAGGTATAGATCACCGCGATGATCGACAGCGTGTAGACCAGCGGCGTGAACATCAGGCTGGCTTCCGGGAACATCGGCAGCGAGAAGCGCAGGAAGCCGTAGCCGCCGAATTTCAGCAGCACACCGGCCAGAATGACGGAACCCGCCGTGGGTGCTTCGACGTGGGCGTCGGGCAGCCAGGTATGAACGGGCCACATCGGCACCTTGATCGCGAAGGACGCGAAGAAGGCGAGCCACAGCCAGGGTTCCATGGACGCCGGGAAATCATGGGTCAGCAGGACCGTGATGTCGGTCGTGCCGGCGTCGAAGTACATGGCCAGCATGGCCAGCAGCATCAGCACGGAGCCCAACAGCGTGTAGAGGAACATCTTGAAGCTGGCGTAGATGCGCCGCGGACCGCCCCAGACGCCGATGATGATGAACATCGGGATCAGGACGGCTTCGAAGAAGATGTAGAACAGGAACAGGTCGAGGGCGACGAACATGCCGACCATGAAGACTTCCAGGATCAGGAAGGCGATCATGTAGTCCTTCACGCGGACCTTGATCGATTCCCAACTGGCCAAAATGCAGATCGGCGTCAGCAACGTCGTCAGCATGACGAACAGCATGGAAATGCCGTCGACGCCGACGCGGTAGGAAATCCCGGCGATCGGCATCCAGGCCGCTTCCTCGACGAATTGGAAATCCGCCGTCGTGCGGTCGAAATTGAACCAGATCAGCAGCGAAACCAGGAAGGTGCCGCCGGAAACCCAAAGCGCCACGCGCCGTGCGTTTTCCGCGTTCTCGGACGGCACGAAGGCGATCAGCGCCACCCCGACCAGGGGCAGGAAGGTGACCAGAGATAGAATGGGCCAATCCATGATCGCGTTACCCCGCCTTCGTCATCAGGTACCAGGTCACCAGCACCACGATGCCCGCCAACATGGCGAAGGCGTAGTGGTACAGGTACCCGGTCTGCAGCGCCGATGCCCGGCGCGCGATGTTCTTCACGGCGGCGGAAACGCCGTCCGGGCCCAGCCCGTCGATCAGCGTGCCGTCACCGGTCTTCCACAAGTTGCGGCCCAGGTAGAACGACGGCTTGACGAAAATCTTGTCGTAGAGCTCGTCGAAGTACCATTTGTTCAACAGGAACAGATAGATGCCCCGGAACTTGGCGGCGATCATGCCGGGGATTTCCGGCTTGAACATGTACAGCAGATAGGCCAGCGCGATCCCGGCGACACCGACGATCAGCGGCAGCAGCTTGACCCAGGTCGGCACATGGTGGGCGTTCTCGATCGCCTTGTGATGATCCAGCACCAGGATCGACTTGCCCCAGAATTCCGCCATGTGATGGCCGACCATCAGGTCGTAGGCCAGGATGCCGCCCAAGCAGGCCCCGACGGCCAGAACCAATAGCGGAATGACCATGACCGGCGGGCTTTCGTGAACATGCGCCATGACGTGTTCGTCGGCACGGGGTGCCCCGTGGAAGGTCATGACGATCAGGCGCCAGGAATAGAACGCGGTCAGGAAGGCCGCTGCGATGCCCAGCCAGAAGGCGTACTGGCCGACGCCGGTATGGGCGCCGTAGGCCGCTTCGAGCACGATGTCCTTGGAATAGAACCCGGCGAAGGGCGGAATGCCCGCCAGCGCCAGGGAGCCGATCCACATCAGGATGTAGGTCACCTTGATGTGTTTCCAGATGCCGCCCATCTTGCGCATGTCCTGCTCGTCCGACATGGCGTGAATGACCGAACCGGCGCCCAGGAACAGCAGCGCCTTGAAGAAACCGTGGGTCATCAGGTGGAAGATGCCCGCCGAATAGGCCGAGACGCCGCAGGCGAAGAACATGTAGCCGAGCTGTGAACAGGTCGAATAGGCGATGACGCGCTTGATGTCGTTCTGCACGCAGCCGATGGTCGCGGCGAAGATACAGGTCGAGGCGCCGACGATGGTGACGACGGTCAGCGCCACCTCGGAATATTCGAACATCGGCGACAGGCGCGCGACCATGAAGACACCGGCGGTGACCATTGTCGCCGCGTGGATCAGGGCGGAAACGGGCGTCGGGCCCTCCATGGCGTCCGGCAGCCAGGTATGCAGGCCCAACTGCGCCGATTTGCCCATGGCGCCGACGAACAGCAGCAGACAGCAGACCGTCAGCGCGTCGAACTCACCGCCGAACACGTTCAGCGTCGCGTCGGCCTTGCCCGGCACGGCGGCGAAGATGGTGTCCAGATTGACCGTGTCGAACAGCATGAAGGTCGCGAAGATGCCCAGCGCGAAGCCGAAATCACCGACCCGGTTGACGACAAAGGCCTTGATCGCCGCGGCGTTGGCCGTCGGCCGGTCGTACCAGAACCCGATCAGCAGGTAGGACGCCAGGCCCACCCCTTCCCAGCCGAAGAACAGCTGCACCAGGTTGTCCGAGGTGATCAGCATCAGCATGAAGTAGGTGAACAGCGACAGATACGCCATGAACCGGGGGATCGACTTGTCGTGGTGCATGTAGCCGCAGGAATAGATGTGCACCATGGCCGAGACGCCGGTCACGACGATCATCATGACGGCGGTCAATTGATCGACCCGCAGCGCCCAGGAAACTTCCAGCGTGCCGGAATCGATCCAGGTGAACAGCTCCGTCACGCGGGCGTTGCCGTCCAACGCGACGTCCTTGAACAGGATGACGGCGCAGATCGCCGACAGGATCAGGCCGGTGCAGGTAATCCACTGCGCCAGCACGTCCATCTTGTGCTGCTTGGCCTTATCGTCCTGCGGCATGAAGACGATCAGACCGGCCAGCGCCGACCCGATGAGCGGCAGGAAGACAGCGAGTATTTCGATCATGTCTCTGTCCCTAGCCCTTCATCATGTTGATGTCTTCGACGTCGATGGACCCGCGGTTGCGGAAGAACACGACCAGGATGGCCAGGCCGATGGCGGCCTCGGCGGCGGCGACGGTCAGCACGAACAGGGCGAAAACCTGCCCCATCATGTCACCCAGATGAGTCGAGAACGCGACCAGGTTGATGTTCACCGCCAGCAGCATCAGTTCGACCGACATCAGGATGATGATGACGTTCTTCCGGTTCAGGAAGATCCCGAAGATGCCCAGCGTGAACAGGATCGCGGCGACGGTCAGGTAATGGCTCAGCCCGATTTCCCACATGATCAGATCCCCTTCCCGACTTCGACCTTGCGGGTCTCGACCGTATCGGTACCGCGCGCGTTCTGGTCGGCGATGCGCTGTTTCTTGACGCCGTCGCGGCGGCGGTGGGTCAGCACGATGGCGCCGATCATGGCGACCAGCAGGATCATTCCCGCCGCCTGGAACAGGTAGACGTTATGGGTATAGATCAGGCCGCCCAGGGCATGGGTGTTGGTCGTACCTTCGGCAATCGGGGCAACGGCCTTGGCCATCTGCGCGCCGGCGGAGATCGACTGCCAGCCGCCCGCGACGACGACCATCTCGGCCAACAGGATCAGGCCGATCAGGGCGCCCAGCGGCAGGTACTGCAGAAAGCCCGAGCGCATCTGCGTGAAGTTGATGTCCAGCATCATGACCACGAACATGAACAGCACCGCGACCGCGCCGACATAGACGACGACCAGGATCATCGCCAGGAATTCAGCACCCATCAGGACGAACAACCCGGCCGCGTTGAAAAACGCGAGGATCAGGAACAGCACCGAATGCACCGGGTTCTTGGACGAAATGACCAGAACACCCGCCGCCACGGCGATGAAGGCGAACATATAGAACGCGAGGGCCTCGACGATCATGCGCCGGCTCCCTTCCCGTTCGCCGCGCATGTGACTGCGCGGACGTTGTTCTGAATTCCCCTCATACTCTCCTCGTCGATCCTTTTGGTCTTCTCAGTCGGCGGTGCCCGGCGATCCGGCCGGCGCCCCTTCGGTCAGCGATAGGGCGCGTCGGCGCGCAGGCGGTCGGCGATCTCGGTTTCCCAGCGGTCGCCGTTGGTCAGCAGTTTGGCTTTGTCGTAGAGCAGTTCTTCGCGGGTTTCCGCGGCGTATTCGAAATTCGGGCCCTCGACGATGGCGTCGACCGGGCAGGCTTCCTCGCAATAGCCGCAGTAGATGCACTTCACCATGTCGATGTCGTAGCGCGTCGTGCGGCGCGAGCCGTCGGCGCGGGGTTCGGCCTCGATGGTGATGGCCTGCGCGGGGCAGATGGCTTCGCAGAGCTTGCAGGCGATGCAGCGTTCTTCCCCGTTGGGATAACGGCGCAGCGCGTGTTCACCCCGGAAACGCGGGCTCAGCGGCCCCTTTTCGTAGGGATAGTTGAGCGTCACCTTCGGCTTGGTGAAGTATTTCAGGGTCAAGGCCATGCCCGAGACGAGTTCCTTGAGGAACAGGGCTTTGGCGCTGCGTCCGATAAAGCTCATGGGACTCTCCTACCCTTAACCCGCCACCGGCGTGGGCAGCCAGCCGAAGGCCAGCAAGGCACCGGCGACGACCGCGACGGCGAACAGCGACAGCGGCAGGAAGACCTTCCAGCCCAGGCGCATCAGTTGGTCGTAGCGATAGCGCGGGAACGTGGCGCGCACCCAGATGAAAATGAACAGACAGAAGGCGATCTTGGCGGCGAACCAGATCGGCCCGGGGATCCAGTTGAGCGGCTCGATATCCAACGGCGGCAGCCAACCGCCCAGGAACAACACGGTGGTCATCCCCGACATCAGGATCATGTTGGCGTATTCACCCAGGAAGAACAGGGCGAAGGCCATGCCCGAATATTCGACGTTGTAGCCCGCGACCAGTTCCGCTTCCGCTTCCGGCAGATCGAAGGGATGGCGGTTGGTCTCGGCCAGGGTCGAGATGAAGAAGATCACGGCCATCGGGAACAGCGGGAAGACAAACCACATGCCGCGCTGCGCCTCGACGATGGCCGACAAATTCAGCGATCCGACGCAGAGCAGCACGGTGATGATCACGAAGCCCATGGAGACTTCGTAGGACACCATCTGGGCCGCAGACCGCAGCGCGCCGAGGAAGGCATAGCGCGAGTTTGACGCCCAACCGGCCATCAGGATGCCGTAGACGCCCAGCGACGAAACCGCGAACAGATACAGGATGCCGACGTTGATATCGGCCAGAACCAGGCCCTCGCCGAACGGAATCACGGCCCAGGCGATCAGCGCCAGGGCGAAGGTCACGCAGGGCGCCAGGATGAACACGCCCGGGTTGGCGCCCGACGGAATGATCATTTCCTTGAGGAACAGCTTGGCGCCGTCGGCCAGCGGCTGGAACAGGCCGAAGGGACCGACGATGTTCGGCCCCTTGCGCAGCTGCATGGCGCCGATGACCTTACGTTCGGCCAGCGTCAGATAGGCGACCGACAACAGGATCGGCACCACGATCACGAGGATTTTGATAACGATCCAGACCGTCGGCCAGATCCAGCTGTTCCAGGCCTCAACCATCGGTGCCGGTCTTCCCTTCTCCGCCGCCCAGGATTTCGTCGGTGCATTCGGCCATGGTGGCGGACGCACGGCTGATCGGGTCGGTCATGTAGAAATTGGCGACCGGATAGGTGAAGGCGCCGGAAACGCCGCCCGTCGCGCCGAATTCACCCCATTCCGCCGCCTGGATATCGTCGATGCCCTGGAACACGGGGTTCGCCTTGACCAGGCCCTGGCGGACCTCGGCGAGCGTGCTGTAGGGCAGCGTCTGGCCCAGAACGTCGGAAAGGGCGCGAACGATCTTCCAATCCTCGCGGGCCTCGCCCGGCGGGAATACGGCCAATTGGCCCCGCTGCACCCGGCCTTCCAGGTTGACGTAGGTCGCGTCTTTTTCCGTGTAGGCGGCACCCGGCAGGATCACGTCGGCGACATGCGCCCCGGCGTCACCATGGTGGCCCTGATAGATCACGAAGGGCTTATCCAGGTCTTTGCTTGCGATTTCGTCGGCACCCAGCAGATACAGAACCTTGATCGATCCGGAAGTCACACCGTCCAGGATACCGGCGGTGTCAAGGCCGCCCTCACCCGGGGCGAAGCCGAGATCCAGGCCGCCCACTCGGGACGCCGCACGCTGCAATACGTTGAAGCCGTTCCAATCGCCGGACACGGCGCCGGAGGCTTCGGCGATCTGACGGGCCAGACCCAGGACCGACGCCCCGTCGGGCCGCGCGGCGGCGCCGGAGCCGACGATGATCATCGGTTTCTCGGCGGTCTTGAGAACCTCGGCGAAGGGATGGCTGCCGTTCGCGATTTCGGCCAGGACATCCGCGCCTTCACCCAGCCAATCGACCGGATAGCTCAGATCAATCGCCGGGCCGATGGCGGCGATGGGGAATTTGCCCATCAGATGCCGCTTGCGGATGCGGGCGTTGAGTACGGCCGCTTCCCACCTGGGATTGGCACCGACGATCAACAACGCGTCGGCATCCTCGATCCCGGCGATGGTGGAATTGAAGGTGTAGGACGCCCGGACCGTGGGATCGACCTTCGATCCGTCCTGGCGGCAATCGATATTGGCGGAGCCGAGCGCCGTCATCAGGTCCTTCAGGGCCAGCATGCTTTCGCAATCGGCCATGTCCCCGGCGATGGCGGCCATTTCGCTTCCGGAAACACCCTTGGTCGCCTTGGCGATGGCGGCGAAGGCTTCGTTCCAGGTGGCCGGGGCCAGCTTGCCGTTCTTGCCGCGCACATAGGGCCGGTCCAGGCGCTGGCGTTTCAGGCCGTCGACCCAGTACCGGGCCTTGTCGGAAATCCATTCCTCGTTGACGTCTTCGTTGAGGCGCGGCAGCACGCGCATCACCTCAGGGCCCCGGCTGTCGACGCGAATGGCGCAGCCCTGGGCGTCGGAAACGTCGACGCTTTCGGTTTTCTTCAATTCCCACGGACGGGCCATGAAGGCATAGGGTTTCGAGGTCAGGGCACCCACCGGGCACAAATCGATGACGTTGGCCGACAGCTCGGAGCTCACGGCCTGGTCCAGATAGGTGACGATTTCCGCGTTTTCGCCCCGGCCGATCAGGCCCATGTCGGTGACACCGGCGACTTCCGTCGAGAAGCGGACACAGCGCGTGCAATGGATGCAGCGGGTCATGATCGTCTTGATCAGCGGGCCCATGTATTTGTCTTCGACGGCGCGCTTGTTTTCCTTATAGCGCCCGTGGTCCATGCCATAGGCCATGGCCTGGTCCTGCAGGTCGCATTCGCCGCCCTGATCGCAGATCGGGCAATCCAGCGGGTGGTTGATGAGCAGGAATTCCATCACCCCCTGGCGCATCTTCTTCACTTCGGGCGTATCGGTGTAGACGACCATGCCGTCGCCCACGGGCATGGCGCAGGACGCCACCGGCTTCGGCGAGCGTTCCATCTGCACCAGGCACATCCGGCAGTTACCGGCGATGGACAGACGATCGTGGTAGCAGAACCGGGGCACTTCCTTGCCGGCCTGCTCGCAGGCCTGCAGGACGGTCATGCCGGCTTCGACTTCCAGTTCTTCGCCGTCGATGGTGATCTTTGGCATCTACCTCAAACCCCTACCCGTTCTATTCCGCCGCCTGGGAGCGTGCCTGGAAATCCAGGATGCGCTTCTCCATTTCCGGGCGGAAATGGCGGATCAGTCCCTGAATAGGCCATGCCGCCGCATCGCCGAGGGCGCAGATGGTGTGCCCTTCGACCTGGCGGGTGACTTCTTCCAGCGTATCGATTTCATCCACATGGGCGTTGCCCGTGACCATGCGCTGCATGACGCGGCTCATCCAGCCGGTGCCTTCGCGGCACGGCGTGCACTGCCCGCAGCTTTCATGTTTGTAGAAGGCCGACAAGCGCGCGATCGCCTTGATGACATCGGTCGACTGGTCCATGACCATGATCGCCGCCGTGCCCAGGCCCGAGCGCACTTCGCGCAAGCTGTCGAAATCCATCAGCACCGTGTCGCAGATCGATTTCGGCAGGATCGGCACCGAGGCCCCACCCGGAATGATCGCCAGCAGGTTATCCCAACCGCCGCGCACGCCGCCGGCATGCTTCTCGATCAATTCCTTGAGCGGAATGCCCATCTCTTCCTCGACCGTGCAGGGCTGGTTCACATGGCCGGAGATGTTGAACAGCTTGGTCCCGACGTTGTTCGGACGGCCGATGCCGGAGAACCAGTCGGCGCCACGGCGCAGGATCGTCGGCGCGACGGCGATGGATTCGACGTTGTTGACCGTCGTCGGGCAACCCCAGACGCCGACGCCCGCCGGGAACGGCGGTTTCAGGCGCGGCTGGCCCTTCTTGCCTTCGAGGCTTTCGATCAGCGAGGTTTCCTCGCCGCAGATATAGGCCCCGGCGCCGGAATGGACGTAGAAATCGAATTTCCAGCCGGTGCCGCAGGCATCGTCGCCGATCAGGCCCGCTTCATAGGCTTCGTCGACCGCCTTCTGCAGCGAAGCGATCTCGTGATGGAACTCGCCGCGCACATAGCAATAGGCCGCATGGGCACCCATGGCGAAGCTCGCCACCAAGGCACCTTCGATGAGCTTATGCGGCTCGGAGCGCATGATTTCGCGGTCCTTGCAGGTCCCGGGCTCGCCCTCGTCCGCGTTGATGACGAGGTAATGCGGCCGGTCGCCGATTTCCTTCGGCATGAAGGACCACTTCACGCCGGTCGGGAAACCCGCCCCGCCGCGTCCGCGCAGGCCGGATTCCTTCATCTCATCGACGATCTTGTCGCGGCCCATTTCGATCAGCTTCTTGGTGTTATCCCAATCGCCGCGCGCCTTGGCGCCGTCGAGCCAAGGGCTGTCGAAGCCGTAGATATTCGTAAAGATGCGGTCCTTGTCGGCTAGCATCAGTCGTCGCCTCCTGACTTGGCCGCCCGGTCCGGATACCGGTCCGTCAACGACGTGATCCCACCGGCGGGCTCGCAGGTGTGGCGGCCGGCTTGCGATCCGACCTTGGGCGTCTCACCCGCCTTGAGGGCATTGAGGATCGCCTCGGTCGAGGCCGAATCCAGATCTTCGTAATAGTCGTCACCGATCTGCATCATCGGCGCGTTGACGCAGGCCCCCAGGCATTCGACCTCAAGCACCGTGAACTTGCCGTCGGCCGAGGTTTCGCCGTTGCCGCAGCCGGTCACCTTCTTGCAGGCGTCCATGACCTGATCCGAGCCGCGCAGCCAGCACGGCAGGTTCGTGCAGACCTGCACGAAATGTTCGCCGACCGGGCTCAGGTTGTACATGGTGTAGAAGGTCGCGACCTCGTACACGCGGATCGACGCCATATCCAACATGTCGGCGATGACCTCGATCGCCGCCTGCGGAATCCAGCCGCCGTTCTGACGCTGCGCCAGGTCCAGCAAAGGCATGACGGCGGATTGCTGCCGGCCTTCCGGGTACTTGGCGATATGCCAGTTGGCTTTATCCAGGTTCTCCGACGTGAAGGAGAAGCTCGACGGTTGTTCTGTCTGCATGCCGCTCACCGGTCGATTTCACCGAACACAACGTCGATCGAGCCGATGTTCGCCACCACGTCGGCGAGCATATGCCCTTTCGACAGAAATTCCGTCGCCTGAAGATGCGCGAAACCGGGCGCGCGGATCTTGCAACGGAACGGTTTGTTGGAGCCGTCGGCCACCAGATAGACACCGAATTCGCCCTTGGGCGCTTCGACGGCCGTATAGGTTTCGCCGGCGGGAACGTGGAAGCCCTCGGTAAACAGTTTGAAGTGGTGGATCAAGGCTTCCATGGATTGTTTCATGTCGCCCCGGGTCGGCGGCGTGACCTTTTTGTTGGTCGATTTGACCGGGCCGGAAGGCATGTTTTCAACGCATTGCTTGATGATCTTCAAGCTTTCCCGCATCTCGATCATGCGCACGAGGTAGCGGTCGTAACAATCGCCCATCTTGCCGACGGGAATGTCGAAATCCATTTCCGCATAGGCGTCATAGGGCTGCGCCTTGCGCAAATCCCAGGCGATGCCCGAAGCGCGCAGGTTCGGGCCGGTAAAGCCCCAATCGAAACATTGTTCGGCGTTGATCACCCCGATATCGACCGTGCGCTGCTTGAAGATACGGTTGCCGGTCAGCAGGCTTTCCAGATCGTCCATGAACGCCGGGAATTCCTCGTCCGCCCATTTGCCGATGTCTTCCAGAAGGCCCGCGGGCAAATCCTGCGCGACACCGCCGACACGGAAATAGTTCATGTGCAGGCGCGCACCCGAGGCCGACTCGCAGAATTCCATCAGCCGTTCGCGAATTTCGAAGCCCCAGAGCATCGGCGTCATGGCGCCGACGTCCATGGCGAAGGCCGTGATGTTCAGGATGTGGTTGAGAATCCGGCCGATCTCGCAATAGAGCACGCGGATGTACTGGCCGCGCTTCGGCACCTCGATGCCCAGCAGCTTCTCGGCCCCCAGAACGAAGGCGTGTTCCTGGTTCTGCGGGGCGACGTAGTCCAGGCGGTCGAAATACGGCACGGCCTGGGCATAGGTCTTGTATTCGATCAGCTTTTCCGTGCCCCGGTGCAGCAGACCGATATGCGGGTCCGCGCGCTCGACCACCTCGCCGTCCATTTCCAGGACCAGGCGCAAAACCCCGTGCGCCGCCGGGTGCTGCGGGCCGAAGTTGAGGTTGAAGTTCTTGATCTGGGTCTCGGCCATCTCGTTACGACGCCTCGGTCTCTTCTTCTTCCGGTTCCGCTTCGGCCTTTTCGTCGCCCGGCAGGACGACACGCTCCATACCTTCCCAGGGGCTTTCGAAATCGAAGTTGCGGAACTCCTGGGTCAGTTTCACGGGCTCGTAGACCACGCGTTTTTGTTCGTCGTCATAGCGGACTTCGACATAGCCCGTCAGCGGGAAGTCCTTGCGCAGCGGATGACCTTCGAAGCCATAGTCGGTCAGCAGGCGGCGCAGATCAGGATGATCGGAGAAAAACCCCCCGTACATGTCCCAGATTTCGCGTTCGAACCAGTTGGCGGTGGAGAACACACCGGCCACCGAGGGCACGGGATCGTCCTCGTCCGTGCGCAGCTTGACCCGAATGCGCGTGTTGTGGGTCATCGACAGCAGGTTGTAGACGATTTCAAAGCGCGGGCTGTCGTCGGGATAATCGACGCCGCAGACGTCCATCAGCTGATGAAACATGCAGTTCGAATCGTCCCGCAGGGATTTCAACACCTCGACGATCGAATCGCGCTGGACCGTGATCGTCAATTCGCCCAGTCGCACCTCGGCCTCGGTCAGCTTGTCACCGAGCTGGTCGCGGAGATGTTCGGCAAGTTCCTTAAGAGCCTGATCCATGGTCTTTTTTGGTCTTGTTCCGTACCTGGGTTTCGTCTTGGGCCGGGAAAATTAACGCCAGAGAGCGCCGGTCCGTTTGATCTTCTTCTGCAACTGGAGAATGCCGTAGACCAGCGCCTCCGCCGTCGGCGGGCAGCCGGGCACGTAGACGTCGACCGGTACCACCCGGTCGCATCCCCGCACGATGGCATAGGAATAATGATAATAGCCGCCGCCGTTGGCGCAGGAGCCCATGGAGATGACGTAGCGCGGCTCCGCCATCTGGTCGTAGACCTTGCGGAAGGCCGGGGCCATCTTGTTGGTCAGGGTACCGGCGACGATCATCACGTCCGACTGGCGCGGGCTCGGCCGCGGCACGACGCCGAAGCGGTCCAGGTCATAGCGGCTCATATAGGCGTGGATCATTTCCACGGCGCAGCAGGCCAGACCGAAGGTCATCGGCCAGAGCGAGCCGGTGCGCGCCCAGTTGACCAACTTGTCGACGTTGGCCAGGACGAACCCCTTGTCCTGCAATTCCTGGGTAACGCGGGCGAGAATCTCGTCCTGCTCGGCGCCGGGGCCGATGGGTTGCCCTGCTGCCGGGTCGATACCGGGTTGGGTTACAGCACTCATGCCGTCAGGCCCCTTCCTATTCCCACTCGAGGGCGCCTTTGCGCCACTCGTAAACGAAACCGATGGTCAGGATTCCCAGGAAGACCATCATCGACCAGAAACCGAAGACGCCGATCGATCCCAGGCTGATCGCCCAGGGGAACAGGAACGCGACTTCAAGGTCGAAGATGATGAACAGAATCGCCACCAGATAGAACCGAACGTCGAACCGGCCGCGGGAATCGTCGAAGGCTTCGAACCCGCATTCGTATGCCGAGTTCTTTTCAACATCCGGGTTCTGCGTACCGATGATGAAAGAGCCGAGCATGATCGCGCCGGCCAGCGCCACGGCGATCCCGATGAAGATCAGGATCGGGAGATATTCCAATAGCAAATCGTTCACGCCGAACTCCCTGTCCCCGGCCCCCGCCTTGGTTCCCCCGAATGAATACTTAGATCGTCGCGCCGCGGCGACGTCGATGACTACGAGGGAAAGTGACCGATAACCGGATAAATTTCAAAGGTTTTATCGCCGGATGGGCGCAAAGATGCCGCACCGCCGCGCGCGGGTTATGGAAAGCCGATTTATGGGGAAAATGGCGGGAGTGACGGGACTCGAACCCGCGGCCTCCGGCGTGACAGGCCGGCGCTCTAACCAACTGAGCTACACCCCCTTGAGAGGGTCTTTCAACGCGGCCCCGAAGGACCCGGTGCGCGAAAGAGCGCGATATGTAGTCCAGCCCCCGAACAGGTGTCAAGAACGATCGGCGGATATTTTTCAGTTCGATGAAAACCGGCGGAAACCGGGGCCCAGCCCCCTGCCGCGACGGCCCGTTTCCGGGCGGCATGCCCCCCGAATCCCCGTCGCCTCCGCAAAGAAGGTCTCATCATGGATCATTGTAGAAGGATGGTGGGCGGTGACGGGTTCGAACCGCCGACCCTCTGGGTGTAAACCAGATGCTCTCCCAACTGAGCTAACCGCCCGATTCCCGATCGGAACCGCGCCCTTATTTAAGGCCAGGCACGGGCCGGCACAAGACGGCAATGCGCCCTGCCCGCCCCGAAGGTCGCCCGAATCAAATCGGCCGCCGATAAATCGGCGGCCGATCTGCAGGCGTATACTTTACGGCTGGGACGCGGGGTCTTAGTTGACCGCGTCCTTCAGGCCCTTGCCAGCCTTGAACTTAGGCTGGTTGGACGCCGGAATCTGGATGCTTTCGCCGGTCCGCGGGTTACGGCCGGTGGTCGCGGCACGCTTGGTGACGCTGAAGGTACCGAAACCGACCAGGCGGACTTCATCACCGCCCTTCAAAGCGCCGGCGATCGCGTCGAAAACGCTGTCAACCGCGCTGGCGGAATCGGACTTGGACAAACCGGTGCTGTTGGCAACGGCTGCGATCAGATCATTCTTGTTCAATTGAAGGCCCCCTCTTGCTGAAAGGATAAAGGTTGGGACAAATAGGATTTATGCTTTTGATCGGGCGAGGAATCGCCTTCTCGAAACGCGGGTGAGTGTAAGTCCGCACCCCTGGGGCGTCAACGTCAATGCCCCAGTTTTCCCCAGATTTTTGCGGGTTTCGACCAATTTCAAGGTATTCGTTCCGACTTCGGAAGAATGCGTTCGGAAACGATTTTCAACCCATGAAACAGGGCCGGAAAAGCAACGGGCCGCCGGATGATCCGGCGGCCCGCTTAAAAGGTGTTTTACCTTAACGACTTGGGTTGGTTCAGTGCGTAACCACGCCCCCCACATCGTCGTCGTCGCCGCCCCCGGATGTCAGGGCGCCGGCCTCGAGATCGGCCTTATCCTCGTCCCATTCGACCGGTGTAACGGGGCTGACCAAAGCCTTGGAAAGCACCTCGTCGACGGTCGTAACGGGCACGATTTCCAGGCCCTTCTTCACATTTTCGGGAATCTCTTCCAAATCCTTCTCGTTGTCCTTGGGAATCAGGACCAGCTTGATGCCGCCGCGGTGCGCCGCCAAAAGCTTTTCCTTGAGCCCACCGATCGGCAGAACCCGGCCACGAAGGGTGACTTCGCCGGTCATGGCGACGTCTTTCTTCACGGGGTTGCCGGTCAGCACGGAAACGATCGAGGTGACCATGCCGACACCGGCCGAGGGGCCGTCCTTCGGCGTCGCCCCTTCGGGAACGTGGACGTGGATGTCCCGCTTGTTGAACAGCGGCGGCAGAATGCCCAGCGACGGCGCCCGCGACTGCACGTAGGACCGCGCGGCCTGAATGGATTCCTGCATGACGTCGCCGAGCTTGCCGGTGATCGTCATCTTGCCCTTCCCAGGCACCATCACGGCTTCGATGTTCAGCAGCTCACCGCCGACTTCGGTCCAGGCCAGGCCGGTCACGACGCCGACCATGTCATCGGCTTCGATCTCGCCGAAGCGGTATTTGCGGATTCCGGCGTATTTATCCAGATTCTTGGCCGTCACCTTGATGGTGTCCGACTTGCCGAGCATGATCTCCTTGACCGCCTTACGGGCCAAATTGGCCAGCTCGCGCTCCAGGTTACGAACCCCGGATTCCCGCGTGTAATAGCGGATCAGGTCGCGCATGCCGCCTTCGGAGATGGACCATTCGTCCTTCTTCAGGCCGTGCGCCTTGACCTGCTTGGGGATCAGGTGACGATTGGCAATTTCGATCTTTTCGTCCTCGGTGTAGCCGGAGAGACGAATGATCTCCATGCGGTCGAGCAGCGGCCCCGGCAAATTCAGGGTATTCGCCGTCGTCACGAACATCACGTCCGAGAGGTCGTAATCGACCTCCAGATAATGGTCGTTGAACGAGGAATTCTGTTCCGGATCAAGCACTTCCAGAAGAGCAGACGCCGGATCGCCGCGCCAGTCCTGGCCCATCTTGTCGACTTCGTCGAGCAGGAACAGCGGATTGGACGACTTGGCCTTCTTCATGCCCTGCACGACCTTGCCCGGCATCGAGCCGATGTAGGTCCGCCGGTGGCCGCGGATTTCCGATTCGTCCCGCACGCCGCCCAGGGACATGCGCACGAAGTTGCGCCCGGTCGCCTTGGCGATGGACTTACCCAGCGACGTCTTACCGACGCCCGGAGGGCCCACGAGACATAAGATCGGTCCAGTGACCTTATTTGTACGATTCTGAACGGCCAAGTACTCGAGGATACGTTCCTTGACCTTTTCAAGCCCGTAGTGGTCCACGTTCAGGACCTCTTCGGCCTTCACCAGATCCTTCTTCACGCGGGTGCGCTTCTTCCACGGAATGGACAGCATCCAATCCAGGTAATTGCGCACGACCGTCGCTTCGGCGGACATCGGGCTCATGGACCGGAGCTTCTTCAATTCGGCCTCGGCTTTTTCCTTGGCTTCCTTGGTCAGCTTGGTCTTGCCGATCTTCTCTTCGATCTCGGCGACCTCGTCCTTGCCTTCGTCGGTTTCGCCCAATTCCTTCTGAATGGCCTTGAGCTGTTCGTTCAAATAGTACTCGCGCTGGGTCTTCTCCATCTGGCGTTTGACCCGGTTGCGAATCTTCTTCTCGACCTGCAGAACGCCGATTTCCGATTCCATGTGGGAATAGACGCGCTCCAGGCGCTCGGCGGCCGACTCGATCTCCAAAAGCTCCTGCTTTTCCGAGATTTTCAGGGCCAAGTGCGACGCCACCGTATCGGCCAGTTTATCGGCCTCGTCGATCTGGTTGATGGAGACCAGAACTTCCGGCGGGATCTTCTTGTTCAGCTTGATGTACTGCTCGAACTGACTGATGACCGAGCGGGACAGCGCCTCAAGCTCGTTCTCATCCCCTTCTTCCTCGGGAATCAGTTCGGCCTCGACCTCGAAAAAGGCCGGGTTATCGACGAATTCCGTGACCTTGGCCCGCTGCACGCCTTCGACCAGGACCTTCACCGTGCCATCCGGCAGCTTCAACAACTGAAGCACCGTGGAAACCGTACCGACGGAGTAAATATCCTCCGCCGTGGGGTCGTCCTGCGCGGCGTTCTTCTGGGCGACCAGAAGGATCTGCTTGTCGTCCTGCATCACGTCCTCGAGCGCGCGCACCGACTTTTCGCGGCCGACGAACAACGGCACGATCATGTGCGGGAACACGACTATGTCGCGCAACGGCAGGACGGGAAACTGCTGGGACTTCATGGCTGGGTACATCTGGCCTCAACACTATGGGATTGCCGCGCCGGGATTGGCGCGGCGGGTTGGAAAATCTTCACAACAAAGGTGGGGGATGAAACGCCCCGGCGCAAGGGCGCGGGCGCGGAAATCAGGGGATTGATCCGGCGCGCGACTACGCGCTGGTCTCCACTTCTTCGGCCTTTTCGCCGTAGATGAACAGCGGTTTGGCGCTTTCTTCCACCACTTCTCCGTTGATGACGACCTCTTCCACGCCCTCCATCCCAGGAAGGTCGAACATGGTGTCGAGGAGAATGCTCTCCATGATCGAACGGAGGCCACGGGCACCGGTTTTGCGCTCCACGGCCTTGCTGGAAATCGATTTCAGGGCCGAATCGGAGAACGTCAGCTTGGTGTCTTCCATTTCGAACAGGCGCTGGTACTGCTTGACCAGGGCGTTCTTCGGCTTGGTGAGGATTTCCACCAGGGCTTCTTCGTCCAGATCTTCCAGCGTCGCAACGACCGGCAGACGGCCGACGAATTCGGGGATCAGGCCGAACTTCAACAGATCTTCCGGCTCCACCTCGGCCAGGATTTCGCCCGTCTGGCGATCTTCCGGGGCGCGCACGTCGGCGCCGAAGCCGATCGACGAGCCTTTGCCGCGGGCTGAAATGATCTTGTCCAGGCCGGCGAAGGCACCACCGCAAATGAACAGGATGTTGGTGGTATCGACCTGCAGGAACTCCTGCTGCGGATGCTTGCGCCCGCCTTGCGGCGGCACACTGGCGACCGTGCCTTCCATGATCTTGAGCAAAGCCTGCTGCACGCCCTCGCCCGACACGTCGCGGGTTATGGAGGGGTTGTCGGACTTGCGGCTTATTTTGTCGACTTCATCGATATAGACGATGCCGCGCTGCGCGCGCTCGACATTGTAGTCGGCGGACTGCAGAAGCTTCAGGATGATGTTTTCGACGTCCTCGCCGACATAACCGGCTTCGGTCAGGGTCGTCGCATCGGCCATGGTGAACGGCACATCCAGGATGCGCGCCAGCGTCTGGGCCAGCAGCGTCTTGCCGCAACCGGTCGGACCGACCAGCAGAATATTCGATTTGGCCAGCTCCACATCGTTGTTCTTGCTGCCGTGGTTCAGGCGCTTGTAGTGGTTATGCACCGCAACGGAAAGAACACGCTTGGCGGCGCTCTGACCGATCACGTAGTCGTCCAGCACCGCGCAAATGTCGAGCGGCGTCGGCACGCCGTCACCGGATTTCACCAGGTTCGTTTTGTGCTCTTCACGGATGATGTCCATGCAGAGTTCAACGCATTCATCGCAGATAAAGACCGTCGGTCCCGCGATGAGCTTGCGGACCTCGTGCTGGCTCTTGCCGCAAAACGAGCAATAAAGGGTGTTCTTGGAGTCGCTGCCGGTTGATTTCGTCATTGTTAATCCTGTTGGTCCCGCGCCGCCTCCTGGGTGAGGGTCCATGTTAACCGGACCCTTGAGCAACACTCAATCACATTCACGCTTTTGTCGCTATGCCAAAAGGCGTATGGGCGAGCGGCGGGCTCGGGGGTTGGACCGCCGTCCGGCTTGGGACGGCGGGCATCATGCGGATGAAGCGGCCGGACGTCAGTCCGATTTGCCGTCGCCGTCTTCGCCGGAGGACGGACGGCTGGACACCACTTCGTCGATCAGGCCGAATTCCTTGGCGTCTTCCGGAGTCATGAATTTGTCACGCTCCATCGCGTTTTCAATGGTTTCCAGCGACTGGCCGGTGTGCTCGACGTAAATTTCGTTGAGCCGCTGACGCAGAGCGATGATCTCACGGGCGTGGATTTCGATATCCGTCGCCTGGCCCTGGAACCCGCCCGAAGGCTGGTGAACCATGATCCGCGCGTTGGGCAGCGCAAAGCGCTTGCCGGCGGCGCCGCCGGCCAGCAGCAACGAGCCCATGGAGGCCGCCTGACCGATGCAGACCGTGGAAACTTCCGGGCGGATGTAGCGAATCGTATCGTAGATGGCGAGGCCGGAAGTCACGATGCCGCCCGGCGAATTGATGTAGAGCGAGATGTCCTTGGTCGGGTTTTCCGATTCCAGGAACAGCAACTGGGCGCAGATCAGGCTGGCGCCGTAATCTTCCACCTGACCGGTCAGGAAGATGATGCGCTCCTTCAACAGGCGCGAATAGATGTCGTAGGCACGCTCGCCCCGATTGGTCGTCTCGACGACCATGGGCACAAGAGTGTTCATGTAGATGTCGTGGGGGTCGTTCATGCCTCGGTCCTTATCATGCTCCCGGCCTTATTCAGCCGGCCTTGTACGTGGTGCTTGTGGTTGGACGGGCCGGAGTGGCCCGGGGTCGGGGTCGCCTCATCCCTGATAGCGCCCCCGGCCCCGTCGCCGCTACTCCTTTTTCGCCGCCGGCTTCTTTGCCGCCGGTTTCTTTTTGGCCGGCTTGTCGGCCGCCGCGTCGCCGTCGTCCTTGGCCGCCGCTTTCTTCTTCGGCGCGGCCTTTTTCTTGGCGGCGGGCTTTTTCTTGGTCTCTTCCTCGTCCTCGGACTCGAGAACCTTGATCAGGTCCTCGAAGGTCGCGGGCTTCTCGCTGACCTTGGCCATCTCGATGATGTAGTCGATGACCTTCTCCTCGAACACCGGCGCCTTGATCTGTTCCTGGGCCTGCGGGTTGGAGCGGAAGAACTCGAGAACCTGCTGTTCCTGCCCCGGATACTTCTGGGCTTCCTGCAGCATCGCGCGGTTGATGTCCTCGGGAGAGACCTGAATCTCATTGATCCGCCCGACTTCGGACAGCAACAGGCCCAGCTTGACGCGCCGTTCGGCGATCTCGCGGAATTCCGCCTTGTGCTCCTCGTCGGACTTGTCGTCCTCGTGATCATGATCGTGGTCGTGGTCATGATCGTGGCCTTCGTGATCGTGGTCGTGATCATGGGCGGCCTTGTCCTGCTGACGCTGTTCTTCGAACTGGGCCCAGATGTTGTCGAATTCCATTTCCACCATCTTGGGCGGGATTTCGAATTCGTGGTTGTCGGCCAACTGGTCGAGCAGCTTGCGTTTGACCTGCATGCG
Organism: Rhodospirillaceae bacterium; assembly: GCA_002696205.1. Classification (GTDB taxonomy): domain Bacteria; phylum Pseudomonadota; class Alphaproteobacteria; order Rhodospirillales; family Casp-alpha2; genus UBA1479. The sequence continues at coordinate 3,775 of NZRL01000134.1, read as the reverse complement.
GGCCATCTGGTCGAATTCCTGGCGCTGACCGTCGACGATCCGCTCTTTCAGGGCGTCCAGGCTTTCCAGGCCGGCCTTCTTGGCCAGTTCGTCGTCGATCGCGGCCGGTGCGGCCTCGCGGATTTCGTGAACCTTGACGTCGAACACGGCTTCCTTGCCGGCCAGATCCTTGGCCGCGTATTCCTCGGGGAAGTTCACTTTGACCTCGACGTCGGCGCCCGCTTCGACGCCGATCAGCTGATCTTCGAAGCCGGGGATGAACGAGCCGGAGCCCAGTTCCAGGTGATAACCTTCGGCCTTGCCGCCGGCGAACTCGACGCCGTCCAGCTTGCCGACGAAGTCGATCGACAGCACGTCACCGGACTTGGACTTGCGCTTGGACGTGATCGGCTCCGACGTCTTGTGGGCGCCGGCCAGGTTCTCAAGGATCTCCTGGACCTGCTTGTCGTCGGGCTTGAGCACCAACTTCTCCAGGGAAAGCTTGGAGAAATCCATCGGCTCGATCTCGGGCAGGATATCCACGGACATGGTGTATTCCAGGTCCTTGCCTTCGTCGAACGAGGTGATCTCGACATGCGGCTGGGTCGCCGGGCGAATGCCCTTTTCGGCCAGCGCCTGTTGCGAGGAATCGTTGACCGCCTGGTCCAGGATCTCACCCATGATGGCCGGGCCGTAGCGCTTGCGCAGCAGGCCGACGGGCACCTTGCCGGGGCGGAACCCGGGCAGAGAGGCGGATTGTGCGACTTCTTCGAGGCGCAGGTTGATTTTCTCTTCAATGTCCTTGGCGGCCACGGTGACTTTCATCTCGCGGCTCAGGCCTTCGGATTTTGTCTCGACGACTTGCATGGAACTCCCGTTCGGAAATCTGTGGCGGATCGGCCTTTGGCGGGCCCCGCCGGTAAACCAAGAATATGTCTTCAACTCAAGAGGCGGATATATAGGGCTCCGCCCCCCTTCCCGGCAATGAAAAACCGCCGGATTTCCACCCTTTCCGTTCGTCCGTCATTCGAGGCCGAAGGTGATGAATGGTGCGGGCGGAGGGACTTGAACCCCCACGACCAATGGCCACCAGGACCTAAACCTGGCGCGTCTACCAATTCCGCCACGCCCGCTTGGCGCCCCAGGACGGGCCGGCAAAGCCGCCGCGCCGTCATCGAGCGGCGCGACTTTATCCATTCTGGCGATGATTACAACCGCCAAATCAGGCAGCGTTTCCGGCGGGAAACCAAGGAAGACGCGGGGCGGTGCGTCACCCCTTGAGCACGGCCTTCACGCCGGACGAGGTATCGACGCTGCCGTTCAGGGTATAGGCCTCATGATTGTTCTCGATCCGGTTCAGGTCATAGAGGTAGTTGACCATCAGCCCCGCCGACTGAGCCAAGCCCTTGTCGGAGGTATCGCCAAGCCAGTTGAGACGCTCCAGACGGGCGCCGTTGGACAGGTGGAAATGCGCGACCGGATCCCGGGCCCGCCGTCCCCGGCCTTTTTCCTTGGCGAGATAGCGCGCCGCCAGCCGCGTCAACGGCCCCTGCAGCGCCGCGACCGTCTTCTGATCCTTGATCCAGGTCGGGCTGTCGAGCGCCGCCAGCAGCGAGCCCTTGGCCCCACCCTTGCGGCCGGACGCCGCGTTCAAGGCCTTGCGCTCCTCGGCGGAGAACAACTTGGGCTCGCCCTCGGCCATGATTTCGTCGAGCCAGCGGCGGAACCCGGGGATCGGCGACAGCGTCGCGTATGTCTTCAGGTTCGGGAATTCGCCGGAAAGGTGCTGCACCACGTTCTTGATCAGGAAGTTGCCGAAGCTGATGCCCGCCAAGCCCTTCTGCGCGTTCGAGATCGAATAGAAAATCGCCGTATCGGCGGCGGTGGGGTCGGATGCCGGTGCGTCCGTATCCAACAACGTCTGCACGTTGGCCGCCATGCCGTTGACCAGCGCGACCTCGACGAAGATCAGCGGCTCATCCGGCATGCGCGGATGGAAATAGGCGAAACAGCGGCGGTCGGAATCCAGCCGGTTCTTCAAATCTTCCCAACCGTCGATGGCGTGCACCGCTTCATACGCGATCAGTTTTTCCAGCAACGAGGCCGATGAGCTGTCCCAGGCGATCTGGCGCAACTCAAGGAAGTCCACGTCGAACCAGCTGGCCAGAAGCTCCCGCAGGTCGTGCTCCATGGCCTTCAACTTGGGGTCCTTTTTCGCCAACGGCAGCAACTCGGCGCGCAGGTCGACCAGGAACTTGACCCCGTCCGGCAAGGCGTTGAACTGCGTCAGCAAGCGCCGCCACGGCGCCTGCAGGCTGTTCTGCATGGCAAGCTGGGCGTCCAGACGTTCGGCATCGGTCGTGGCGGCGCGGTATTCGTCCGTCGCGCGGTCGATCGCCTTGCCGTCGGTGCCGAAGTTTTCCGCCATCAGACGCAGGAACTTGTCGCGGCCTTTCTTGTCCAGCGCCAGATAGACCCGCCCCAAGGCCGCCGCACGCACGCGGGCGGAGACTTCGCCGCCTTTGTTTTCAAGGCATTCGCGCATCTGCTCCAGGATATGCCCGGCGTCGTCGTCGGGCAGGTCCGGGCGCGTGCTCGCGGCCTCTTCGTCGTAGGACGAACCGGCGATCGACTGCCAGCCCCGACGCAGATTGGTCAGGGTCCGATCCAGGAAACTGCTCGGCTTATGTTCGGTCATGACACTTCCTTTAAAAGCGTTCGGGCACCAGCTCTAAACCTGTTCGTTTTCATCCCCCGGCGCAAGGGGCAAAACGGTTAAAACTTCCCCCTCGGGACCGGCCGCCACGCCCCCTGGAAGCCCCCGGATCAGCGTCGGCAAAAGGTCCGGGATATCCTCGGCGATCAGGCCGTGGCCAACGACCTGCGCCGCCGCCGCATGCAGCCAGACCGCCGCCGCCGCGCCGACCAATGGCGGCATGCCCTGGCCCAGCAATCCACCGATCATTCCGGCCAGAACGTCGCCCGTTCCGGCCGTCGCCAGATAAGGCGACCCGTTGGCATTGATGATCACCCGACCGTCGGGGGCCGCGATCACCGTATCAAAACCTTTCAGCACGACGACCGCGCCGCTCGCCACCGACGCCTTACGGGCCTTCGTCACCCGGTCGCCGTCGTCGGCGAAGACGCGGGCGAACTCGCCTTCGTGCGGCGTCATCACGCATTGGTCATGGAGCGCCGCCATCAACGGCGCTGTGTCGTCCGCGAAGGCGGAGATCCCGTCGGCGTCCAGCACCATCGGCTTGCCGGTTGCGAGGGCCGCCAGAACGCGGTCACGCGTCGCACCGTCCGTGCCCGCGCCGGGCCCGACGATCAGTGCCTTGACCCGACCTTGAATGAAATCCGCGTAGGCCGCCGTGTCGTCCAGCGGACGGACCAGCACTCCGGGCGCACCGGCGCGGAAAAGACCGGCATCCGCATCCCGGCAGGCGATGGAAACCATTCCGGCCCCCGCCCGGCGGGCGCCGGCGGCGGCCATTCGCGCGGCCCCAGGCATCTCCCCGTTTCCCCAGACGACCAGATGGCCGCGCGTATACTTGTGATCGTCCGGGCCCGGGACCGGGAAGTCCGGCCACCAAAGGTCCGCGCTGTTGACCCAGGTATCCGGTGTCTGCGCCGCGACCACGGCGCCGGGAATGCCGATATCGGCGACACGCACGGCACCGCAGAGCGCCGCCCCCGGCATCAGGAAATGGCCCGGCTTGCGGCGGCAGAACGTCACGCATTCCCGAGCGTTCACAGCGGCGCCGGGAACGGCCCCGGTGTCGCCGAACACGCC